>JAQCBB010000055.1 GCA_027621535.1 Pseudomonadota bacterium | reverse complement strand
TAAATTGAAACTTTAGTGAGTACGTTTTGTACTTGCTCACTAGAGTTTATTTTTTTTAATTGAGAAAGATTTAATTTTGAAACTTTTATCTCTTCATTTTCGAATTTATTGTATAAATGTGATCTTTTGATCTTTTTAACTTCTGCATAGTAAACATTCACAATTTCATCTGAATAACCCGGTACTGGACAATATTTTGTTAATTTCTTAATTTTTAATGTTTTGACACCGATCTCTTCCATTATTTCTCTTTTAAGTGCTTGAGTTAAATTTTCTCCTTTATCAACCAAACCTCCGACAAGTTCAAATTTATATTTTTCTTTTCTGATATAGTAAAAAGGTCTGAATTGTTTAATTAAATAAAATTTTTTCTCTTCAGGTGAATAACAAAGAGCAAACACGACATCGCCAACACCTAATATTTCGCGATTGATTTTATAAGGTTTGATTTTTTGATTAACACTCCTAATGAGAAATTGATATCTCCAAAAAGGAAAAAATCTTTTTGAAAGTGAGATTTTCTTTATTTTTTTTACTACCTGCATCTTTTTACCGTTTGACTATTTATAAGACAAAAGTATATATATTCAATACTCGGGGAGTAGCTCAGTCTGGTAGAGTGTCTGCTTTGGGAGCAGAAAGTCGCAGGTTCGAATCCTGTCTCCCCGACCAATTAATTATGCAAAAAGTATCAATTAAAAAACCTTGTAAAACAAATATGCAATCTGGTCTTAAAAAGACTAAAGAATGGATTATAGAATTTAATTTTGACTCTACTCTTAAAAAAGACGTTTTAATGGGTTGGAATAGTTCTAATGATACTAAAAAACAATTAAATCTATCTTTCTCTAATCTTGATGATGCTATTAGTTGGTGTAATAGCAATGGTTTTGCCTACAGAGTTGTTGAGACTTTACCAAAAAAAATAAAACCTAAGAGTTATGCTAGTAATTTCTCTAATCAGAGAAGAACTTCTTGGACTCATTAACTTAAGCCTTTAAATTTACACTGTCTTATTAAATCTAAATCTATAATATGTTTTTTTTTAATTATTGGAGGTTTTTTATGAAAAATCAAAGAATATTAATTATTGGCGCTTTAGTTGTTTTGGCAGTTGCTGCTTTTTTCTTTTCTCAAAAACAGACTAAGGTTTCAGATATTAAAGTTGGAATTATTTTAGGTTTTACAGGACCTATTGAGTCATTAACTCCGGATATGGCTTCTGGTGCTGAATTAGCATTTAAAGAGGCAACTGACTCAGGTGATCTTTTAGGTGGAGCAAATATAATTCCGTTAAGAGCAGACTCAACTTGTGTTGATTCAGCTGCCGCTTCTACAGCTGCCGAAGATCTTATTTCTCAAGGTATTGTCGCTATTATGGGAGCTGATTGTTCCGGTGTAACTGGCGCAATTGCTACTAATGTTGCGATTCCAAATGGTGTAGTGATGATATCGCCCTCAGCAACTTCTCCCGCTTTAACAGATTTAGATGACAACAATCTATTTTTTAGAACAGCTCCATCTGATGCGAGAGGTGGTGAAGTTCTTGCTGATATTACAAAAGACAAAGGTATCTCTAGTATAGCTATTACTTATGTAAATACAGACTATGGTGTCGGATTGGCGGATGTGTACAAAGCTGCTCTTGAAGCACACGGTATCACTGTTACGGCTATGACCGCTCATGAAGGTGATAAAGCAGATTATAGTGCTGAAGTCGGTGTTCTTTCCTCAGCTGGTGGCGATGCATTAGCCGTTTTAGGATATCTAGATCAAGGTGGGAATCAAATCATTCAAGGTTCTTTAGACAGTGGTGCATTTGATACTTTTGTATTATCTGATGGAATGATAGGTGACTCTTTAACTGATACTTTTGGCAATGCACTTAATAATTCATTTGGTTCAATGCCTGGTTCTTTAGGAGAAGGCGCTCAAATTTTTGCTAAATATTCAGAAGAAAATGGTGTGAACCCATCTGTTTATGTTGGCGAGTCCTATGATGCTGCCGCTCTATTAATTCTTGCTATGCAAGCAGGTGAGTCAATTGACAGATCGTCAATCGCTGCAAATATTATGAATGTTGCAAACGGTCCTGGTGAAAAAATTATGGCAGGCGAGCTTTCTAAAGGTCTAAAATTATTAGCAGAAGGTAAGTCTGTTGATTATCAGGGCGCAACCGATGTTAATTTTACTGATGTTGGAGAGGCATTTGGTCTATTTATCGAAAAGGGTATAGAAAACGGTAAATTTATTAATGTTGCTCAAAGATAAATAGAGTCTTAATTTTTTGATCTTAATCTGGGACAATTGATCATTGTCCCAGATATTTAAAATTTAATTTTTTTCTCTGGTAGTAGTCCCTCAGGTTTATATCTCATCACCAAAAGAAGACCAACCCCCATCATAAGATATCTAAAATAAGGAACGCTTTCTATTAAATGTATTTTAAATATATTTTCGTTCTCTAGAAAAAAAGTAAAAATATTTATTAAAAAGAGAGCTATTGGTGCAGACTCTATCCAAATAAACCAAACTACAAACCCACCAAGTATTGCACCATAATTATTTCCACTACCTCCTAATAAAACCATAACCCAAATTAAAAAAGTATATCTCAATGGTTGATAACTAGATGGTGTAAATAAACCATCATATGTTACCAACATCGCTCCTGCAAAACCAATTATTGCTGATCCAATCATGAATATATTCAACTGTTGTTTAACGATATTTTTACCCATTGCTTTGGCAGCAGTTTCATTATCTCTAATCGCTCTCATCATTCTCCCCCAAGGAGAATTAACTGCTCTTTCGGAAAGATATAAAAGAATTAATAGTGTGATTAAAAAAATAACTGAAAAACAAATTTTGACAAATATTCCGGAGCTGGAGATTATTATTCCTTTTGTAGTTGGTGACCAAAAATGAATAATTTCAATTAAATTTATAAACCATTCAGAATTTTGTAAATCTACTTCGTATGGAGCGGGTCTTTTTAAACCAATTACATTTTTAACACCTCTTGATAACCATTCTTCGTGTTTAATAACTGAAACTATAATTCCAGATATTAGTAAAGTGGATATGGCAAGATAATCCGATCTAAGGCCCAAACATATTTTACCTATAACAAAAGCTAAAGCAGCCGAAAGAAGCCCCCCAACAAACCATGAAAATATTATAGGCAAACCAAGTCCACCTAAATAGCCTTGAGCAGCCGGATTAATTGACTCTATAAGTTTGATAGAAGGACCAGATATTAATTTGAGTACGGGTATGGTTAATATAATGATTGCGAATATCAGGTGGTATTTGTATTTATATTTTGAATATCTTTTGTTTATAAATAAACACGCATAAATAATTAAAATTAAAAATATAAGAGACAGCAGAATCCCTAATCCTCCTGCGCTCCAAGACTCAACAACAGGTGGCACTGATATTAACACTGTGGCGAGACCTCCTATTGCTAAAAATCCCATAACACCAAAATTGATAAGACCAGCGAAACCCCATTGAATATTTACGCCCATAGACATTATGGCAGAAATTAAACATAAATTTAAAATTGAAAATGCTACACCCCAAGATTGTAGTATGCCGACAATAAGAAGTAAAAAACCCATAATTGTAAAAGATGTCTTGGCATCAATATTATTCATTAAATAACCTTTCCTTTAAAAATTCCTTGGGGTTTAAAAATTAAAACTACAACCAATATTGCAAATGAAATTGCAAATTTGTAATCAGTAGAAATATACTGAATTAAATTTGTAGAGTCAGACGAAAAGGGTAATAAGTAAAAGATAAATTTTTTGTATGCATAGGTTAATGCAATCTCTGAAAAAGCAATTACAAAACCACCATAAAATGCGCCTAATGGATTTCCAATACCTCCAACTATGGTTGCTGCAAATATTGGAAGAAGATTATTAAAATAAGTAAAGGGTTTGAAGCTTTTGTCTAAACCATATAACGTACCTGCGATGGTTGCTAGTATTGAAGCTATAATCCACGTGATCAAAATTATTTTATTTGGGTCTATACCTGATAAAAGAGCTAAATCTTCATTATTTGAATAGGCCCTCATTGATTTTCCAGTTTTAGTTTTATTTAAAAAATTGAATAGAAGAAAGCAGGTTAAAGATGTCGTTATAATTGTAATTACTTGTGTTGATTTGATGGTTAATCCCTCTAGTAGACCTGTAGCTTCCTTAAAATCAACAGCGCTTATAATAAATCTAGATCCATCCATAAATACTATGTCATTGGGACCAATAATTATTCGTACAACCGCATTTAATACAAACATAATTCCTAAACTGACAACAATGAACGTTACAGGACTACTTTTTTTATTTCTGTAATACTCAAATACAGTTTTATCGAAAAATAAACTAACGATAATGGTTAAAGTGATACCAAAGGGTAGGGCTAATAATGCTGTTGGGAATATACCTAGGTTTACACCCCATGATTTCAAAAGCCATGTAAATAAAATTACACACATGGTTCCAAAAGCCATTAAGTCTCCGTAAGCAAAATTTGCAAATCTTAAAATTCCATAAATCAGCGTTACACCTATTGCCCCTAGAGCTAATTGTGAACCATATGTTATTGAAGGAACAATTACAAAATTTGATAATAAAATCAGTGCGTTTAAAAAATCCATCAACCCCCCAAAAAAGTTTTTCTAATCTCCGGATCATTTAAAAGTTCTTGACCTGTTCCGTGGTAGGCATTTTGACCCGTTACAAGTATATAACCTCTGTCTGAGATTTTTAATGCTTGGTTAGCGTTTTGTTCAACCATTAAAATAGCAATATTTTTTTCTTTTATTTGAATTATATGCTCAAAGATTTCTTGCATAACAACGGGCGACACTCCTGCTGTAGGTTCGTCTAACATTAAAATAGAAGGGTTGTTCATTAATGCTCTTGCAATTGCAACTTGTTGTCTTTGACCGCCAGACAGTTCTCCGGCAAATTGATATTTCTTTTCTTTTATAGCAGGAAATAAATCATACATTTCCTCAATCTTGTCTTTTATATCATCTGAAGATGTGAATGCTCCCATTTCAAGATTTTCATTAACTGTTAATTCTGTAAAAATATTATTCACTTGTGGAACAAAGGAGATACCAAGTTTAATTCTATCTTGTGTATTGAAGTTAGAAATATCTTTTTCATCTAAAACTACAGTTCCACTTTCTAACTTTAACATGCCAAGCATCGCTTTCATAGCTGATGATTTACCAGCCCCATTAGGACCTAAGATAGATACAATCTCACCTCTGTTGACATTAAAATTACAGTTTTCAATTACTTTTACCTCTCCATACCCACCACTTAAATTATTCGCTTTAAAAAACATTAGTAATTTTTACCAAGATATGAATTTATAACTTCATTGTTTTCTTTAACTTCTCTTGCTGTGCCTTCAAATAAGACTTTTCCTTCCGCTAAAACAATTACGGGATCACATAGTCTGGTAATAAAATCAATATCATGTTCGATAATACAAAAAGTATATTTTCTTTCTTCATAAAGTTTTAAAATTGAATCACTTATCTCTTTTAAAAGAGACTTGTTAACACCAGCGCCAACCTCATCAAGAAATACAATTTTTGCATCAACCATCATAGTTCTTGCAAGTTCTAATAATTTTTTCTGTCCACCTGAAAGGTTCCCAGCTTTTTCATTAATAAGGTGATCTATTTTTAAAAATTTTAATACTTCAAAAGCTTTTTCTTTTATTTCATTTTCTTGTTTTCTAAAATTGTCTCTTAAAAAAATAGAAGTAATTAAATTTTCACCTAATTGATTTCCAGGCACCATCATAAGATTTTCTATAACTGTTAAGTTTGAAAATTCATGTGCTATTTGAAAAGTTCTAAGTATTCCTAAATTGAATAATTCAAATGGCTCTTGGTTTGTAATATCAGAACCATTGTAAAATATATGACCTTCATCTGGTTTTAAGTTTCCAGTAATTAAATTAAAAAGGGTACTTTTTCCTGAACCGTTAGGTCCAATAATTCCTGTGATGGAATTTCTTTTTATTTCAATTGAACAATTATCAATAGCTTTTAATCCGCCAAAGGATTTGCTCATATTTTGGACTTTAACAAGAATATCGTTCATAAAAAAAGTGATAATAATGTAGAAATATCAAACATGTAATGATAAAAATCAGAAAATGCGCTCTTAGCTCAGCTGGATAGAGCATCTGCCTTCTAAGCAGAGGGTCACAGGTTCGAATCCTGTAGA
>JAQCBB010000011.1 GCA_027621535.1 Pseudomonadota bacterium | reverse complement strand
TAAAAAAGTCATGTCCAAACACCACAATTTGGGCGTGATAGAGAATGACGCTTAAAACAGCAATGGTGCGTAAGCCATCAATTTCGAATCGGTAAGGTAATATCATTTAAAACCACACTCGTCTCAATTATTAATTGAAGAGGAGTGGTATTAAATTATCGTTACCAACAGATTCCTGTTTCGAAATAATATCAGGTTAAAATATTAAAAAATACATTTAAAGTTGCTTTAATTATTTAAGTTGTTGGCATTTTGTATGCCTTACTCAAAGCAGTTTGTGCTTTTTGTATTTTTTGTCGCTTTTTTTCTTGCTTAAGTCTATCACTTACTACTTCTTTTTGTTTTTTCAGCGAATCAACACGAAGTTGATTGGCAGTTTTGGTAGTTGATGGATTTCTCTTTAATTCTTTTGCGACATACGCAACATAATTTTCAAAGTCATCAGAATTCAATTTGTTGATTGCTGTATTGCCAAAAAATGGAATGAGATATTTTCGAATGGCAAGTGTTTGATGGTATGCGTTATTTTTTCCATCTGATTTTTTGCTAAGTCTATCTTCTGTTAGTTGTGCGACACTGCGAAACTTAGACGTTGGTGCTTTAATTGTGCCGTGCCTTTGTTCGTAGTCAGCATCAGATAGTATCTGCTTTGCTTTTTTTGTAGCCTCGTCTAAATCTTCAGTGCCTAAACTTTTGTGATACCAACCTCGTATAGCCTTTTTATAACGCAGTTACCAATATGGACTTCTGCCACGCTTAAAAAGTGTAGCGTCGCCATCGTTGATATGTATTGTGTCGTCACTCTTCTGTGGCATTTTCCACAAATCCCTTATAATGTGCCTTCAAATCCATTATAAACGAATTGGTAAGAAAGTGCTAAACGAGTGCTAAACGAAAAATTAAAGATAAAAAAAAGGGTTTCGCTTTGAAACCCTTGTTAGATGGTGCCGAGAGAGAGAATCGAACTCTCACGCTGTCGCCAGCGCGGGATTTTGAATCCCGTGCGTCTACCAGTTCCGCCATCCCGGCAGAATGCAAATTATAGCAAGCTTTTATTATGAACATTGAAGAATTTAATTATCATTTACCCCCTAATCTTATTGCACAGTTTCCCAAAGAAGAAAGATCAGATAGTCGTCTTTTAATCTTAAACCCTAGTCAAAATAAAATTGATGATAAAAAATTTAAAAGTTTTATTGACACAATAAAACAAAATGATTTGGTTATTTTTAACAATACCAAGGTGATTAAGGCAAGGTTGTTTGGTGAAAAAAATTCGGGTGGCAAAGTTGAAATTCTGATTGAAAAAATTATCAATGAGCACATGGTGATAAGTCATATTGGAACCTCAAAAAAAATTAAAGATGGTCTTGAGATTCTTGTTGGGCCGGCAAAAATTAGGGTTCAATCCCGAATAGATAATATGTTTTTATTATCGATATCTATTAATGTTTATAAGTTAATTGATCAATTCGGGCAATTGCCTTTGCCGCCTTATATAAATAGAAAAAATAATGAAGAAGATTTGGATCGCTATCAAACCATTTTTGCAAAACACGAAGGTGCGATCGCTGCTCCAACTGCTGGACTTCACTTTGATGATGTTTTTTTTGATCATCTAAAGCAAAAAGAAATTGATTATGACTTCATAACACTGCATGTGGGGTCAGGCACATTTCAACCAGTTAGACAAGAGAATATTCAAAATCATAAGATGCATAGTGAAGAATTCTTAATTGATGAAAATGTATATAAAAAAATAGAGCAAGCAAAAAAAAATAATGGTCGTGTAATCGCAATCGGCACAACTGTTTTAAGGGCTTTAGAATCAGCCTATAGTGTCAAGAAGAAAATAACAGGATTTCAAAAAACTGATATTTTTATATATCCAGGTTATCGTTTTACAGTTGTGGATAGCTTGTTTACCAACTTCCACCTCCCCAAAAGCACTTTATTAATGCTGGTTTCTGCTTTTGCTGGACATTCCTTTATAATGGCAGCCTACAGACATGCGGTACAAAAAGAGTATCGTTTTTTTAGTTATGGTGATGCCATGTTTATTGAACAAAGAGCTGACATCAATGACAAAGAGATAGTTGATAAATAATAGAGAAAAATTTATGAAGTTAATTTTGAGTATTTTTGCTGTATTTACTTTTTTTAATGTGCACGCTGATCCCTTTGCTAATGCAGAGCTTGCTTTTAAAATACCTTTAGCAAAAGAACCTAGCACAAGGCCAATGACTGTAGCATTTGTCCCTGCTGAGAAAAAATATTACATCGCGGATGGAGGCCTGGCTCCCATAGGTGGCGAACCCTTTTCAAAATCACAGATACATGTCTATTCTGAGGATGGAAAATACCTTAAATCATTCAATCCGGGATTTGATAATCGCTCTATTTATTTCAATGAAAACACCAAATCTCTAGAAACAATTACTTACAACATATCTAGTGCCGCTGGATTTTTTCCGAACACAGGAATTTTTAAATTGGAATTGGATGATCAAGGCTTATTGACCAACAAATCAAAAACTATTTCAGGTTTCTCTGAGACCTTCGGTAGCGCTGGAACTATGCCATCCTATGATGCTAATAATAACCAGTATTTTGCAAAACAAGAAAAGAGTAATGTTGTTCGTGTTATTGATGCAGCAACGAATGAAATTAAAAATGAAATCATGCTGGATTTAGAAAAAGCGGGGGTTGAACATCACGATATTACTGACCATTACATTGCTTTTACAAATCAAAATGAATTTGAATTAGTCTTACTTGATGTTGATCATAAGAAATTTCTTACTTTTGATTTAAATGGAAAATTTAAAGGTGCCACTGAACTCCCTAAATCATTGAAACTTAGAGCAAAGAATCACTTTAATGGCTTGGGTTATACAAACAATGGTTTGTTTTTTCTATATATCGATTCCGAAGGTGATTTCGGAACATATCATGCATATAAAATTTTTAAATAGTTTTTGTTGTTACTTTTTTTAAATTTTCAACAACATCATTGAGGCTAATATTATAAGCCTCTTGATCTTTTCTTCTCTTATACTCGACTTCACCCAGATTGAGACTCTTTTCACCAACTACAATTCGATGAGGAATGCCAATCAGATCCGATTCAGCAAACATGATTCCTGGTCTCAAATCTCGATCGTCTAACAATACATCAAAGTTATTTTCTTTTAATGAATGATAAATTTTTAGGCATTCATTTTTTACTAAATCGCTCTTGTTCATTCCAATTGGAATAATTATAACTTCAAAAGGTGCAATCGATTGAGGAAGAATCATACCGTTATCATCATTATTCTGCTCAACCGCTGCTGCAACAATGCGAGAGACTCCAATTCCATAACAACCCATGGTTAAAATTTGTGAAACTCCCTGTTCGTCCAAAAAGTTTGCACCCATTGCCTCTGAATATTTTTTTCCCAACTGAAAAATATGTCCTACTTCAATACCTCTGCAAAATTTTAATTGACCTTTACCATCTGGACTGAGATCTCCTTCAATCACATTCGAGATATCATGACATGATGGTGTTTGTTGAAAATTAAAATCTTTAAGATGATAGTCCAACTCATTCGCACCACAGATCATATTTTTCATTGCCAATACAGAGTGATCGAAAATTTGTCGAATATGATCAATACCCTGAGGGCCAATGAAGCCTGGAAACAAGTTATTTTTTTCAAGATCTGCATCTTTTGCCATATGCAACTTTTTAACTGCCAATGTTTTTTGTAATTTAATTAAATTTATTTCCCGATTCCCGGCTAAAAAACAAATGACTAATTCTCCATCTGCAACAAATGCAATAGATTTTAATATTTGATCCAAATTACATTGAAAATGCCTTACCAAATTATTAATTGTTGAAATTGATGGCGTGTGAATTTTTGCTGTTGGTAAACTTTTTTGTTCTGGATTAACTTGAATTTGCGTAGTAGCTTTTTCAATATTTGCGGCGTACTCTGACTGATCAGAAAAGGCAATCAAATCCTCCCCTGAATCTGCAAGCACATGAAATTCATGGGATGAGTCCCCACCTATTGCACCAGAATCTGCAGCAACGGAACGATAATTAAGACCTATCTGTGTAAAAATTCTATTGTATGCCTCAAACATGGCCTTATAAGTTTCTTGCAAGCTTTCATCATTTGCATGAAATGAGTAAGAGTCCTTCATAAGAAATTCCCGAGCCCGCATTACCCCAAACCTTGGCCGAATTTCATCTCGAAATTTTGTTTGAATCTGATAAAAATTAACAGGAAGCTGTTTATAGCTTTTTATTTCTTTTCTAACAATATCCGTGATCACCTCCTCGTGCGTTGGACCAAAACAAAAATCATTGTCATGCCTATCCTTAATCTTTAGCATCTGCGGTCCAAACAAATCCCATCTTTGCGTTTCATTCCATAGCTCTGATGGCTGAATTGCTGGCATTAGAAGCTCAATACCTCCTGCCTTATTCATCTCCTCGCGTATTATATTTTCAACTTTTTTTAAAACTCTTAAGCCTAGAGGCATCCAGCTATACAAACCCGAACTTAAACGTTTAATAAATCCCGCTCTTATCATTAATTGATGACTTTTCAGCTCGGCATCCTGAGGGGCCTCTTTTAAAGTTGATAAATAAAACTGGCTGGCTTTCATAATTTAAAATTTTCTTTAATGGTGTTCCATAATTTTTTCTTTAACTCGGAATTTTCACACATTGATCGAATAGAGGGAAGTTTTATTAATGAGGGGTCATCATAGCTCTTGTCACTAAATATAATTTTAACAGCATCATTATGTCCACTTAAATTTAGAAGAGCCTCATCTTTGCGTACCTTATGAACACCCAATGTTTTTAAGAATTGGTTAATACTACACATAAGCTTTTGGCTTTGTTTATCATTGTGATCCAGATCATAAATAAAAAACATTTTTTTTGCATTCAGCTCCAATGTTGTCACGATATAAAAATTATCACTACAATCTGGTAATTTTGATTCAAGCATAGAAGGCGCTCTCACATCCCAAATCGGTAGTAAATTTAATTCATTTAATTGGTCATTCTCGTTGAAAATCATTTACAAATTTACTCCCATAATAAGTGCATCCTCTTTACCATGTTCTGTAATGTAGTAATTTGGTCGGCTACCTATTTCACTAAAATTAAATTTATCATATAAATTAATGGCAGCAATATTTGATACTCTGACTTCTAAAAAAATTTGTTTAATACTATTCGCTTTACTAAAATCAATAAGGTTATTAAGTAATTGTGATGCTAATTTTTTTTTTCTCATTGATATTTTTACTCCAAGATTAACAATTTCGCATTCAAAGCTCATAACTTTTGCAATGATAAAAGCGACAGTCTCATTGTTCAATTTAATTACTTTAAAATAATCTCTAGCAGTCAATGATTCTTGAAAATTATTTAATGACCATAATGCAACCTGATTTTGAATTTCTATGGACAGAATATCTTTCAAATCACTACCAATTGCATCACTTTCGGTGATTTTCATTAAGCTTTCTCTCTTCAATTGTATAGGCGACCCTATTGCGAACATATTGCGGGAAAATCTCCTTGAGTGAGAATTCTTTTGGAATGTTACAATCTGCCAGATTTGCAACGTATGCAGATAATCCTCTTTGAACATTGACAGCTAAAAAATCTATCTTATGATATGCGTCATTAAACTGTTCTTTATAAAGCTCATAACCCGTCCCAATAATTGTCAAATTATTTTGTATCTCCTGCGGTAATTTAGGTAGTTCTGATGGCCCCAGAACTTGAGGTTTCGTGAGTGGAGAAAAATTCTTTTTATTTGCCTTAGTTCTGAAAATTTGAAGATAAATTTGATCCATACGCGCATCAATTGTGGACATGATATATTTTGAGCCGGCCATTGATGCAATCACCTCAAGAGAACTGACTGGAACAATAGGTATTTTATATGGAAATGCAAGTCCATATGCAACACCAGAAGCAATTCTAATACCAGTGAATGAACCAGGCCCAGATGAAAATGCTATGGTGTCCAAATCACTTATCACTAAGTCACATTTTTTTAAAATACTTTTTATTTCCTGAAGAATAATTTTAGAATGAGTTACTCCAGCTTCATATTCAATAATTTCATCATGATTATTTATCTTTAAACACAGAGAAAAAATAGAAGTTGATGTATCAATTGCTAAAATTTTCAATTACATGTCCTCAATGAACTTTAAGACCTCATTATAATCGGTGACTATTTTAAATGGGGGTAGTGAGCTTAAAATTTGTTTTCCATAAGATTTTTTTTTAATTCTATTATCCCCAATTATAGCGACTCCTTTATCAGAATAGTCCCGAATTAGTCGACCCAGTCCTTGCTTCATCATTAAGGTAGTTATTGGAATTTGAGTTTTCATAAAAAAATTTTTATCTTTAAGTAAGCTTATTTTTGCTTCAACGATAGGATCATCAGGTGACTTAAAAGGTAATTTATCAATAACCAATAAAGTTAAGTCATCACCAATTAAATCAACACCTTCCCAAAAAGAATATGATCCAATAAGAACGGTGTTAAGGCTTTTTCTAAACTGGCTAATTAATTGATGATTGGGATAAAGACCTTGTTTTAAAATTTTAAGATTATTAGTGTCTTTTTTTAAAATTGACGCAATACACTCCGCAATTTCATCAATACCTCTTAATGAGGTCGTCAAAATTAACGTTCTTCCCTGATTAAGCTTAATCGCTGGATAAATATAATCGACCAAAGATGAAAAGAAATCATGCGCATTTGGATCAGGAAGATCATATGGAATATGAAGAATTGCATTTTTATTATAATTGAATGGGCTTTCAAAAATTTTAGTTTTTATATCTGACAAACCAGTCAGTTCTTTAAAATAGTCAAATGTTCCATTTGTTGTGATTGTCGCGGATGTAAACACTAAGACTGAATTTGCAAGTTTTGACGTATCATTAAAAATACCTTTAACATCGATTGGAGTGATGTGAATTGAAAAAGATTGACTGAACCTCTCTAACCAGAGTGCATTTTTATCTTGTATAGGCTCAGCTATTTCTTTTAATGAACTATGCAAACTTTTTAGCTCATTAACGCAACTGTCAATATCTTTATTTATGAACCCCAAAGAGGTTATGGATAGGACTAAATTGTTAATAAGATCACCTAACTTATCACTTGCTTCTTTAAATAAATCTAATTTAATTAATTTATGTAAAGAAACCCTTCGGTTTTCATCTTTCACAAAATTCATCATCTGAGAAATTAAGAAATTATACTGCTGAAAAATATTAGAAAATTTATCCAGCGACACTACCGATTTCTTTAAATGTCCTATAAATTCATCAAGAACACGATTAAGCTTTAAGGATGAAAATACCTTACTGGAATAAAGTGTTGCCAAATCAATTAAATTATGTGCCTCATCAAAAACAATCACATCAGAAGATGGAAGTAAACTATTGGCCTCATCATTACCATTAAAAAAATCTGAAAAAAATAAATGGTGGTTTACAATTATTACCTCAGCTTGATGTGCTCTTCTTCTTGCCTTATTCACAAAGCAATCTTTAGTATATTTACATTCAGTAAATAAACAGTTTTCACTTGTTGAAGTCACAGTATGTAATAAATTTCCAGAGAGCTCTAAATCGTGAATCTCAGATATGTCTCCAGTTTTTGATGATTTGAAAAAATGCTCAATATCATTAAACGCTAAGACTTCTTTTTTTGAATAAAATAAATTTGGGTTATTTTGAATTCGATGATGACATAAATAATTAGATCGGCCTTTTAATAAAGTTACATTAAAATTTATTCCGAGAGCTTTTTGCAAAATTGGAAAATCTTTCTTCAACATTTGTTCTTGAAGATTTTTTGTTGCTGTTGAGATAATGATTTTCTTATTTTGCCTAATTAAAGGCATAAGATAACCAATAGTTTTACCAATCCCTGTCCCAGCTTCAATGGCAACAGATTGATTCGCGTGTAATGCCTCATCAATAAATTTTGACATTTCAACTTGTCCAGGTCGAATTTGATAATTTTCTACTGCTTTTGATAACGCTCCACTTTCAGCAAAAAAATTATCAAAGAAATTAACTTTATCTGACATTGTCAGTGTGCCCAAGGTCTCTTTCAGGATCTATTAAATTTCTGAATCTTTGTTTGATAATTGCGATATTAATAAAGACTTTTTCAACGTGTCTGGAAAAAATTATATTTTTTTTACAATACACTTCAAATACTCCAGGGTCTGATTGAACTAACTTTATTGATTCAAGGTCTGATTCGAAATTACATAATTCCTGAGAAATCCATGTAGCTCCAAAAAGCCACTTGCATTTTGGGCACAATCTAATATCTAGGTTATTTTTTTGCATTAAGGTTTAATATTCAACAAAGATGTGATGTATTATTGTACATGTTAATCGTCTTTTAAAATTTAGGGTGAGCTATGAAAAAAAGATTTAAGAATTTTAGTTTAATCTCAATTGGAATTTTTTTTGGAATCCTGGTCAGTATCAATCTATCCGTTTTTGCTGACAAAAAAGAGGAAAGTAAAAAGCTTCCAGTAGAAGATTTAAGAATATTTGCTGAAGTATTTGGAAAAATTAAAGCTGATTATGTTGAGGAAGTAACAGATAAGAAACTACTAACGGAAGCTTTAAATGGCATGCTTGCAGGATTAGATCCGCATTCAACGTTTCTTGATGAAGACCACTTTAAAGATATGCAGCAAGGAACTGCCGGAGAATTTGGTGGCTTAGGTATTGAAGTGGGAATGGAAGATGGTTTTGTTAAAGTTATATCACCAATCGAGGACACCCCAGCTTTTAAAGCAGGTTTACAAAATGGTGACCTTATTATCAAACTAGACGACAAATCTGTAAAAGGTATGACACTTAATGATGCAGTCAAATTAATGAGAGGCAAGCCTGGTTCAGCAATCAATTTACAGATACTGCGTAAAGGTAAAGATACCCCATTTGATGTAACAATCAAAAGAGCTCAAATTAAAAGCCAAAGTGTTAAGGCAAAACTTATTCAAGAGGGTTATGGGTATTTAAGAGTTACCCAATTTCAAGAAAGAACAGGCGAGGACGTTGCAAAATCAATCAATCAGTTGTTTTCGGAAAATAAAAAACCATTAAACGGTATAATTTTAGATATGAGAAATAATCCAGGTGGCCTCCTTAATGCTGCTGTTGCTGTATCAGCCGCATTTATTCCTGAAGGAGAGCTTGTTGTTTACACTGAAGGAAGGGCAAAAGACTCTAAAATGCATCTAACGACGATTCCCGAAAATTTTATTCGAGATCCTAAAAGTAACAATTACATTAATAAGCTGCCGCCTGAAATTAAAAAAACACCGATGGTTGTTTTAGTCAATAATGGCTCAGCGTCAGCATCAGAAATTGTAGCTGGTGCTTTACAAGATCACAAAAGAGCTTTAATTGTTGGCACTAAAAGTTTCGGAAAAGGTTCTGTCCAAAGTATTCTTCCAATGAATAATGGAACTGCGATAAAATTAACAACAGCCAGATACTTTACACCTAATGGGCGATCAATTCAGGCTAAAGGAATTAATCCAGATATTATTGTTGAAGATGGGTTCAATGGTTTTATGTCAAGCGAAGCTGATTTAACAAATCGCTTGAGCAATCCAGAAGAAAAAAAACAAGATAAATCAGAATCAACTGAGCCTAAATTAGATGAAAAAAACAGTGCGTCTGAATCATCAAAAAGAGAAAACGGTGCCGAAGCATTAAAAAGCTTTAAACCCTTGGAGTTTGGTACTGATGACGACAAACAATTTCAAGAAGCTCTTAACATCCTTAAGGGTATAGAAATGTATAAAGCTATTAAATAATTATGATTGATAGGGTTATCTCTGAATTAGACTTTGCGTTAAAGCTAATGTCTGTGCCTCCGAAAGGAAAAAGAGATAATCCCGCAGAGCAATATAAATCTGTTGATACAGAACTAAGTATAGAAGATGCAAAAGAAATTTCTCGATTAATGAGAGTTAATCATACAGGTGAGGTATGTGCTCAAGCTCTCTACAGAGGTCAGTTGTTTTTCAATAATGACACATACATTGAAAAAAAACTTAAACAAGCCTCGCTAGAAGAAATTGATCATCTTAACTGGTGTGATCAAAGAATAAAAGAATTAAAAGGTCAAACGAGTCAACTCAATGCATTGTTTTATTTTGGATCATTTATACTAGGAGCAATTGCAAGCAAAATTGACACACGCTTTAACCTAGGATTTTTGGAAGAAACTGAAAAACAAGTTTCTGCTCACCTAGGCAACCATCTTGAAAAAATTCCTCAAAAAGACAAAAAAACACATGCTATTTTGAAACAAATGAAATATGATGAGCATTGTCACCAAAAGACTGCAAACTCTCTCGGTGCAAAGAACTTACCCTTTTTTTTTAAAAAAATTATGGGCTTTAGTTCAAAAATAATGACAAAAACAACCTACTGGATATAAGTTTAAATGCAACGTTTTAAAGATATTTTAGAAACTCTTAATTCAGCTGATCATATTAAAGAAATTCAGCTTTATCACGAGGACACCCTTCATGGAGTAATAAAAAGTAAGCCTGGGTCAATGGGATCCTTAAAAGTATATTTTTACCTCTTTGAGACATACGGAGAGATAAATAGTGATGCCGCAATGGAGGGCATAGATTTATATGCTGAGCATACAGATGATGCTCAAGACAATCCGGGTAAGCATCCTAATATTGATCGCTTATTGGATGTTATTGATTCAGACATTACACTTCAAATTAAAATCATAGAGAACTAATTAACTGATTCAATCAATTCAAAATCATGTGTGATTTTTACACTTTGACCCAACATAATTGAGGCTGAACAATATTTAGTTGCAGATAACTCGATAGCGCGCTCAACGGTTTTAGGATTTAAATCCTTTCCATAAACTTTAAAATGAATATGAATCTTGGTAAAAACCTTTGGAATTGTCTCAGCTCTTTCAGCAGAAATAAGTGCCTCACATTCGCTGATTTCTTGACGAGATTTTTTTAAAATACTAACCACATCAAATGAAGTGCAGCCTCCCACCCCAGATAACAATACTTCCATTGGACGCATTCCTTTATTACCCCCCCCTAAATCTGCAGGGCCGTCCATAACGATCTCATGGCCAGCTTTTGAAGAAGCGATAAAACTTAAACCCTTATTCCATTTAACCCTTAAATCCATTTAATTCAAACCCAATAATTCAACATCAAAAATTAAATTGCTATTAGGCGGAATGACTCCTCCTGCACCTCTTGATCCATATCCCAAATCAGATGGAATAATGATTGTTCTTTTACCACCAATTTTCATACCTTGTACACCAATGTCCCAACCTTTAATTACTTGTCCTATACCCAATGTAAATTCTAGTGGATCATTTCGATCAAGCGAGCTGTCAAATTTCTCACCTTTATTATCTTTTTTATTTGCATCGTACAACCAACCTGTGTAATGAACTTTGACAATAAGGCCAGGTTCGGCCTCTCTTCCATCTCCGACCACATTGTCAATGAGCTTTAACCCCTTGTCATAGACTTTAGCAGATTCTTGTTCCATACTTTTTTCCTTATCTCCTATTAATTCAATTGAAAAAACTGATGAAGTCATGATTAAAAAAATCAAAAAATAATATTTCATATAAATCCCTGTTAGTTTTAATGTTGATACAAATAATCTAGGCTTTGCTCAATGAACTTTAAGAAGGATTGGTATTGAGGTCCGTTTAGTACGAATGTTACTATATATTTCTCACCCTTGCTTGACTTCATAAAACCCGACAAAGCAAATACATTTTTAAGACGCCCTGTCTTAAGACGAGTTGCATTCGAGAAAGATTTTTCTTTAAACATAGACTTTAATGTTCCATCAATACCTGCAATTGGAAATGAGCTAATAATTTCTGATTCCCAATCAGATTCTACAATAAATGCTAAGACTTCCTGAAATAAAAGAGTGTTGGCATAACTACTTCGTGATAACCCTGCCCCATTCTCAATAAAAAATTCATAAGAATTGATTCCTTTTTTTTCAAACCAGCTTTTAAAAAAAATATCGGTATTAAACTCATCAGCTTCAAATTCTGTCTTTTGTTTCATTGCAGTCAGGGCAAGATTCCTTGAAAATAAATTAAGGCTGTACTTATTCATCTGATACATCAGCTGATTTAGAGGATCTGAAAAATGCTCATTAATCAACACAAACCTATTTAACTCGTCATCAGTAAAGCTTTGCTTTTGTATTTCGCCATCAAATTCAATTTGCGTCTCATTTAAGATATTGCTTATGGCAACTTTAAGGAATTCATCCTGATTTAATGCGTTCAGGTATAAAGATTTATTTTTACAGCTCTTACTAAAAGACCCATTAAGAATGACTTGTATCAATTCATCCTTAAATATCACATCAGGATGAATCTTGGACTTCCAATCCTCACAGGCTTTATTTGTTATTTTTAAATTATTTACAACCTCAATCCCTTTAATGGATGGCTTACTAAATAAATACAAATTATCATCCTGATTTAAAAATTGAATCTCAATTGCTCCTGCTTCAATTAATAAGGACTTAGGTTGGACATTATAAGCTCTGTAGCTTAAGTCATCAATATATTCTGGGTTAGGTTGAAACCTAAAGTATGAATCATCTAAAAAGATATTTCCTGTTATTTGGTTAATTCCTTTTGCCTTAAAACTATTAAAAATATCTTTTAAATTTTCAATTGATAGGGTTGGGTCCCCTTCCCCCTTGATAATCAAATCTCCTACAAGTTTATTCTCTTTTATTTGTTTGTTAGAGAAGAACAACGTTCGAAATTTAAAATCAGGGCCTAATTCATCGAGTGCAATTGTTGCAGTAATAACCTTATTTACTGATGCGAAATTAAATGATTTATCAGCATTTTTACTCCACGACTCACCTGTTGAGATATTTTTTATAGAATAAGCAAAATCTTGCGAATTTATTTTATTTTTAATGGCAAGTTCTTGAGAATATGCTGTTGTAATAAAAAAACTAATGATTAAGATTAAACGTATCATTTAATATCCATCTACAGTCTTTTAAATATTTTCTCTAAAACTCTCACTACAAATTTTATATCAGACAAGGTACTTGTGTAAGGGGGCATAATGTAGACACACTTGCCAATGGGTCTGATTAACAATCCTTCCTCCCGAGCTAAAGATTCAAAGCCCATAGGCTCTTGGGATTCAGGTAAATCAAAACGCCAAATCATTCCGATATTAAAAAAGTTTCTAATATTATATTTTGTTAATTTCATCATGATCTGGTTAAACAACTTAGACTTCTCATTTATCTTATCAATGTTCAATTTTTTATTAAAATAATCTAGTGTTGCAATGGCTGCCGAACACGCAAGAGGGTTGCCAGCAAAACTATGGGAGTGCAGAAAGTTTTTCTCAATATCCGGATTTAAAAACTCATGATATATCTTTTTGGATACAATAGTGGCTGCCAAAGGAAGATAGCCTCCTGACAAGCCTTTTGATAGGCACATGATGTCTGGTTTAATATTGGCATGCTGACACGCAAACATTTTCCCTGTGCGGCCAAAACCAACAGCAATCTCATCTGCAATAAAAATAATATTAAGCTTAGAACATAATGCTCTTAATTTTTTTAAATAAATAGGGTGGTAATAATTCATGCCTGAGGCGCATTGAAGAATCGGTTCAATAATCAATCCTGCAATTATTTTATGATGTTTATTTAAGATTACTTCTGCTTTTTTAAAACTCTCTAGCGCAAACTCTTTTAATTGTTTTTCAGATTCATAACTTTTTGGAGAAGGATTAGGAAGAATGATATTTTTATTTAACAGAGAATGATAGTTCTTAGAAAAAATATCTATATCTGTAACAGACATAGCGCCTATGGTTTCGCCATGATAACTATTCTCTAACATAGCAAACTTTGTTTTTTTTAATCCTTTATTTCTCCAAAAATGAAAACTAATTTTTAAGGCGATTTCAACAGAACTTGATCCATCGCTTGAAAAAAAACAATGATCAAGATTTGTTAAATGAACTAATTTTTTAGATAAGCTAATTACAGGCTGATGGGTCATTCCTGAAAGCATCACATGTTCAATTTTGTCTAATTGACGCATAACACTTTTTTTAATGAAAGGATTATTATGTCCAAATAAATTCACCCACCATGAACTAATCGCATCAAAATATTGATCTCCATCAACTGACCTCAACCAACTTTTATATCCAGATTCAATAGCGATTAGATTATATTCATTACAGCTATTCATTCTAGAATATGGATGCCAAACATAATCCATACTATCTCGAATCATTTGCTTGCTTTTAACGCTCATAATTTATGGTGCAGGGTTCATAGATGACAAATGGATATTTTCAATTTTATTAAGCAATTCCTTAGGAAGGTCAACTCGATAAGCATTAATATTTTGCTTTAGCTGATCCATGGACGTAGCGCCAACAATTGTTGAGGTCATAAACCATTGAGAATAAACAAAAGCTAAAGACATTTCTGTCAGCCCCAATCCATACTCGTGAGCTAATTGAGCATATTTTTCCACAGCAGAATTTACACCAGGCTTATCAAAGCGTTTGGCATATCCAGGAAATAATGTAACGCGTCCAATTGCACTTGGATTATTCATGTATTTTCCAGTTAAATAGCCAAAAGCCAAAGGAGAGTATGCTAAAAACCCAAGTTTTTCCCTGTACAAAATTTCTGTTACTCCAAATTCAATAGTTCTATTTAACAAGCTATAGCTATTTTGCAATGCGCAAATTAATGGATATCCATTATCCTTGGCAATTTTAATAAACTGCATTAATCCCCATGGAAACTCATTGGATAAAGCAATTGCTTTAACTTTCCCAGATTTTACTAATTTTGATAGTGTTTCTAATTGATTTTCAATCGTAATCCACTCGATTTGTTTGCCATTTTTTATTTCCTCATTAGGATCAAATCGATATTGCCCAAACATTGGAACATTTCTTTCAGGCCAATGAAGATAAAGTAAGTCGAGGTAATCAGTCTTCATTCTTTTTAATGAGCCATCAACAGCGGCCATAATATTTGACTCATCCAAAGCAATTGGCCCCCCTCTAATCCAATTCAAATCTCGTCTAGGGCCAGTAATTTTACTTGAAAGTATAATCTTTTCCCTATTTTGTGACTTCAACCATTCACCAATAATAGTTTCAGTTTTCGAATATGTATCAGATTTTGGAGGAACTGGGTAGAGCTCTGCAACATCAATGGAATTAATTCCGAACTCAAGGGCAAAATCAAGCTGCTCAAAAGCATCCAGTTTCGAGTTTTGATCTCCAAAAGTCATTGTCCCTAAAGTAATAGGAGACAACTTAAGTTCAGTGTTGTTTAATTGACGATATTCTTTTTCTGAAAACATAAAAAACCTTATTAAAACCTTTTTTTTTATTTTTACACTTGAAATAAAGCACAATCATCCCTATTATTAGCACTCTTGGTTGTAGAGTGCTAATTTTATAACCAAATATTAATAAGAATACACTATTAGGAGAGCTTACAAATGAAAATTCGTCCTTTACATGACCGTGTGATTGTAAAACGCGTTGAAGAAGAACGTACTACTGCA
Source organism: Pseudomonadota bacterium (assembly GCA_027621535.1). Classification (GTDB taxonomy): domain Bacteria; phylum Pseudomonadota; class Gammaproteobacteria; order Burkholderiales; family Methylophilaceae; genus BACL14. The sequence goes on along the minus strand of JAQCBB010000011.1, from coordinate 19,406 downwards.
TCAGGAATTGTTATTCCTGAAAGTGCTTCAGCAGAAAAACCAGACCAAGGCGTCATTGAGGCAGTTGGTAATGGAAAAATTTTAGACGACGGCAAAACCAAAGCATTGGATGTCAAAGTTGGAGATAAAGTACTATTTGGTAAATATGCTGGGCAAACCGTTAAGGTTGATGGCAAAGAGCTTCTCGTAATGCGAGAAGATGACATCATGGCAATTATTGAATAATTAATTAAGTTAATACGGAGAAAAAATAATGGCAGCAAAAGACGTAAGATTCGGCGATGATGTTCGCCAAAAAATGGTCAAAGGTGTAAATACCCTTGCAAATGCAGTTAAAGTTACACTTGGTCCAAAAGGAAGAAATGTTGTTCTTGAAAGATCATTCGGTGCACCAACAATCACTAAAGATGGTGTTTCTGTGGCAAAAGAAATTGAATTAAAAGATAAATTTGAAAATATGGGTGCCCAAATGCTTAAAGAAGTTGCTTCAAAAACTTCTGATAATGCTGGAGATGGAACAACAACAGCAACTGTTCTAGCTCAGGCAATTGTTCGTGAGGGAATGAAAGCTGTTGCGGCAGGCATGAACCCAATGGATCTCAAAAGGGGTATCGACAAAGCAGTTGAAACAGGAGTAGCTGAGCTGAAAAAATTAAGTAAACCTTGCAATACCAGTAAAGAAATTGCACAAGTAGGATCAATATCTGCTAATTCTGATGAATCAGTTGGGCAAATTATTGCTGATGCAATGGATAAAGTAGGTAAAGAAGGAGTAATTACGGTTGAAGACGGCTCAGGTTTAATTAATGAATTAGATGTCGTTGAGGGTATGCAGTTTGATCGTGGTTACTTATCGCCCTACTTTATAAATAACAATGAGAGACAAATTGCTCTTTTGGATGATCCGTATGTTCTGCTTCATGATAAAAAAATTGCAAGCATCAAGGATTTACTTCCTGTACTTGAGCAAGTTGCAAAAACAAGCAAGCCTTTATTGATTATTGCTGAAGAAATTGAAGGCGAATCGCTTGCAACATTAGTGGTTAACAATATTCGTGGAACCATTAAAACCGTGGCTGTTAAAGCACCAGGTTTTGGTGATCGAAGAAAAGCAATGCTTGAGGATATTGCCATATTAACAGGAGGCACAGTCATTTCTGAAGAAGTTGGACTAACTCTAGAAAAAATTAAACTTGAAGATCTTGGTCAAGCAAAACGTATTGAGGTTGGAAAAGAAAATACTATTATTATCGACGGTTCAGGCAAAGCAGATAGCATTAAATCTAGAATTGAAACTATCAAAACTCAAATTGCAGAATCAACAAGCGATTATGATAAAGAAAAACTTCAAGAACGAGTTGCCAAACTTGCAGGTGGTGTTGCTGTAATTAAGGTTGGAGCAACCACTGAAATCGAAATGAAAGAGAAAAAAGCCCGCGTGGAAGATGCATTACATGCTACTCGCGCTGCTGTTGAAGAAGGTATCGTTCCAGGCGGGGGAGTTGCATTAATCAGAGTTCAAGATGCAATTGCAAAAACTAAGGGTTTAAATGCAGAACAAGATGCAGGAATTCAAATTGTTCTTCGTGCTATTGAAGAACCACTTCGTCAGATTGTAACAAATGCAGGAGAAGAAGCTTCCGTTATTATTAATAAAGTTAAAGCTGAAAAAGGAAATAATGGCTATAACGCAGCTACTGATACCTATGGTGACATGGTCAGCATGGGAGTTTTAGATCCAACAAAAGTTACTCGCTCTGCATTACAAAATGCCGCATCCGTTGCAGGACTGATGCTTACAACAGAGTGTATGATTGCCGAGCTCCCTAAAGAAGATGCTCCCGCAGCACCTGATATGGGTGGCATGGGCGGTATGGGGGGTATGGGTGGTATGATGTAACCATTTATATCGTTCAGATATAAAAAAAGGGTCTCAAATGAGACCCTTTTTATTTTCTGGTACATTGGGGAGGAACAATGCAATAAATCCAGATATGAAATATGATAGCTAAAATTTAAAAAAGTTCGAATAGTCATACTAAAATTTAAAAAATTAAGGTAGCATCATGACCCATGCAATTAAACTACTTAAATGATTTAAATGAAAAGCAACTTGAAGCCGTAAAGCTTCAGAATGAATCAGCCCTTATACTTGCTGGAGCAGGAAGTGGCAAAACCAAAGTTTTAACTTCGAGAATTAGTTGGTTAATACATAATCAAATTATTTCCCCCAACGGCGTTATTGCAGTAACTTTTACAAATAAAGCTGCCAATGAAATGCTATCAAGAATCTCAACACAACTGGGAATGAATCCTCGAGGCATGTGGGTTGGAACCTTTCATGGGTTATGTAATCGTTTTTTAAGAATTCATTATAAAGACGCTAATCTTCCTCAAACCTTTCAAATATTAGACAGCAGTGACCAGCTTTCAGCGATTAAAAGGTTGTGCAAAACATTACAAATTGATACCGATAAATTTAGTCCAAAAGAGATCCAATATCATATTAATGGATCAAAAGAAAATGGAATGCGGTCAAAAGATGTTAAAACCTATGACCCGCATACTCAAAGAATTAATGAAATTTATCTTGAATACGAAAAACAATGTCAGAGAGAGGGTGTGGTTGATTTTGGGGAACTGCTCCTTAAATCCTATGAATTATTATTTAATAATGAAGTATTAAGAACACATTATCAAAATCGATTTCGCCATGTTTTAGTTGATGAGTTTCAAGATACAAGTGAGCTTCAATACCGGTGGCTAAAACTTCTGACAGGCAATAATAATATTATTTTTGCCGTAGGTGATGATGATCAATCAATCTATGCATTCAGAGGAGCAAATGTAGGAAATATGCAGTCTTTGCAAAAAGATTTTCAGATAAAAAATATTATTAAGCTTGAGCAAAATTATCGATCTAAAAATAATATCCTTAATGCTGCTAATTCTATAATTAAGAATAACGAAAATCGACTTGGTAAGAATTTATGGACGGCATCTGGTGATGGAGATCCAATTAGAATTTTTCGGGCATTATCTGACGCAAATGAAGCTCAGTATATTCTTGACGAAATAAAAATGTGGCACCGCAAAGGTATGCCTTATCAACAAATCGCTATTTTGTATAGAAGTAATGCACAATCAAGAATATTAGAACATCACATGGTATCGAATAATATTCCTTATCGCGTTTATGGCGGATTACGATTTTTTGAACGTGCTGAGGTAAAAAATGCGCTAGCTTATCTAAGACTAATCTCTAACAAACAGGATGATAATGCTTTTTTAAGAATTGTGAATTTTCCTACTCGCGGAATTGGTAACAAAACCTTAGAACAACTTCAAGATTCAGCAAAAATCACAAACACATCTCTTTGGGAAGCGGCTATTTCAAATTATAAAGCTCCTGTCGCTGAAAAAGGGATCTCTTTTTTTGTAGATTTAATTAAGCGTATAGAAGATGAAATTCAGGGTGTAAGTCTAGCTGAAACGATGGATGTGGTTATAAATTTTAGTGGATTAAAGAATCATTATTTGTTAGAAAAAGATGGTCAAGACAGAATATCAAACCTTGAAGAATTAGTCTCAGCAGCAATTACATTTTCTGAAAATTTTGACGATGTGGATAAAAACCTGGAATTAATTGAATTCTTAAATTACACCACCCTTGAGAGTGGAGAGTTACAAGCAAAAGCAAATCAAGATGCTCTTCAGTTAATGACCATTCATTCAGCCAAAGGATTAGAATTTGATATTGTTTTTATTACGGGTTTAGAAGAGGGATTGTGCCCTCATGAACAAAGCTTAATAGAGCCCGATGGCTTGGAGGAAGAAAGGAGATTAATGTATGTTGCTGTCACTCGTGCTAGAGATTACCTGTATTTGACTTATGCTCAATCAAGACTGATGTATGGCCAAACCCACTATAATTTATCATCACGATTTTTGGATGAAATACCTGAAAATCTTATCAAAAAAATTAATATCGCTATTGAATCCAAACCGCAGCTTCATCAAAAGTCTATTGGTTTTACAAAAAATGAACCTAATTCAAACTTTCCATTTACCATTGGCTCGCAGGTTGCGCACAAAAAGTTTGGACAAGGAACTGTAATCTCATATGAAGGCTCAATTAATGACTTGAGGATACAGGTTCAATTTGAAATTGCTGGCACAAAATGGCTTGCCTTAGAATTTGCTAAATTAGAAAAACTATAATTTAAAAATTTCTTTGTAGCTAAGGTACTGAAAAATAAACAAAGCTGCCACGTAGATCGAAGTTAAACTAAAAATAATTATTGTTGATATGCCCATGAAGATATTTTGTGAAAAATTAAATATCATCAAAATACTTTGAGTTGCATATAACGAACCGGCAAAAATAATAACCAAGCATAGCCATGTCATTACTAAAGGAATCAAGTATATTAATATTGAGGCAACACTTGATTTAAGTGACTTTAAAACCTCTTGATTTTGGAAGACGATTATCATTGGTGAAAACCAAGTTGCTGCAAACAAAGGGAGCATGAGTAAAAATAACTTTACTAAAAGCTTTACAAATACTGATAATTCAATCGCATTATCTGCTAAATTTGTTTGTTCAACGATTACTTGCATCTGTGGTGACAAAATTGATGAAATTACCAAAGCATAGAAAAAAGTAATTAATCCCACTCTAACTAACTGAGGTATTTTCTTCTTAATTTTTGGATCAAGAGATAAAAACTTGATTTTTTTATCCTGTGATGCGTGATAAAAAACAACAATCTGAACAACTGCGATTGGCCATAAAATAATTACAATAGGTGATAAAAATTGAATTAATGGCAGTGATGGTAAAACTAAAAAAATAAATAAATATGTATATCCAATTATTAAAGAGTTGTTTTTAGTACACCTAAGAATATCAAATATCTGACTTATCCATGATTTTGTTAATTTAAAATAATTCATTATTTACCTAATCTCCTGAAGCTTAAAATTGCTTGAAAAAATAAGGGATCTTTAGGTTGATTTAATTCGGCTTCTTTTTTAGAGAGTTGATCCTGATATCTAGATAGTAAAAATCTCATTGCAGCAAGTCTTAGATAACCTCCAAGTGCATCGTATTCTGTTTGCTTTAAGGCCCTATTTTTATCATATGCCTCAAGAAAAATTTCTTGTCTTGTTTTATTAATAGACCCATCATCATTTGTACACCAGTCGTTAATTACAATTGCAATATCGTAAATGAAATAATCTGTACATGCATAATAGAAGTCTATAATTCCACCAATTGTGTCATCTTCAAACAAAACATTATCCCTAAAAAGATCAGCATGGATAATACCTTTTGGAAGATCGCTGGGTAAATTTTGTAAATAATTAAGTTCCCTACTTATTAAATTTTTCACTGGATCATTAAGGCAATCAGAAATTGATTGATATGTTTTTTTCATCCAAGATAGATTTCGATCATTCTCTTTATGTGCGTTAAAACTTTGTGAGAGTTCATGCATTTTTGCTAATGCTGATCCTAAAGCCCTAAGTTTATTTTCATTAATTTCCTCATGAACTTTGCCTGGTATTTTTGTAAGTAATGCAGCAGGTTTTTTTCTTAGCGTGTGGACTATCATTCCTTTCTTATCTTGTATCGGATTAGGGCAAGAAAATCCATGCTGTGATAAATAATGCATGAATTCAATGTAAAAATTTAATTCACTTGAAATCAACTCTTCAAAAATTGTTAGAACTACCTCTTGATGATCAGTTTGAATAAAAAAATTACTATTAGTAACGCCCCCTGAGATTCCCTTAAAAGATATCAAGCTCCCAATGTTATAGTTTTTAACAAAATCTTCTACATCATTTGAGTTGAGAGAGGTATAAACCGCCATGAACTAATTAAAATTCACCAATTACCCACATTGGTATTGATACAGCAGAACCCTCCATATCTTTTCTCACCCAATCACCATTTTGATCATATTTTATTAAATAGTAGGAGGGCATATTTTTTGGAGTTACTTTGATCATATAAAGATTACCATTTAAACGATACTCCTCTATAAATTCGTCTTTTTCCTCCCGAATAGTAATTTCCGGTTGATCAAGAGATGCATCGTATTCATAATCAGTTGGAGGAGGAGAAATATTTTCCGTATTTTCTGAGAATCCAAGATGAAAGAAAAAAAATAAAGATAGAGTGAATATATATTTATACATAGATAATTTAAATTAATGTTAACCTGAATATTATAAATGAATATTTAGGTTATTGGTTTCAAAAGAAAGATCATTATTAATATCGTTATAACATGAGAAGATGTAATCAACAATCTCCTCGGGGTCATCACATATTTTGTAAATCTGGAGATCTTCCGAGTGCGCAAAATTTTCTTTAATAATCTGATTTTGTAACCAGTCCACCAAGCCTTGCCAAAAAAATTTACCCACAAGCACAACAGGAACTCTTTTTGATTTTTTGGTTTGTATTAAGGTCAAAACCTCGCTTAATTCATCTAATGTTCCAAAGCCACCTGGAGTTACAACATAAGCAAAAGCATATTTCACAAACATGACTTTGCGCATAAAAAAATATTTAAAATTTATGCTGATATCTTGATATAAATTAGGACTTTGTTCCTGAGGTAATACAATATTCAATCCAATACTTTTGGATTTACCATTGAATGCCCCCTTACTCGCTGCTTCCATAAGCCCTGGCCCACCCCCTGTAATGATATTAAAACCAGATTCTGATAATTTGTAAGCTATTTGTTCAGTTAATATGTAATTTGCATCATCAGGCTTTGATCGAGCACTACCAAAAAAAGAAATAGCAGGTGTTATTTTATCTAACGACTGGGTAGCCCTTACGTATTCAGATACAATCTCGAAAGCATGCCATGATTCACTGTCCAACTGCGTTTGCATAAGCAAGTCATGAAGATTAACACTAGGATTTTTTTTAGTTTCAGCCATAATAAACTCATATGAAAAAAATATTACTCATTGATGGATCATCTTATTTATATAGAGCTTATCATGCACTTCCGGATTTAAGAAATCAAAATAATGAGCCTTCTGGGGTTATTTACGGGGTCTTAAACATGCTTAAAAAAACTATTGAAGAATTTTCTTCGGATTATATAGTTTGTGTTTTTGATGCAAAAGGTAAAACCTTTCGTAATGAGATCTATTCTGAATACAAAGCTAATCGACCAAAAATGCCCGATGATCTTTCTTTACAAATTGATCCCCTTAAAAAAGCCATAAATGCATTTGGTATTCCAATGTTATCAATAGAGGGCGTTGAAGCTGATGATGTTATTGGAACTTTGGCAACAAAAGCTGATGAGCAAAATATGCAAGTAATTATCTCTACAGGAGATAAAGATCTTGCTCAATTAGTTAATGATAAAATCACCTTAATTAACACTATGACTAATGAAAAGCTGGATATTAATGGAGTTATTAATAAATTTGGAATTCCACCTGGGAAAATTATTGATTACCTTACTTTAATAGGAGATAAATCAGACAATGTTCCCGGTGTGGATAAAGTAGGTCCAAAAACAGCTTTAAAATGGCTTGATGAATTCGGGAGCCTTGATGGCGTTATTCAAAATCATGAGAAAATAACTGGCGCCGTTGGAACAAATCTTAAAGACTCTCTCAATTGGTTAGCAACTGGAAAAAAGTTAATCACGATAAAAAAAGATGTTGATATCAATCTAGATTTAGAAGAATTTTTACCCAAAGATCAAAATAAAGAGGAGCTTAGAAAGATATATCAAAAGTATAACTTTAATAGTTGGCTCAAAAAAGAATTTCAACCAAACTCTGCTGACGAACCCGCTAAAACTCAAGAATCAGTTACTGAATTTATAGCCACAAAAAACTACAGCATTGTTAATACTCCAGAAGAGCTTGAATTATGGATACAAAAAATTCTGAAAAAGGGTCAATGCGTTATTGATACAGAGACAGATTCCCTTGATTTTATGATTGCAAGATTAGTTGGTATCTCACTGGCGACTGATGCTGGTGAAGCTTGCTACATCCCACTTCAGCACCAAGATATAAGCATGAATCAACTTTCTTTTGAAGACACTTTAGAGAGAATTAAGACAATTACACAAAATCAGAATATTAGAAAAATTGGTCAAAATATTAAATATGATATGCATGTTTTGAAAAACTATGGTTTAAGTTTTTTTGGTGAGATTGAAGATACAATGTTAATGAGTTATGTACTTGATAGCACTGAATCCCACGGAATGGATAAATTATCAAGTAAACATCTAAGCCATGAATGTATAAGTTTTGAGTCAATTGTTGGAAAAGGTGTAAACCAGTTAACTTTTGATCAAATCAATATTAGTGATGCTTTTACCTATGCAGCAGAAGACGCCGATGTCACCTTGCAACTTTACAATTTATTTCACAAGAAAATTTTAAAAGATGATAAAGCGAAATATATCTACTACCAAATCGAAATTCCATCTCTTAAAACTTTGTTTGAAATTGAACGAAATGGCGTATTAATATCTGAAAAAATACTGCAAAATCAAAGCCAAGAAATAGGCTTAAAAATTATTGATTTAGAAAGCCAAGCTTTTAAAATTGCAGGTCAACCATTTAACCTCTCATCGCCAAAACAACTTAGAGAAATTTTATTTGATAAAATTGGTATTACCTCCACTCGAAAAACGCCAACGGGGATTCCATCAACAAGCGAGGATGTTCTTGAGGAATTATCAAATATTCACCCTTTGCCAAAAGTAATTTTAGAGCATCGAAGTTTAAGTAAACTAAAAAATACTTACACTGATAAGTTACCTAAAATGGTCAATTCAACCTCAGGCCGTATTCATACCAATTATAATCAAGCAGTAGCTATCACTGGACGACTTGCCAGTTCTGAGCCTAATTTACAAAATATTCCAATCAAAACAGAGGAAGGGAGAAAGGTTAGAAAAGCATTTATTGCAAAACAAGATGCCTTAATTCTTTCTTGTGATTATTCACAAATTGAACTTAGAATAATGGCTCACTTATCACAGGATGCGGGATTAATAGAATCCTTTCAACAAAATGAAGACATTCATAAGGCAACAGCATCCAAAATTTTTAATATGAGCCCTGCCGATATTTCATCAGAACAAAGGCGATTTGCAAAAGTTATTAATTTTGGACTGATATACGGTATGAGCGCTTTTGGTCTTGCCCAGACTCTTAATATTGATCGAAATTCCTCAAAAAACTTTATTGAACAATATTTTGAAAAATATCCAGGTGTCAAAAACTACATGGATATAAGTAAAATAAAAGCTAAAGATCAAGGATATGTTGAAACAATTTTTGGAAGAAAACTTTGGGTACCAGAAATTAATAGCTCTAATGGGATGAGAAGGGCGGCGGCTGAAAGGGCATCAATTAATGCTCCAATGCAGGGTACTGCTGCAGATTTAATTAAAATGGCTATGAACAAAGTACAAAATTGGCTGGCTAATAAAAAACTTAAATCAATGATTATTATGCAAGTTCATGATGAGTTAGTTCTGGAAGTGCCCAAAGAAGAACTTGATATTATTAAAAAAGAGGTACCGAGCATTATGAGTAAAGTTGCCTCGCTCGATGTTCCTTTAATTGCTGATATTGGGTCAGGGATAAATTGGGATGAGGCACATTAATGCAAAAAAATAAAATTCAAGCAATTATAATTGGAGATGAAATTCTTTCAGGAAAGAGAGAAGATAAGCATTTCAAAAAAATACTTGAGTTATGTAAATTCTATGATTATGAGCTTAATCAAGCAATTTATGTTTCAGATGAACGAGAAGAAATCTCAAAGGCTATCGCAAATTATACAAATAAAACAATATTCTGCTTTGGTGGAATTGGTGCTACACCCGATGATCACACAAGACAAAGTGCCGCAATAGCTTATCAAAAAAAACTGGTGGTTCATCCAGAAGCATTATCACTAATTGAAAATAAATTTGGTAAGGAAGCTTATCCAAAAAGAGTATTAATGTCCTATTTTCCTGAAGGAGCTGAAATAATTCCTAACCCAATAAATCAGATTCCAGGTTTTTATGTTGGCGTACATTTTTTTATGCCCGGATTTCCAGAAATGGCATGGCCGATGATGGAATGGATTTTCAATAATAAACTCCCCAAAATTAAATCAGATTTAGATGATCAATCAATTGTTATAAAAAATATTGCTGAAAGCTTTTTGATTGATCTTATGAATGATATCGAATCTCAATTTCCTCTTGTGAAGATGTACAGTCTGCCTAAAATTACACCTCACCGCCAAGTTGAGTTTGGTGTGAAAGGAGATAAGATGCAAGTTCAACAATCTATGAGCATAATAAAAAAATATATAAAAGAACTTGGGTATGACTTTTAAAACCGGACAATTGCCTATAAAATAGGCAGTCTATTTTATTGACTCATTTAGATAATGCAAATCGGTCCTCATAAACTTAAAAATAATATTGTTGTTGCCCCAATGGCAGGTGTAACCGATCGACCTTTCCGTCAGTTATGTAAAAAATATGGCGCAGGGATGGCTGTAAGTGAAATGGTTACATCCAACTCTTTACTTTATGGAAGCTCAAAAACCATTCGCAGAGCAAATCATGAAGGAGAAGTTGACCCAATATCTGTTCAAATTGCTGGTGCAGATCCAAAAATGATGGCTGAAGCTGCAAAGTATAATGCAGATAAAGGTGCTCAAATTATAGATATCAATATGGGTTGTCCAGCAAAGAAAATCTGTAATGTTATGGCTGGATCGGCCCTACTTCAACATGAAGATCTTGTTAAAAAGATTTTAGAATCGGTCGTAAAAGCTTCACCCGTTCCAGTGACCCTTAAAATTAGAACCGGATGGGATAAACAACATAAAAATGCAATAAATATTGCCAAAATTGCTGAAAGCTCAGGTATTCAAGCGCTCGCTATTCATGGAAGAACTAGAGCATGTCACTATAATGGAGAGGCTGAGTATGAAACTATAGCGGCTGTAAAAAATGAAATTAGCATACCCGTTATTGCTAATGGTGATATTACCACTCCAGAAAAAGCTCTTGAGGTCCTGAGACAAACCTCTGCAGACGGTGTAATGATTGGACGTGCAGCCCAAGGAAGACCCTGGATTTTTAGAGAAATTGATCATTTCATTAAAACTGGCAATCATTTAATGCCTCCCACCATTGACGAAGTAGAAAAAACGACTCTTGAACATGTCATTGATTTATATAACTTTTATGGAGAAGAGTCTGGCTTGAGAGTAGCCAGGAAGCATATATCTTGGTACACAAAAGGTTTCAAAAATTCAGCAATGTTTCGTTCAAAAATGAATACCATTGATAACACATCCGAACAGATTAATTATATAAAGGAATTTTTCCAAAGCCTTAAAGAGGACTCCCTTTTTGTCAATAATAATGAAAGTTTTTCATTTGCCTAAAAATGAAACAAGACCTACCTGACATAATAGAAAATCTTCTTGAAAGCTACTTTCATGATCTTGAAGGCGAAAACCCTAATGCGGTGTATGAAATGGTTTTAAGGTCTGTAGAAAAACCATTATTAATTTATATAATGAATTATGCTCAAGGTAATCAAACAAAAGCAGCAGAAATTTTAGGCTTAAACAGGAATACTTTGAGAAAAAAGCTCGAACTCTATAATTTAAATTTTTAATACTATCTTTTATGGCAAAAGTTAAAACAGCACTTATCAGCGTTTCTGATAAAACAGGACTCGTGGAGTTAGGCCACAGATTATCAGCCTTAGGTATAAAAATTTTATCTACAGGTGGAAGTGCACAAGTATTAAGAGACAGTAAAATCAATGTTACTGAAGTATCTGAGCATACTGGATTCCCGGAGATTCTGGATGGCAGAGTAAAGACTTTAAATCCCATTATTCATGGTGGTATTTTAGCTCGAAGGGATCTAGATGATCATATTGAGACCTTAAAAGAACATGCTATTGAGCCAATTGATTTAGTAGTTATAAATTTATATCCTTTCATTAAAACCATAGAAAATCCTAACTCAACATTTGAAGAGGCTATCGAAAATATTGATATCGGAGGCCCAGCGATGATCAGATCCTCTGCAAAGAATCATAATGATGTTGCTATATTGACCGATCCAAAAGATTACGATTTGATCATTTCAGAATTGGAATCTAATAATGGGGAGTTATCTCAAGAATTAAAAAAAGAATTAGCAAAAAAAGCATTTCATCATACTTCAAATTATGATCAAGCAATATTTAATTACCTGTCTGACAAGACACTCAGCAAAAATCTATTTCCTGAAATTATGACTATAAATTTAGAAAAAAAAATGGATATGAGATATGGTGAAAATCCCCATCAAAGTGCAGCGTTTTATACTCAAAAAACTGATTATAAAGGCGCATTATCAAATTTTACCCAAATTCAAGGAAAAGAACTTTCTTTTAATAACCTTAACGATGCTGAAACTGCATGGGAATGTGTAAAAAATCTTGAAAATATCTCCTGTGTAATTGTCAAACATGCAAATCCATGTGGTGTTGCTTCTGCTAGCTCAGCAAAAGAGTCATATCAAAAAGCTTTTCAAACTGATCCAACATCTTCATTTGGGGGAATTATCGCTTTTAATACAATAATTGATCTAGAAACATCCCTTGAAATCGAACAGCAATTTGCAGAACTCATTATCGCCCCAGATTTTTCTGATGAGGCACTCAAAATTTTTAAAGCTAAAAAGAATTTAAGACTGTTAAAGATACCTAATGAAAAAGGAAATGATAGTTTTGATATAAAAAAAATTGGTGGAGGTGTGCTTATTCAAACTCCAGATCAAATTGATTTCAATATACAAGACTGTTTAATAGTCAGTAAACTTAAGCCTAACAATACTCAGCTGTTAGACATGACATTTGCATGGCATATTGCCAAATATGTAAAATCAAATGCCATCATTTTTTGCAAAGATCAACGCACTCTCGGTGTTGGAGCTGGCCAAATGAGCCGAGTAGATAGTACAAGAATCGCGGCAATTAAGGCTGAAAATGCTAACCTTAATTTATCAGATAGTGTTGTAGCTTCAGATGCCTTTTTTCCATTTAGAGATGGTATTGATGTATTAGCAAGTTATGGAGCAAGATGTGTCATTCAACCTGGGGGAAGTATTAGGGATGATGAAGTTATTGATGCAGCAAATGAGCATAATTTAATTATGCTATTCACCAATACAAGACATTTTAAACATTAAATAATTATGAAAACATTAATAATTGGAAGTGGTGGAAGAGAACATGCGCTTGCATGGAAAATTTCCCAGAGCAAACATGTTAAGGAAGTTTTTATCGCACCAGGTAATGGTGGAAGTGATTCTGAACCAAAAATTAAAAATATTAATATCACCGATCATCAACAATTAATTGATTTTGTAATTGAAAATAAAATTGATCTTACAGTTGTAGGCCCTGAGCAACCTCTTTCAGAGGGTATTGTTGATAAATTTGAGAAGAAGCATCTTAGAATTTTTGGCCCATCAAAACAGGCTGCTAAGCTAGAGTCGTCAAAAAAATATGCTAAGGAATTTATGATTAGACATAAAATACCAACAGCATTTTATAAATCCTTCAATGACGCTAAATTAGCACATACCTATATAGATGATCAAAAAATGCCAATTGTGATTAAAGCAGATGGGCTCGCAGCAGGCAAGGGAGTGATCATCGCGCTCACAAAAGAAGATGCTCACACAGCGATTAATTTCATGCTTGAAGAGAATCAATTTGGGAATGCAGGTTCTGAAATTGTAATAGAGGAGTTTTTGGATGGCGAAGAGGCTAGCTTTATTGTCATGTGCGATGGGGAAAATATTTTTCCAATGGCCTCAAGCCAAGACCACAAAAGACTTTTAGATAACGACCAAGGTCCTAATACTGGGGGGATGGGAGCTTATTCACCAGCACCTATTGTAACTCCAAAGATTCATGATCAAATTATGCAAACTGTTATAGAGCCCTCAATTCAAGGATTAAAAAAAGATGGAATAACATTCAAAGGTTTTTTATATGCAGGCTTAATGATTAAAGATGACAAGATAAAAGTTTTAGAATTTAATTGTCGTATGGGTGACCCTGAAACACAGCCCATACTTTTTAGAATGAAAAATGATCTTTTTGAGTTAATTTATGATGCTTGTGATCATAAACTTGGCAAACATCAACCCCTTTGGGATGATGACTTTGCTCTTACTGTGGTAATGGCTGCAAAAAATTACCCCAACTCTCCAGAAAAGGGAAAAGAAGTAATAAATGCTAACTATAAAAGTCCTACACAATATGTTTTTCATGCTGGAACAAAAAAAGAGGATGAAAAAATTTTAACAAATGGGGGAAGGGTTTTAGGCTTAACTGGGAAAGGTAAAAACCTTGAACTTGCATACAATGAAGCTTATAAAATGACAGTCCTAGTATCATTTGATGGATGCCAGTTTAGAAAAGACATTGGTAAGAAGGCATTAAATTAATTTGCTAAGACCAAGATTAAATAGAAAACTTCTAATTGGTAAAATATTAATACATCCAACCGAATCTTGCTTTGGTATTGGTTGCCATCCAAAAAAAATAAAAAGTCTAAAAAAAATACTCCTTTTAAAACAAAGGGCAAAAAATAAATCATTTCTTTTAATTTCTGATGACGCAAACAAATTCAAGTGTTATATTGAAAATGATTATTATCGATATAATTCCTTTGAAAATTGGAAGCCGCATACTTCTTTTCTTTTCAAAAAAAAATTCATACCAAAAAATTTCTTTCTTGCTCCAAAACAAATAAAAATAGGATGCAGAGTAACAGATCATAAAAAAATGACATCTATTCTTAAAAATTTAATGTTTCCCATCACATCTACAAGTGCTAATTTGTCAGGAGGGAAAAATTTGAAAATGTGGAGAGATTGTAGCCGGTTATTTCATAACAACTCTTGTATTATTATAAAAGATCAAATTGGTAATTACTCTAAACCTTCACAAATTATTGATTTTGATACTAAGAAAGTGATAAGGAAGTAACTTGGTAAATAAAGACTTGGTTAATTGTAGATTTCAATCACTTCAAAATGAAATTATTGAAACCATTGAAATGATAGAGTCTAAAACTTTTCTTCACGACTCATGGCAACGTCCAGAAGGTGGTGGTGGCAATACTTGTATTCTTGAAAATGGAAGGATTTTTGAACGTGCTGGTATTGGTTTTTCTCATGTTTATGGATCACAACTTCCAAAATCAGCAACCGAGGCTCACCCAGAAATAGAAAATCGTAAGTGGGAGGCAATGGGTGTTTCTCTTGTATTTCATCCTCACAATCCCTTTATTCCAACAGTTCATATGAATGTTCGATTTTTTGTTGCCTCCCAAGATAATACAGATGATGTATGGTGGTTTGGAGGTGGTATGGATTTGACCCCTTATTATCCATTTGAAGAAGATGTCATTCATTTCCATCAAACACTTAAAGATGGGCTTGATCAATTTGATGAAAAGCTCTACCCCGATTATAAAAAACAATGTGATGAATATTTTTACTTAAAGCATCGTAATGAACCCAGAGGTATTGGTGGAATATTTTTTGATGACTTGAATAAGTTTGGGTTTATCAAAACTTCTAATTTGGTTTTTAGTATCGGAAATCTCTTTTTAAATGCATACATGCCGATTGTTCAAAAAAGAAAAAATAATGAGTACACAGATGAACAAAAAAAATTCCAATTATATAGACGAGGGCGCTACGTCGAGTTTAATTTATTACAAGACCGTGGAACTTTATTTGGAATTCAATCAAGAGGTCGTACAGAATCTATCTTAATGTCCATGCCGCCTATGGTAAATTGGTCATATGATTGGACCCCGAAAAAAGGCAGTGCTGAAGAAGAGCTATATACAAAGTTTCTTATTAACAAAGATTGGCTATCTTAAGACATATGCTAAATAATTTATTTAGAAAAAAAAGGATCCATCATTATGAAAACACAAAACTTAAAAGGTGTTGAACAGTAACTGATCTCACCCTTCTTGGCATTGGCTGTATTATTGGGACTGGTATATTTGTCTTAACTGTGATTGCAGCTGCAAATCAGGCTGGGCCAGCAGTTGTTCTATCTTTTGTTATTTCGGGTCTAGCTTGCACATTTGCTGCTTTGTCCTATGCTGAACTTGCATCTTCTATTGGGGGTTGTGGTAGCGCCTATGCTTATGAATATGTTACTTTCGGTGAATTAATCGCATGGCTTATTGGTTGGACTAGTTTAAGTCTATTTTTATACTTTATCTATGGGTATAAAAACAGCAATTTAAATCGATAGAATCCAAGTTACTATTTTATCAAGGTCTTCATTTTTAATCCTAGGATGACCCGGCATAGGAATATTTCCCCAATTACCAGTGCCGCCATTTTTTATTTTTTGAATTAACATAGCTTTAGATTTTTTATCATTTTTATATTTTTTTGCAATATCTTGATATGAAGGACCAAGTATTTTTATTTTTACAGAATGGCAAGCGAGGCAACCATTATCTTGAGCTAACTGCTTTCCCATATCATTAGAAAATGCAAAATGACTAACAAAAATAAATATAAATAACAAAACTTTCATGTACATTAGTCAAATGCATGAATTTTTAGTTCAATGTGGATTTAAGGAAATATTTAGTATTCCTGGACTGCTATTTCAGTTCCAATTGTGTGGGATTTTCCTGGATAAATAACAACCTTATTTTCTAATACATTCACAGTTTCAATACAAATCATTCTGCGCCACTCATTTTTTGTTCCCATATCAGACATCTTTTCAGATTTTTCTTTTCCTGGTGACCAGATAACTGTTGAGTTACTATTAGATTTCTTAATAGTAATGACACGATTAAAAATGTCATCTTCAATATAACAATCATTACTGTTATTTATATAAACCTTATCGAACTCCCCCTCATCGATGACAATCTCTTCACCTTCAATTCCTTTTTTGAATGAACCGACCTTGTCAAAAAAAACAGCGCTCTCAAGGCCTTTAATTTTTATATTACGTAAATCTGAAATATAAAAATATGTGTGGAATCCTTCCGAAATAATGAATGGAAAATTTGATTCATTCGTCGTGGTAAGACTGCAGCTTAGAGATTCTCCAATGATAAGAATTAACTCTAATGTAAATTCATAAGATAATTGTCTTTTAACATCCTGCGTTGGTTTCATTTTAAGATGTAGCTTTGTTGCTCCGTTTTTTAAATCTTGAGACTTAATCAGCTCCCAGGGAATTACCCGAGCAAAACCATGGATGCAATAACTATTATCTGTGGGGTGTTGTCCAAACCATGGCCACACAATTGGAACTCCGCCCCTGATTGACCTTCCTTTTTCAAATCTAGCATTCGAGGATAGCCAAAGCACATCCTCGGATGAGCTTTTAGGTCTCCACCATGAAACATGTGCGCCCTGAAGAGAAATTGTTGCTTCTGCTAATGGATTATTTATCTTTAAATAATCCAAATTATTATTATTTTCGATTTTTAGATACCTAGAATTCATTTTTTAATTTGATCAAGATTTCTTACCGCACCTTGTGAAGCGCTCGTGGTCATCAAAGCATATGCTTGAAGAGCTTTAGATACTTTTCTATCCCTTGGCTTGGGTTTCCATGCATTAGCCCCTAGTGATTCCATTTTTTTTCTTCGCTTTAATAATTCCTCATCAGATAGAGACACATTGATAGTCCTGTTGGGAATATCAATGATAATTTCATCACCTTCTTGAACCAACCCAATACTTCCACCCTCTGCAGCTTCTGGGGATACATGGCCTATGCTCAAACCAGAAGTACCTCCTGAAAATCTTCCATCCGTAAGTAGAGCACATTTTTTTCCTAAGCCCTTAGATTTTAAGTAGGATGTTGGGTACAACATCTCTTGCATTCCTGGACCACCTTTTGGCCCCTCATAGGTGATCAGTACAATATCACCAGGTTTTATTTCATCGCCTAAAATTGCTTTTATTGAAGCTTCTTGAGACTCAAACAACCTTACCTTTCCCTTAAATTTTAATATCTCTTCATCCACCCCTGCAGTTTTAACAATACATCCCTCAAGAGCAATATTGCCATATAAAACTGCTAAGCCTCCGTCAGCTGAATACGCATTTTTAATATTACGAATACATCCATTTTCACGGTCATTATCTAATGTTGGCCATAATTTATTTTGCGAAAATGCTTCTGTTGTTCGAACACCCCCAGGAGCAGCCTTAAAAAAGGTCTTAACACTCTCATCTTGGGTTGAAGTAATATCATATTTAGAGATAGCGTCTTCTAAAGTTTCTGAATGCACAGTTGAAACATTTTTATTGAGTAAATTGCCTCGGTTTAGCTCTGCTAATATTCCAAAAACGCCACCAGCTCTATGGACATCCTCCATATGATATTTTTGGCTCGCGGGGGCTACTTTTGCTATACATGGCGTATTCCTTGAAATTTGATCAATATCTTTCATAGTAAAATCAACCTCAGCCTCTTTTGCGGCGGCAAGCAAATGGAGAACGGTATTGGTCGATCCACCCATTGCCACATCTAAGGTCATGGCATTCTCAAAAGCCTCTTTTGTTGCAATTGATCTTGGTAATACTTTACTCTGATTTTCTTCATAATATTTTTTTGTAATTTCAACAATTTGCTGACCTGCATCAAGAAATAATTTCTTTCGAGCTTCATGCGTCGCTAGCGTTGATCCATTTCCTGGAAGACTTAAACCGAGAGCTTCTGTTAAGCAATTCATTGAATTTGCAGTAAACATTCCTGAACATGATCCGCATGTTGGACATGATGACCTTTCAAGATCATCAAGCTGACTATCAGAAATATTGATATCCCCTGAAGCGATCATAGGGCTCACCAAATCAACTTTTACTTCTTGACCACCCCAATTGACCTTACCAGCCTCCATTGGGCCTCCAGAGACGAATATAGTTGGAATATTTACCCGCATTGCCGCCATCAACATGCCCGGAGTAATCTTGTCACAATTTGATATACATACCATAGCATCCGCGCAATGAGCGTTCACCATATACTCTACTGAATCTGCAATCAAATCTCTACTTGGCAAACTATATAACATTCCATCATGGCCCATCGCAATCCCATCATCAACAGCAATGGTATTGAACTCCTTGGCTACGCCGCCATGTTTTTCAATTTGAGTTGCAACAAGCTGTCCTAGGTCTTTTAAATGCACATGTCCTGGAACAAACTGAGTAAAAGAATTAACTACTGCAATAATGGGTTTCTCAAAGTCACCATCTTTCATTCCAGTAGCTCTCCATAAAGCACGAGCTCCTGCT
>JAQCBB010000010.1 GCA_027621535.1 Pseudomonadota bacterium | reverse complement strand
TTTTGCTAACTCAAGAACTTCTTCATTAGTTAAACTAAATTGATCTGCATCCTGAGGGTTGACGTCAACCGTTTCGGTGCTTTTTCCAGCCTCATTAAAATTAGAGAAAATCATTTTAATTTTTTTTGAGCCTATTGTTTTTTTAACAATAGCCGGAAAGTTTTTTTTCAGAAGGGGTTTGTGTACATAGAATTCATCAGGATTTACTGCACCTTGAACTACTGTTTCTCCCAAGCCATAAGATGAAGTAATAAAAACAACATCCTTAAAACCAGATTCAGTGTCGATTGAAAACATCACTCCCGCACAACCAATATCACTCCTGACCATCTGCTGAACACCGGCTGAAATTGAAACATCAGCATGAATAAAACCTTTATGGACTCGGTAGGAAATTGCTCGGTCGTTGTAAAGCGATGCGAATACCTCTTTAATTGCTTTTTTAATATTATCAATACCATGAATGTTTAAGAAACTTTCTTGCTGTCCTGCAAACGATGCATCTGGAAGATCCTCAGCGGTTGCTGATGACCGAACCGCAAAGGTCATCTTATTGGACGAGCGTAGGGTCAGAGCTTCATACTCTTGCTCAATCGCATGATCCAGTTCTTTTGGAAAAGGGGTTTGTAAAATCCAATTACGTATTTTTTTACCAGAAGCAGCAAGTTGTTGAACATCGTTAGTATCGAGGTGCTCAAGTTCAGACTCAATTTGTACTCCAAGATTATTATGCTTAACGAACTCTTGGAAGGCCTCTGCTGTAGTTGCAAATCCAGTTGGAACACGAATTTCTTTTTGTGTCAGTTGAGATATCATTTCCCCCAATGAAGCATTCTTTCCACCAACTAAGCCAACGTTGGTGTTCCTGAGTTTTTCAAAAGGGATAACGTAATCAACCATGTATTTCTCTCTATATTGAATAATGTGATTTAATTAAATCACTGATTATGCATTTAAACTATTGATAAAGTGTGTAATTTTGCCAAATTAGTGAGGAAATGTCATCAAATAATGTAATATAAATTCAGTTTTCAAAATACTTAAACCGATGAATACACTGGAACAAGACATAGAAAAAGTATCTCAGTGGAGCCGATATTTTAAACGCTCCATCTCAAACCCAGTCATATTTGATTACCTTAAGAAGACTGCTTATGAACCATTTGCAGTAGCCGAGGTAGAAAAAACCATCCCTAGCGATGGTCAAGAAGAGCTGGTATTTTTGAACAACCTGAGAACGTCTAGAAATCAAATATTAAATAAGCTTATTTTTCAGGATCTATTGGGAATCATTGACTATAAAAATGTTGTCGAGGTCATTTCACAATTTGCAAACGAAGCTATTACTGCTGTTTTTAATTTTTATAAAAAAGAATTTTTAGAAGTACATCATCACTTCTATATCATCGCGATGGGTAAATTGGGCGGCGGGGAGCTTAATGTGTCATCCGATATAGATTTGATTTTTGCTCATGATAATCCGATAAATGAGGATAGTGAATATAAAATACAAGTTCACAATTTTGCTAAAAAGATTATCTTTGCTCTTAATTATAATAATGAAAATGGGTTTGTATTTCGCGTAGATACCAGATTAAGGCCACATGGATCTGAAGGGGTTCAGGTACCCTCCCTAAATTTTCTTGAAGATTATTACCTTAATTATGGCAGGGAGTGGGAGCGATATGCTTGGATTAAAAAGAGAGTTATTATTGGAAACTCAAAAAAAATTGACACCATCATAAGGCCTTTTGTGTATCGGAAATACCTTGACTATAAAACTATAGCTGAAATTAGGAACTTAAAAAAACTAATCAAAAAGGACTTAGATGAAAAAAATAAAGGAAACGACATTAAGCTGGGGCATGGCGGCATCAGAGAGATTGAGTTTATTATTCAGGCTCTGCAATTAATTCGGGGTGGAAAAAATATTCATTTAAGAGGTAATAACAGTTTAGACGTTCTTCAGCAAATTTACGCCGAGGAACTGATACCGCAAAAAGAATATTTATTATTAAAAGATAGCTATATATTTTTTAGGAACGTTGAACATAGAATCCAGTATCAAGATGATAAGCAAACTCACCTCATTCCAAGCGGAGATGATTTAAAAATTTTGGCAGATAGTTTTTTGATGGAGGTAGAGGCTTTTTTATCAAAACTTAACAATTACCAGCAGCAGATAAATTTTCTGTTTGAAGGTTTCTTTAATCAAGGTAAGCAGGAAGAACAGAAAACATATTTATATAAAAGTGCAAAAAATAAAACAATTGTTGACAATTTATGCCAATCAAAACGCTGGCAAAAGCTGCCAGTAATATCCCAAAACCGAATTCTATATCTATTTGAAGTGTTAGATGCCGAGATAGAAGCCGAGGGTTACGACGATCAAATTTTTATTAAAGTTTATGACCTTATTGAAACCATTGCCTCAAGGTCGAATTACATTGCCTTCTTTTTTGAGTATATAGAATGCTTTAAAATTATTATCAAATTTGCGTCAAAAAGCACATGGATCATTGATTATATAAAAAAACATCCGATCCTGATTGATGATGTCTTAATCAATGAGGGTATGTATCAGGTTAATTATGATCAACTGTATTCTAGAACTTTTGATTCTTTGTCGATGACTGATCAATTAGATGAACAGCTAGATCTTTTGAGAGATTTAAAACATAAGCTTGTTTTTCAGCTCGCTATTTCAGAAATTCGTGGAGTTACCTCACTTGAAAAAGTCTCTGATGAGTTAACGGCAATTGCAGATTTTTTTATTAATTTGACGCTTAATTTTCTTAAAACCAAATTTAAAAATACCGAGTTTTTTGAATCTTTTGTAGTTATTGCATATGGTAAATTTGGGGCAAAAGAGATGAGCTACGCCTCAGACCTAGATATTGTTTTTTTATATGACCATGACGCTTGTGAGAAAACAGAATTTATCAATATCGCTAAAAAGTTAAGTACCTGGCTTTCAAGTTATACGAATGCAGGCATTCTTTATGAGTTAGATTTAGCGCTGAGACCGAATGGGAATAATGGTCTTTTAGTGAGCTCTTTTGATGCTTTTGCAAAGTATCAGCATGAACAAGCATGGGCTTGGGAACATCAGGCGCTTTCAAAGGCAAGGTTTTGTTATGGCAATAAAAGACTCGTACTAAAATTTGAGCAAATTAGATCTGAAGTGCTCATGAAAAATAGAAATGCTTCCGATCTTAAAGCGGAAATTTATCAAATGCGCCTAAAGATGTACGACAATAGTGAGAAAAACACACAAAGTTATTTTGATTTAAAAAACAGCAAGGGAGGATTGATTGATATCGAATTTTTCGTTCAGTACTTTATTTTATTGTATGCAAAAAAATACCCATCGTTAATTGAAAATAAAGGAAATTTGGCGTTAATTGATGATTTGGCTTCATTAAAATTAATTAAAAAGATAGAAGCTGATTCCTTATCAAAAGCCTATCGCATGTATCGAAATATGATCCATCAATTTTCGTTGAATAATCTAACAATTTTTACAACCGACGATACTGATATCATCAAAATGGCTGATCAAATTCACATTTACTTTCAGAGGTATCTGGGAAGCATTTAATATTATTTGCAGACTTTTGTGGATATTGCTAAAATTGGTCTCTTAATTAATTAGTCAAAAACAACTTTTTTTAAAAAGTAATACATTAAGTTCAAGATCAAAAATAATCATACGGAGAAAACAATGGCATCTTTATTAGAACAATTAAAATCAATGACAACCATCGTTGCCGACACGGGAGAGGTGGATGCAATTAAAACCCTCAAGCCAGTCGATGCAACAACAAACCCATCACTTTTATTGAAAGCAAGCCAATTGCCACAGTGTGAGTCAATGATTGAAGAGGCTATCGCATATGCCAAAGTCCAAGGGGGATCAAAAGAACAGCAAATCGAAAATGCTGCAGATAAACTTGCAGTCGCAGTTGGTCTTGAAATTTTAAACCACATTCCTGGAAGAATATCAACTGAGGTTGATGCAAGCCTATCATTCAATATTGATAAGATGGTCCAAAAAGGCAAAAAGCTTATTAAGTTATATAACGATGCCGGTGTTTCAAATGACCGTGTTTTGATTAAGCTAGCTTCTACATGGGAAGGTATTAAAGCGGGTGAGATTTTAGAAAAAGAGGGGATTAATTGTAATTTGACCTTATTATTTAGCTTTGCTCAAGCCCGTGCTTGTGCAGAAGCTGGTGTATTCCTTATTTCTCCTTTTGTTGGCCGGATTATGGATTGGTACAAAGCCAAAACTGGCCAGGAATATGCTCCACATGATGATCCAGGTGTGAAATCAGTGACAACGATTTATAACTGGTACAAGGAACGTGGTTTTAATACCGTTGTTATGGGTGCATCATTTAGAAATATTGGAGAAATTACTGAGTTAGCTGGCTGTGACCGATTAACTATTGCTCCTGGACTTCTAACAGAACTTGAAAATACAGAAGGCAAGCTTGAGAAAAAATTGGTTGATAACGGTGCTAAAACAGACAAACCAGCAAAATTAGAAGAAGATCAATTTAGATTTGATCATAATGAAGATGCTATGGCAACTGAGAAATTGGCTGAAGGTATCCGAAATTTTGTGATTGATCAAAATAAACTTGAAAAAGCCCTTGCCGAGAAACTTTAGGTGAGGTTGATTTTGCATTGACACGGGATCTATCTACCTATAATATTCCGATTCAAACACGAAATAGGTAGTAAAGACTTATTTTTTTAATTTTATTTATCGGGAGATATTAACGATGGCACTAACACAAGTCGCATTAGATTCATTAGATTTCGACGCAACTGTTGCTTTAGCTGAAAAAGTTGCTGCGAATGTAGACATATTAGAAATTGGCACACCATGCATTAAGCACAATGGTATCAAGTTATTAGAAACTTTAAGAGCTAAGTTCCCAAACAACTTAATCTTAGTTGACCTTAAAACAATGGATGCTGGCGAATACGAATCTGAGCCATTTTACAAAGCTGGTGCTGACATCTGTACAGTTCTAGGTGCTTCAGGTATTGCCACTATTAAAGGCGTTATTGCTGCAGCTAAGAAATATGGTAAAGAAGTTCAAGTTGACATGATCAACGTTGCTGATAAAGAATCTTTAACAAAAGAAGCTGTTGCTGCTGGCGCTCAAATTATTGGTGTTCATACAGGTCTTGATGCCCAAGCTGCTGGCCATACTCCATTTGCTGACTTAGCTGCAATTGCTGCATTAAACACTGGTGCTAAAATTTCTGTTGCTGGCGGTGTTAAAGCTGCTACAACACAGCAAGTTAAAGATGCTGGCGCTTCAATTATTGTTGCGGGTGCTGCAATTTACGGTGCTGCTGATCCAGCTGCTGCTGCAAAAGAAATTACTGACATCGCTCACTAATTAATTAGTCGATCAAGTTTTTTTAAAAAATCCCGGCTCTGGTCGGGTTTTTTTTTGGTATGATTTGATTTTACGATTTGGATATTTAAGGAAATTTAATGGAAACACAAAAACTAATTTTAGATAGATTAACCACAGTATTATCAGAAACTGATAAAAGCAATGCCGCAAAGCTAAAATCTCTTGTGGATGGAGCAGGAAGAATTTTTGTTGGAGGAGCAGGTCGCTCAGGCCTAGTTTCTCGTTTTTTTGCAATGCGATTAGTCCATTCTGGATACCAAGTGAATATGGTTGGTGAAGTTGTAACACCAGCTTTAAAAGATGGCGATTTATTAGTGATTATCTCCGGATCTGGTGGAACAAAAACACTCATGCCTATTCTTGAGACAGCCAAATCAAAAGGCGGAAAAATTGCTGTGATATCCCAAAAAACAAGTTCTGCGATGGCAGATCTTGCTGATTTAGTTGTACAAATTGGCAACGATGACAGTTATTCCATTTATACAGAAGGTATGCCTATGGGCTCCGTCTTTGAATTATCCACTCTCGTCTATCTAGAGGCGGTCATTGCTGAAATTTATTTTGATAAAGGGTTGACTGAGGACGGAATGAGAGCGATTCATGCTAACTTAGAATAATGTAGACTCAATCGATGAAAAAGGGAGCGTTTGCTCCCTTTTTTGTTTAGAATTAATGTATATGCACACTTTCAATCTACCTTATTTCAAAGACTCATCAGTTTGGTTTGATTGTCTCAGATTTGATGATGCCCCGATGTTTCTCGATAGCTGTTTTAGCGAAAAAAAAAATAATCAGATAAATCGGTATGACATTATCTGCAGTAATCCATTTATTAAATTGAGAGATCTCGGTACAAAGACTTCTATCCAAAAAGAGGGTGTAGATTTTTTATCCGATGAGTCATTTATGTCTATTGTTGATATCATGTCCGAGGATTTTAAGAAAACTTTTACAACTGATAGTGAGTTCCCTTTTGAGGGCGGTTTTATTGGTTATCTAGCTTATGAGTTTAATCACTCTTTCGATAAATTTTTATCTGTACCTGTTGCCAGTGCGAATGCTTATAAAACTGTAATTCTTATTGATCATTATGAAGAGCAGGCTTATTTAATAAGCCATGAGGATAAGATTTTTGCTGAAAATTATTACCAAAAATTACTGCATGATTTAAACCAGCCTAAGAAAGCGCAGGCTAAATTTAATATAGAAGGCAATCTTGAGCCTCAAGAAGATTTTAAAGAATACTGTAAAAAGTTTAATAAAATTCAAGATTACATTGTAAATGGTGATGTGTATCAGGTGAATCTTGCTGCAAAGTTTTCGGTTAATTACAGCGGAGACCCTTGGATTTTTTATAAGCAATTTAGAAAAATCAATCAATCGTCTTACATGGCTTATGTAAGTTTTGAAGATTTTTCAATTATTTCGGGGTCACCAGAGCAATTTATTTCCATTAAAGACAAGATAATTGTTTCTAGGCCAATCAAAGGAACCATGCCTCGTGGAAAGGATGAAAAATCTGATGAAGCATTAAAAGTGAAGCTAGCTTCTAGTGAAAAAGATAAAGCCGAAAATTTAATGATTGTAGATTTAATTCGTAATGATTTGGGTAAAAATTGTGAAATTGGATCGGTCCAAGTAAAAGATTTGTTTGCTTTAGAAAGCTACCCAAATGTTCATCACTTAGTGAGCTCAATCGAAGGAAAACTGAAAAGTAATATTTCAGCATGGATGGCATATTGCGATGCATTTCCAGGAGGTTCAATTACAGGGGCTCCAAAACAAAGATCAATGGAAATCATTAACGAGCTTGAGGAATTTGCTCGCGAGGTTTATTGCGGCTCAATTTTTTATTTAAGTTTTTCAGGTTCAATGAATTCAAATATTGCAATCCGTACTTTGGTCGCAAAAAATGGAAACTTAAATTATTTTTCTGGCGGTGGTATTACCGGTGGATCATCAGCTCAAAGTGAATTTCAAGAGATTCAAGATAAAGCTGCTAATATTGAAAATGTTATTACTTTTTTTAGGAGACCTAATGATGGCGGAAGAGATAATTAATAAGGCTAAGGAGCAGTTACCAACCTGGGTGACTGAGGCTAAGTTAATTTATAAAACATTTGAGTTTCAATCATTTGATAAAAGTATTGAATTTACCATTAAAGTTGCATCATTAGCAGAAGACCTGGACCACCATCCGGACATTTTAATTCAATACAACAAAGTAAAAATTAGTTGCTCTACTCATGATGTTGGGGGATTGTCGATAAAAGATATTAATTTAGCTCAGCAAATAGACGCATTAAAAATTTAAAAATTTTGTTTTTTTAAATTCTCCGTAATGCAATAAGACTGTTGGAAGAATGAGTAAATTAAGAATAGTCGAGGTAAATAATCCACCAATAATAATCATGGCCATTGGTCCTTCAATTTCTTTTCCGGGCTCACCAGATCCAATTGCAATTGGTAATAGGGCTAAACCAGCAACAAGAGCTGTCATTAGGATTGATGGAAGTCTCTCCGATGCACCTTGAATACATGTTTCCAGATTCCAAGTATGACCCTCATGATCAATGAGATGCTGGTAGTGAGAAATCAGCATAATGGAATTTCTTAGTGTGATGCCAAATAAGGTTACAAACCCAACTAATGATCCAATTGAAATCCAGCCTCCATGCATAGAGGTAGCAATAACCCCGCCAATTAATGCAAAAGGAAGGTTTAATAAAGTTAGGCTTAAGTTTTTTAGAGTTCCAAAAGCAATATAGAGCATCAAGAGAACACCCGCAATAGCAATGACAGAATGTGCAATTAGGTCTTCACGTGATTTTGCATTTTCTTGGGCTTCTCCTGTGATCTCATAATAGTTCCCAGATCCAAGCTGTGTCTGATTCAAGCCTATAACAACGTTGTTAATAAAGTCATTTAAATCATAATTTTCAATATTTGTAGTGATGGTTTGTACTCGCTTTCCACCCTGGTGAAGAATTTTTGATCGACCACTAATTTGTGAAATTTGAGCAACATCTTCAAGAGTAATCATTTGCCCAGAGGATGTATGAAGAGGTAATTTTTTTATATCTTCAATGTCGTCTTTAAATTCATCATCAATTGTTACTGCGATATCTATAGGGATCATTCTTTCATAAACTTGAGCGACCGGAAGATTTTCATAAGCTGCACGAACGACATCAAGCACATCGGCTCTACTAATTCCAAAAATTGTGAGTTGTTCTGGGAGGAGTTTAATGTTCACCTGAGGATTGCCTGGTGGAGATTGGAGCATAATGTCTTTCGATCCTGGAATACTTTCAAGAAGTTGAGCAACTTTAATTGCGTCTTGATCAAGAGAATCAAGATTTTTCCCATACAAATTAATAACCACAGCAGCATTGTATCCCGATATAGTTTCCTCAATCCTTTCTGTCAAAAAAGTATTGATGGCAAAATTTACACCAACAAAGCCATTATCTTTATTATAGACAATATCTTGAATTGACTTTAATATTCGTCTTTGGTTATCTCCCGACTTCTTAGATAATTCAATTTCAAACTCACTGTAATGAGTCCCAAATGTATCTGCACCCAATGGGGATCGACCAACCCATTGAGCAACTGATTGAACACCATCAATATTAAGAATTTGACTTGAAACCAGATTACCTATCCGCAAAGATTCTTGTTCAGACGTTCCTGGATAAGCCGTCATGTGCATAATATAGTGGCCTTCATTCAACGGAGGAATGAAATGGGTTTTGAATAAAGGGATAAAAGACAGACCAAATATAATTACAAAAAAAGAAAATGTAAGTATTAATTTCGAACGAGATTCGATTTTTAATAATACTTTGCGATAATTTTTTTTAAGAGACTGAATCACTGGTGAATCGTTTGTATTTAAATTTTCATTTTTTGCTAATAATATAAAGCTTAAAGCTGGTGTAACTGTTAGAGCAACTACCAAGGATGCAAGGATCGATAAAATATAAGCTATACCTAGTGGTCCAAATAACTTTCCAGCAACTCCCGAGAGAGACAACAGCGGAAGAAAAACAATCACGATAATTAATGTTGCATAAACAACGGATTTTCTGACCTCCATAGATGATTCAAAAACAACTTGGTATAAGGGTTTTTTATTGGAAAGCGTTTTGTTTTCTCTTAATCTTCGAAAAATATTTTCTACATCAATAATTGCATCATCGACAACTTCACCAAGGGCTATGGCTAAACCACTCAAAACCATAACGTTTAAACCCAAGTTCATATGACTCATAATGCTAATAGCCGACAGAAGCGATAAGGGGATAGCAACAGCAGAAATAAAAGCAGTTCTGAAATTGAAAAGAAATAAATATAAAATTGCAATTACTAATATAGCTCCAATAATAATATCTATCCTTAAACCTTTGATCGATGCATCGATAAAGTTAGCGGGTTTAAATAGCTCCGTGTGAATTTTTATTTGTTCTTTATCAGAAACCGGAAGAAGTGATTGAATCGATTTTTCAAGATTTTTTGTAAGTCCGAAAGTATCCGAACCAAGCTGGCCTTGAATAGACAGATATACGCCAATTTTTCCATTAATTGATGCACTACTGATTGAAGGAGCAAAGCCATCTTCAATATTAGCCACATCTTTTAATCGAAGAAGTTTTCCTTGTGGGTTTATCAGGGTGGTTTGCTTTAACTCATCTATGGTCAAGGCTTGACCCTCGGTGTTAATAATAATTCTTTGATTTTGATTTTGGATAAAACCTCCAGCCCTAACCGCAGAAGATTTTTGAGCTGCCAAAATGATATCTTGAAAACTGATATTATTTTCTATTAATTTTTTTGGTATTGTTTTTATTTGATACTGCCTTACCTTGCCCCCAAAGCGATTTACATCAGCCACTCCTTCAACACTCATTAAATGGGGGATGACTACGTTGTCAGCAAATGAGCGAAGCTCAATTTCATTTTTTGTTTCTGAGGTTAAACCAATTCCCAAAACACTTGATGCTGATGACGTGAGTGGTGTAATTTTTGGAATAATATTTGTGGGTAAAATATTGGTTAAAGTTGAGAGTTTTTCTGTAATGGATTGTCGATTTAAGTAAATATTAGTATCTTCGTTAAAGATGACAGTAACCACAGAAAGACCTGGAATGGATTGGGAGCGAATTTGTTTAATGCCAATTGTTCCTGATACCATTACCTCAATTGGTCGTGTGACTAACTTTTCAACTAAATCTGATGAAAACCCAGGCGATTCTGTTTGGATTACAACCTGTGTTGGTGAAAACTCCGGGAATACATTTAATGGGCTGTTTTTAATTTGAACAATTCCATACACCACGATAATCAGCGCTAGCCCAATAATAACACCAGCATATTTTATTGAAAATTTAATTATTGATGACACTTAATCCTCATTTTCATTTTTGATTTGATATTTATATTCCTCGGAAAGAAGAAGCTGCGCGCCGTTAGTAACTAATAAATCTTTATCATTTAATAACTTTGATTCAACTAGCCATCCTGACTTGATTTCGTTAATTAAATTGATGGGTTTTTTGATAAATAACGCATTCTCAGTTTCTGTGTAAACCCAAGAAATTCCGTTACTCCAGACAATGGCTGAATTAGGGATTTCATATAACTTATCTTGATTTCTTTGATCATTTATGTAAAAACCAATAAGTTTTGAACCAATTCTTATTTCAGATGAATCTATGAGGTAATAAAAAGTCTGCCCAAGGATACTTGGTTCAATCGTTGGCGCCTCGGCAACAAAAGTACCTTCAATCTCACTGTTTCCGTTAATAGGGGAAAAAATTATTTTTTTCGGCACAGGGTTGTTACTATCAGCCGAGGGTAAAGTTATTTTAATTAGCCGAGCACTGCCTTGAAGTATTTTTTTCAGATTACTTTTATCTGCATTTTCGCTAATCAAACGATAAAATTTATCGCCCCATTGTGTGATGACTTTTTGTTTTAAATTACTTTTAAGAACAACTTTTTTTTCAAGTATCACTGCAAGATTATTTAGAATAGCTTCTTGATCAAGTAAAACTTGATCGGAGATATTTTTTTCATCTTTATTAAGCTCAAGAAATGCAAAATATTTTTTTTCTTCAGCTTTTTTTTGATTTTGCAGTGTTGCGATATCCTGTAATAATTGATCATGAATATTTTTTAAATCAATGAGCGTATCGGTAGCTTGAACAACTCCATAATTTGAAAATGACATGCTTTTGTCAGAAGTTTGAATTCTTTCAGTCATAATGCCACTATTTTTTACAATGGATTGATTTAACCTGACCTGATTCAGCCCATCCGCATTGGTTTCTAAAAAAGATACTGATTTTTCATCATCAAGCAAGTCATCTTCAGCAAATTCGTCACTACCAATAAAAATAACAACCCAAATTAAAATCATAATGACAAATGATTGAACAACAATGAGTATTAAACTTTTTTTATTCATTTGGTTGTTTTTCTATAATTAATTTACTAACAAAAGGTTTTTGGTAAGTTTTTTCAATCTCAAAACCAGAGATCACTAAATTATATAAGCTATCAAGATAAATATAGTCAATTTCGTATAATTTAATTTTTTCTTTCTCTAGCTCATATCGGCTTATCAAGCCCTGGTTATATTTTTTTTGCATATTTGTAAGTAAATTTTCTTTTTCAGTAAGAAGATTTTTGGCATTTTCGAATTTTTGCTGAGCCTGGTCTAACAACAAAACAACATTATCAGCATCATTTACTAACTGCAATTGAAGATCTATAATTCTACTTGCTTCCACATCCCTAATTTTCTCAGCTCGTAAAATAAGGGCTTTATTTTTTTCAATATTTGGAATGAGGGAAGTTATACCCAAGGTCCAAATTTTATTTCCGTAGTCATATAAGTAAGCAGGATTGAATTTAATATCAGGGTATTGTTTTGCAACCTCGAGTTTTAAGTTTGCCTCGGAAATTGCATAATTAGCTAGGCTTTTCCTTAAATCTATTCTTGATAGTGATGCTTCTTCATTCCATTGTTGGTAGACTTGATTTTGATGAAAAATAGCAATTTTAGTTAGCTGTCCATTAATGATGTTATCGGCAAGAATTGGATTTTTTTCAAGAAAGTTAACACGAACTCCGGTTGTTTGAGAGATTAATTTTCGTAAATTAATTTGTTCCAATTGTAAATTTTTTAATTTATTTTCAGCTACCTGCAAGTCAAGCTTAGCTTGGTGAAGTGTAAGTTGATCATTAATACCATTTTCAAATCTTCTTAAATTCATATTGTATATGGCTTGTATTGTAATTAATTCATTTTTAATAACCTTAATTTTTTTAATTTGAAAAACGTATTGGATGACCGCATTGACTAATTTTAGGCGCTCATTCCAGGCGACAAGTCGATAATTTTCATAGGACGATTGTGAGGTGTTAAGTGCAATTTCATAGCGTATCAACCTCTTATTTGCTGTTTCAAAAGGAAATAAGAGGTTCAGACCTGCAATATCGTTTGAGATTTCATCGTTTGCATTATTTCCTGAGCCTATTTCAAGTCCAATTGAGGATTGTGGTCGAAATTTTGCAATCACTTCATTTGCTTTGATACTTTGGTAATCTTTTTCAGCAATTTTTATTTGTGTATTGAAAAAATATAAAGCAGCCAAGAGGGAATCGATATTCCAACCTTTGTCAATTGGTTCAAAATTTACTTCTTTTATAGATGACAAAAAATCTTGAAATGATTCAGCACTGGGTGTTTGAACATTAATGTGATCGTTAATTTTAGAGAGATCCACCTCTTTTTTTGAATAGGGTATTAGTTGACAGCCCGAAGTAATTAAGCAAAAAAATACAATAAGAAGAGGGCGAACTATAAGAGCAGAATTCAATTTTTTATGTATAAATTTTAAGTTAATAAATAGTTTAGATTCTAACAAACATTATCGTATAAATTTATGGAATTTATTTATCAAATATTCGTCTGTAATGATATAATTTGCGATTCTCTGATTTTTGCGAGAGTGGCGGAATTGGTAGACGCACTGGATTTAGGTTCCAGCGCCTAAAAGCGTGAGAGTTCGAGTCTCTCCTCTCGCACCAAAATATTAAGAGTCTTTAATTTTATATATGATCTAAATAACAGTTTTAAGGTACTTAACAATGACACAAGCTGTAGAAAAAATTAGCGATATCGAAAGAAAAGTGAAGGGCAAAATAATTATTGCACCTCTCGAAAATGAAATTAAGCAAAAGTTTAAACAAGTTTCCAGAAATGCAAGAATTCAGGGTTTTCGTCCCGGGAAAGCACCAATGACCATCATTGAAAAGCAGTATGGTCCTGACATTCGATCCGAGGTATATTCTCGGGCAATTGAAATCCAGTTTGGACAAATTGTTCAAGAAAATAAATTAAATATAGTTGGCAGGCCAGAAATTACTCATGACCCGCTACCTGAAATCAAAAATGATTTTGAATTTATAGCGACATTTGAAGTCCTTCCTGAAGTAAAAGATATTGATCTAAAAAAGATTGAAATTACTCATCCTGAGGTTAAGTTATCCAAAAAAGACCTACAGTCAACTATTGAGACGATGCAAAAACAAAGAGCAACCTTTAAAAAAGTGGATCGTGCATCAAAAATTGGTGACCGAGTTCACGTTAGGCTTGAATCCTATATTGATGAAAAAATTGCTGAATCAACTGGTTCGGAGTCATTAAATTTTATTTTAGGTGATAAAAACCGTCTAGAAGTTTTTGACAATGAGTTAGTTGGTTTAAAAGCATCTGATGTAAAAGATTTTGAAATACACTATCCTAAAGATTATGAGCCACCTCAATTAGCAGATAAAAAAGTAAAATACAGCGTTGCAATCTCTGAAGTGAATGAAATAGAGTTGCCTATGCTTGACGAGGCATTTGCTAAATCTCTTGGCATCGATAGCGGTGATGTAGAAGAAATGAAAAAACAAATTGAAGTTTCTTTGACTGAAGAAGTTGACAAACGAGTCAAGTTGAAACAGAAAGATCAGGTTTTTGTTGAACTTGTGAAGCACGTTAAGTTCGATTTGCCTAAATCTGTGATTGAGAATGAGTCTTATCGCTTGATGCAACAAATGCTTGAAAATATAGAGCGCCAAGGTGGAAAGGTGAAAGATTTAAAGCTTGAACCATCTATGTTTTATGCAAGAGCTGAACAAACTGCTCGCTTAAGAATAGTTTTGGCCCACTTGGTTGACAAAGAGAAGCTACATGCAACTGAAGAACAAGTCAAAGCAAAAATTGAAGAATTCGCTCAGTCATATGACGACCCTGTTGAGGCAGTGAAGTGGTTTTATGAAAAACAAGAACGCTTAAATGAACCAGCTGCTTTAGCTACAGAAGACAATGTCGTTAATTTTGTTCTTAGATCATGTAAGGTTAAACAAGAAAAAGTTTCTTTTGATGATTTAATGGGAAATAAATAATTTATTCATGTATATAAATAAAACTGATACAAATAATTCAACTGTTGGCTTAGGCTATATTCCAATGGTTATTGAACAAAGCGGAAGAGGCGAGCGTGCCTACGATATATATTCTCGACTTCTAAAAGAGCGAGTGATATTTCTTGTTGGTCCAGTCGATGACATGACTGCAAATGTTGTTGTCGCACAACTTTTATTTTTAGAAGCTGAAAACCCTGATAAAGATATATCTCTTTATATTAATTCACCCGGAGGCTCGGTGACTGCAGGAATGGCTGTATACGACACCATGCAATTTATTAAACCTGATGTAAGTACCTTGTGTATTGGACAAGCTGCGAGCATGGGGGCATTACTCTTATCTGCGGGCGCAAATGATAAAAGGTTTTGTCTGCCAAATTCAAGGGTGATGATTCATCAACCTTTAGGTGGGTTTCAAGGTCAAGCATCAGATATTGAAATCCATGCTAAAGAAATTTTATATCTAAAAGATAAATTAAATAGAATTTTATCTACACATACAGGTCAAAAAATTGAGAATGTCGCCAAGGATACAGATCGTGACAATTTCATGAGTGCTGATGATGCTGTTAAATATGGTCTTGTTGATCAGGTTATTAGCAAACGATAAACTCTTTTTAAGTTACTTTTAATATACTTATGAGCGATCAAGATAAAGATAAAACTCTTTTTTGTTCCTTTTGTGGGAAAAATCAACATGAAGTCAAAAAACTCATCGCTGGCCCTTCTGTTTTTATTTGCGATGAATGTATCGATTTATGTACCGACATCATTAAAGAAGAAATAAAAGCATCAGATTCAAAAAAAGAAGTTGATATTGATCACATTCCAAAACCTCAAGAAATTTTCGACCAATTAAATTTACATATCATTGGTCAGGATCAAGCAAAGAAAGCGCTATCAGTTGCTGTTTACAATCACTATAAAAGATTAGGTGAAATAATCTTTGACGATGTAAAAATTGCTAAAAGTAATATTTTGCTAATAGGTCCAACTGGTTCAGGCAAGACCCTTCTCGCTCAAACATTGGCTAGTTTTTTGAATGTCCCTTTTGTTATTGCTGATGCAACGACGTTGACGGAGGCTGGCTATGTAGGTGAAGATGTTGAAAATATCATGCAAAAATTACTACAAAAATCTGACTACGATGTAAACAAAGCTCAGAAAGGCATAGTTTATATTGATGAAGTTGACAAAATCTCAAGAAAATCTGATAACCCTTCAATAACGCGCGATGTATCTGGAGAAGGCGTTCAGCAGGCCTTATTAAAGCTTATTGAGGGCACGGTAGCATCAGTTCCACCTCAAGGGGGAAGAAAACATCCGAATCAAGAATTTGTACAAATAGATACGACTAATATTTTATTTATTTGTGGTGGCGCCTTCGAAGGTTTAGAAAAGGTTATCCAAAGACGGTTAGAAAGCAATAGCATTGGATTTGGTGCAAGTGTCGCTTCAAAAAATGACAGTAAATCAAGTTATCAGTTACTTAAAAAAACAGAATCTGAAGATCTCGTTAAATTTGGGTTAATCCCAGAATTTATTGGAAGACTCCCTGTGATTTCTGCACTGGAACCTCTAGACATTGATGCATTAAGAAAGATACTAACCGAACCAAAAAATGCTTTAACTAAACAATATAAAAAATTATTTGAAATTGAGGGTGTTGAATTAGAATTTAGGGATCAGGCTTTATCTCAAATTGCTATAAAGGCATTAGATCGAAATACTGGAGCAAGGGGGCTAAGGTCTATTTTAGAAGAAACTCTTCAGGATATTATGTTTGATATTCCGTCAGACAAAACGATTGAAAAAGTTATTATTGATGAAAAAACTGTAACTGATAAATCTAAACCAATACTAATTCACTCAGACCAAAAAAAAATTAACGAATAATCTTCTATTCACTTGAATTATTTTGATTAGCCTCCATAATCAAAGTAATAATAAATCAATAATTTATAAGTATAAACTTACATATGACACAAGAAAAAAAAAATCCAATCACACCATTACTTCCCCTTAGGGACGTTGTTGTTTATCCGCAGCTTGTCATACCTTTATTCGTTGGCAGAGATAAGTCAATAAAAGCAATTGAGAAGGCTAATAATGGAGACAAACAAATTTTATTGGTTGCTCAAAAATTTGCCAATAAAGACGACCCCGATGTAAAAGATCTATTTGAAATAGGAACTTTGGCTACTATTTTACAAATGCTTAAGCTTCCTGATGGAACAGTAAAAGTTTTAGTAGAAGGAATTGAAAGAATTCTGTTAACAAAATTTCTTGACTCAGGCGAGTTTTGGTCTGCTGAATCAAAAATCATAAAATCTAAAGAAACAAAAGATAAAAAATCGATTGCATTGATGAGAACGTTATTTTCACAATTTGATCAATATGTAAAACTAAATAAAAAGATACCCCCAGAGTTACTAACTACATTAGCATCGATTGAAGAACCAGGGCGCATGGCTGATTCGATAGCTGCTAATTTAAATCTTAAATTAACCGAAAAGCAAAAAATTCTAGAATGTATTAATGTTCGAGATCGACTAGATATCCTTTTATCCCTTCTAGAAAGCGAGCTCGATATTCTTCAGGTTGAAAAAAGAATTAGGGGTCGAGTTAAGCGACAAATGGAAAAATCTCAAAGAGAGTATTATTTAAATGAACAAGTGAAGGCAATTCAAAAAGAGCTTGGGGAACAAGATGAGGTGGCTGAATTTGAGGAATTAGAAAAGAAAATAAGTTCAGTAGGGTTGTCTAAGGAGGCTCAAGAAAAATGTACCAGTGAGTTAAGGAAGCTGAAGATGATGTCTCCAATGTCTGCTGAAGCATCCGTTGTGAGAACTTATATTGAAACTCTTTTAAATCTTCCATGGGCCAACACAACAAAGATTAATTCAAGTTTAAAGGATGCTGAAAA
Organism: Pseudomonadota bacterium; assembly: GCA_027621535.1. Taxonomy (GTDB): domain Bacteria; phylum Pseudomonadota; class Gammaproteobacteria; order Burkholderiales; family Methylophilaceae; genus BACL14. Next base: position 17,311 of record JAQCBB010000010.1, on the reverse strand, counting down.
TACGCTGAATCTAGATCATCATGGATTAGATAAGGTTAAAGAAAGAATAATTGAATACCTAGCTGTTCAGCAGCGTGTTGATAAAGTTAAGTCCCCAATCCTTTGTCTTGTAGGACCTCCTGGTGTAGGTAAAACCTCTTTGGGTCAAAGTATTGCCAAAGCAGTCAATAGAAAATTTATACGTATGGCTTTGGGTGGAGTTCGTGATGAATCAGAAATCAGAGGACATCGAAAAACTTACATTGGCTCAATGCCAGGTAAAGTTCTTCAAAATATGACAAAAGTGGGTGTCAATAATCCATTATTTCTGCTGGATGAGGTTGACAAAATAGGTCAAGATTTTAGAGGCGACCCATCATCAGCCTTATTGGAGGTATTAGATCCAGAGCAAAATCATACTTTTACAGATCATTATGCAGAAGTTGAATATGACTTATCTGATGTTATGTTTGTGGCAACAGCAAATACATTAAATATTCCTGAACCACTTTTAGATCGAATGGAGATTATTCGATTACCGGGATACACAGAACAAGAAAAAATTGATATTGCAATGACACATCTTGTCCCAAAGCAATTAAAGTCTCATGGATTGAAAAAAAATGAACTGACAATTACGCAACCAGCCGTGAAAAGTATTATTCAGTTTTATACTCGAGAAGCTGGTGTTAGAAAACTCGAACAGGAGATTGCAAAAATTTGTCGTAAATCAGTCAAGCAATTATTGACAAAAAGAAAGCTTTCTAAAATTTCTATCACAGCAAAAAATATTGATGAATTTTTAGGCGTTAAGATTTTTGAAATTGGCTTAGCCGCAAAGAAAAATCAAATAGGACAAGTTACAGGACTAGCATGGACCCAGGTTGGCGGCGAGTTGCTAACTATTGAATCAATTATTATGCCTGGCAAGGGAAAAATTAACTTAACCGGAAAACTTGGTGATGTGATGAAAGAATCTATTCATACGGCACTGAGTGTGGTAAGAAGTCGATCATCTAAACTCAATATTCCAATTGATTTTTATGAAAAAAATGACTTTCATATTCATTTACCTGAGGCTGCTACTCCAAAAGATGGTCCAAGTGCCGGAATTGGCATGACCACGGCAATTATTTCATCGCTAACAAGTATCCCAGTTCGATCTGATGTTGCCATGACGGGTGAAATTACCTTGAGAGGTGAAGTCTTGCCCATTGGTGGCCTAAAAGAAAAGCTTTTAGCAGCTCATCGCGGCGGCATAAAAAAAGTGATTATTCCAAATTTAAACAGCAAAGATCTCATTGATATATCAAATGAGGTGCTGGCAAAAGTTGAAATAATACCAGTCAAAACCATTGATGAAGTTTTAAAAATTGCATTAACAAAAGACCCATCAAGTGACAAATTATTGAAAAAAAATGCCATAAAAAAATCTATAAATAAAGATAATTTGGTCAAAATTGATAAATCTGTTGCGCACTAAAATAAGCTAGCATTTCATAGGTACTTATTGTAGAATGGCGTCCTTGATATTATTTTGGGTGCTTAGCTCAGTTGGTAGAGCGTCGCCCTTACAAGGCGAATGTCGGCGGTTCGACCCCGTCAGCACCCACCAAAATAAGGAGTGGTAGTTCAGTTGGTTAGAATACCGGCCTGTCACGCCGGGGGTCGCGGGTTCGAGTCCCGTCCACTCCGCCAACTTTTTAGAACTTTTTGATTCAGTAAGGTCATAAAATTCATGTTAGAAACCATAAGAAATGGACTAGAAAAGAAATGGGCTAAGGTTGTTTTAGCTATCATTGTTGTGCCTTTTGCTTTATTTGGTATTGATTCCTATTTGAATTCAATAGGCTCTAACGTAACCGTGGCTACAGTAAATAATTCTGAAATCACAGCCCAAGACTTTCAAAGATCGATGATGATTCTTCAAGAAAGACTTGATGCCGAGGGGCAAGATCGTTCTATCTTGCAATCTCTTGAATTAAAAAAAAGCGTTATAGAATCTTTAATTGATAGTCAGCTTATTAAACAAGCGGTTAACAAATATAATTTTCGTATTTCGAATGATCAGTTAACTACTTATTTGGTTGGAATGCCTGATTTTCAAGAAAATGGCAAATTCTCCCAACAGCGCTATGATCAAATAGTGCAATATAATGGACTCACTCCAAAAAAATTAGAGGATCAAATTCGTGCCGATATGGGTACTCAGCAAATTCAGGGTACCTTAGCAAATCTATCTTACTACCCAAAAAGCAAAATTAATGATGTTGCAAAAATAGCTTACCAGAAGCGCCATGTAAAACTTTACGATATGTTATTGAAAGACTACGAAGAAACCGTTAAGGTTCTTGATGAGGAGCTTGAAGTTTTTTATAATGACAACACATCATCTTTTGTTCAACCTGATCAAGTTAAAATTGATTTCGTAGTCTATTCTGTAGCTAACATTGTGCCAATCATCAATGTCACGGATGAAGATATCAAAGCTTTTTATGAAGCTAACAAGCAAAACTATGAGGGATCTGAAGAGAGGTCCGCCAGTCATATTTTGTTTTTAGCGGATAAGTCATTATCCAGTGATGAGCTATTCGAAGTAAAAACAAAAGCTGAAAAAGTATTAGCCGATCTTAAGAAGAATCCAAAGAAATTTTCAGAATATGCAAAAAAAAATTCTCAAGATCCGGAGTCAGCAAAAAATAATGGGTCTCTCGGTTTTTTCAAACGAGGTGTTATGGTAAAAGAGTTTGAAGATGCGGTGTATTCAATGAAGAAGGGTGAAATTTCTGACTTAGTGCAATCTGATTTTGGTTTTCATATCATTCGTCTTGATGGTATAAAAGGGGATCAAGTTACCTTCGCTGATGTAAAACCTCAGATTAAAGGAGAACTTATATTTCAAAAAGCTCTCGAGCAATACAACACGAATGCTGAAGACTTTAGTAACATGGTCTATGAAAGTAAAGATTCACTTCAATCAGTCATTGATAAATACAATTTAGAAGTCCAACAAAGCCAGTGGATGTCAAAACAAGATGCAGAAAGATTTTTCAACAACCCGGTATTCGCTGATGCTGTCTTTGATAAAGCTATTATTGAAAATAAATTTAATACGCCCGCTATCGAAGTTTCACCAAATAACTTAGTCTCTGCTCGTGTTGTCGAATTTAGAAAATCGGAGACCAAGCCATTTGAGGAAGTAAAATCTGAAATTAATGATTATTTGAAAAAACGTAATGCCCAACAAAATCTGATTAACGATGGAAATATCCTAGTTTCAAGTCTTCAGGATGGTTCTGCAAATGAACCTAAATGGATTGATGATTTAACGATTGATCGTTCTGATAAACAAGGACTCTCTGATGTGATTGCCGAGGAAGTTTTTAAGTTAAATGCTTCAAGCCTACCTGTTTATGCTGGTATCTTTGATCCAAAAGGTGAATTTATGGTGATCAAACTCGACAAGGTCAGCAGCGAAGATATTGTTACTGAAGACATTGAGTTTTTTAATGAAGAGTTTTTGTCAGCAATCGATAAGGAAATTGAAAGAGCGTATATCGAAGATTTAAGAGCTGATTCAAAAATAAAAATCAATACCAAATTTCTTCAATTGAATAACTAATTAGTTATTCAATTGTTCCTGCTGCTGTAATATTCATCCCACCATCTACATAAGTCACCTCACCGGTAATTCCACTCGCAAGGTCACTGCAAAGAAATGCTGCAACATTACCAACCTCATCAATTGTTACATTTCTTCTTAAAGAGGCATGTTTCTCATTAAAGGAATACATCTTATCGAAATCAGAAATGCCTGAAGCAGCCAAAGTTTTTATGGGACCAGCTGATACTGCATTAACTCTTATTCCTTTAGGACCTAAACTTTGAGACATATAACGAACGTTAGCCTCAAGGCTTGCTTTAGCAAGACCCATGACGTTATAGTTAGGCATTGTTCGTTCAGCACCTAGATAGCTTATTGTAAGTAAGCATGCATTTGGAGATAACATCGGTAGAGCTGCCTTGGCAAGAGCTGTAAAACTGTACGAACTCACATCATGAGCAATTCTAAAATTTTCTCGGGAAGTATTTTCAACAAAATCTCCTTGAAGAGCCTCTTTTGGAACGAATGCTATAGAGTGAACAATTACATCTATTGTATTCCAATAGGTTTTAAGCTTAACGAATAGATCAATTATTTGTTCATCAAAAGAGACATCACATGGTAAAACAATGTCCGAATTAAAATTGGCGGCTAATTTTCTAACACGCTGTTCGTGTTTGTCAACTTGATGCGTGAAGGCTAATTCAGCTCCTTGCTGATGCATTGCATTGGCAATGCCATAAGCAATCGAACGGTCACTGAGTAAACCTAAAATTAACACTCGTTTATTTTTTAAAAAAGACATATAAACCTCATAGCAATGATGATATTAAGTATTTTGGTCGAAGTTATCTCTTAGACCCTCCCCAAGAAGATTATAACCCAATACAGTAATCAAAATTGCTAATCCAGGGAACAAAGATAACCACCAAGCAAATTGAATGTATTCTTTGCCGTCTGTCAGTATATTTCCCCACGACGCCGTTGGTGCCTGAACTCCCAGACCAAGAAAACTCAAACCAGACTCAATAAGAACAGCACTTGCAACTCCTAGAACAGTGCTTACAATAATAGGTCCAAGGCTATTTGGAAGAAGATGGATTAATATAATTCTGAGATCACTGGCACCAATAGTTTCAGCCGCTAAAATAAAATCTCTTTCTTTGAGGCTTAAAAATTCAGCACGCACTAGACGGGTTACACCCATCCAAGAAGTCAGACCAATAACTATCATAATATTCCATATGGACGGTGTTAAGAACGCAATGACAGCGAGTATTAAGAAGAATGAAGGAATTGATAACATTACATCTACCAACCGCATTATAAGGGTATCAGTGATGCCTCTATAGAACCCAGCAATAGAGCCCAGCATAATACCAATGAGTGTTGAGATACCGACTGCAACAATACCAACCAAAAGTGAAATTTGGGCACCATGCAGCATTCTTGAGAAAACATCACGGCCAAGAGCATCTGTTCCCATAATGTGTTGTTTATTCGGTGATACCAATATTGATTGAATATCAATATAGTTTGGATCATAGGGGGAGAGATAACTGGCAAATAAAGCCAAAATACCAATTAAGAGAATAATAATTAATCCAGCAAAAGCTAAAGGATTTTTTATTATTTTTCTCATTTGGTTAAACCTCTTCTAATCCTTGGATCTGCCCATGCATAGGATAAATCTGCAATCAAGTTTCCCAATAAAGTTAAAATCGACCCAATGGTTAAAATACCCATGACCACAGGAAAGTCTCGCATTAATACGGCGTCATAAAATAATTTTCCCATCCCTGGAATTGCAAAAATAGATTCAGCAATCACCGAGCCACCAATAAGTCCAGGAATTGAAAGTCCCAGTATGGTGATGAGCGGTAAAAGCGCATTTTTAAGAGTGTGAACAAAAATCACTTTTTTTTCATACAGGCCTTTTGCCCTTGCTGTTTTAATAAAATCTTGATTAAGAATTTCGATCATTCCATTTCGAACATAGAGGGAAATTCCAGCTAATCCACTCAGACAAGAAATAAAAACAGGAAGAATAAGATGTTTAAGCATATCAATAAATTGGGTAATGGGGCTCATTTGTTCATAACCAATCGAGTGTAAACCAGATATGGGTAAAATTTGATTTGAAACACCCAATGAGTACATTAATAATAGAGCAAGCCAAAAACCAGGAATAGCAAATCCAACAAAAACAAAAAGAGTAATCATCCTGTCCGGTATTTTATTTTTCCTGACGGCAGCAATTGTTCCAAGAACAATAGATATAGAAAAAATTAAAAAGATAGTTAATAAATTAATTAACAAGGTTATCGGTAATGCTTTTTGAATCAATCCAGGTTTAATATTTCCATTTTTATCTTTTTCTTCCCAAAGCACAGGCCTTTGATGCGAGGCAAACGAGGAACCAAAATCAAGTTTTATAATTCTTTTTAACCATAATCCATATTGAACAATGATCGGTTTATCAAGGTCGTACATTTTACGTAACTTTTGTCTTGACTCTTCGCTTGCTTTTGGATTAAAAGCTGATTCGTTAGAAGTGATGTCACCTGGTGCCAGGTGCATTATAAAAAAGGAAATAAGACTTATACCAATTAACATCGGGATCATCCATATAATTCTTTTCAGTAAGTATTTCAGCATTAAAGACTCATTTCATTTCTTCGAAATTTGTTAGGTACAAACCATTCATAATCGTTGTGATATATGCCAGCTGGGGGAGATAATTTTTTTACACCTTTTATCTTTTTGTGAATAGCAGACAAACCATAACCTGCATATAAATATATAATCGGTTGATCATCATATAGAATTGAAGAAAAATCATTGTAAATGGCTTTCCTTTTTTCTTTATTTAGTTCTTGACGTCCTTTTTCTAAAAGATTATCAACTGTTTTATTCGAGTAACCAATAAAATTAAACTGCCCAGGACCTTGCTGACTCGAATGCCAAATGCTATATTGGTCTGGATCTAGAGACAAACTCCACCCTAAAACAACCGCTTGAAACTCTCCTGTTTTAATAAACCTATTTACAAAGCTTGCCCATTCAATGACGCGAATGGATGCATCAATACCAATATCCTGAAGGCGACGCTGAATCAATACAGCCGTCATTTCTCTTTGCTTATTTTGATTAGTTAAAATTTCAAATGAAAGGGGAATTCCATCTTTTTCATAGATGTTATTATTTAAACGATAACCTGAATTTTCTAATAATTCTTTTGCTTTTTCTGGATTAAAACTTAATTTTTTGATATTTTTATTTTCCCAGTAAGTGCCTGGCTTGTATGGACTGGTTATTTCCTCACCAAGACCTAGTAAAACACCATCAATGATTTCTTGACGATCAATGGCGAGGCTAATGGCTTTCCTGACATTAATGTCATCAAAGGGCCTTTTTTTTAGATTGAAGCCAAAATATGTATAGCCATTACCCATCTCTTTATATAAATTTATTTTTTTATTCAATTCAGGTCTGTTAGGAAATACTCGTGAATATTGAATGGGATTTATACTCATTAAATCAATATTGCCCGCAATTAATTCCATAAACTGTGAAGATAAATCAGGAATAATTCTCGAAACTTTATTATCAATCAATGGTTTTCCATGAACGGCATTCGGATTACCTTTTAATTTAAGTTGCTGTCCAGTTACCCAAGAATCCAGAGAATAATAATTGGAACCAACAGGATTTAATGAAAAATATGTATTATTGATATCCTCATTTTTAAGCAGATGTTCAGGGAGGATGTGAAGAGATGCCCATGTTTCCAGGGCAGGCGCATAAGGTTCTTTATATTTTGCAATAAATTGATAATCATTTATACATTGGGCCGAAGACACTAATTGGTAGTCAGATCCATACGGAGTTCGAGTATCAGGGTGAGTTACTGCTTTCCAAGTAAATAGTACGTCTTTACACGTGATTGGGTGATTATCAGACCATTTTTTTTGCACTTTTAGATTAAATTTGATGGTTTTATAATCTTCAGAAATTTCCCAACTTTCTGCTAAGTCTCCCTCAAATTCAAGATTCTCATCATACTTAAGAAGTGAGTTAAATATTTGCCCAGCAATTAAAGAGGACGCGCCATCCCCTGCGATCATGGCAATAAGATTATTAGGTTCACCAATCATTGCGTTTGTAAGTGTGCCACCAGATTCTTGAGAAGCTTCTTCATCGAAATTGACATCTTCAATCTGAGATTTATTGCATCCAAAAAGACAAATAAATAAAATTGAGGTAAGTATTAATCGCATATGGGGTTATTGGGGTATATCTATGTACGCATTTAGGATTATATTTGTGCTCTTGAGTTCATTAAACTCCATAATATCTTTGATCGGTACTTTATATTTTCTTGCTATTCCTCCCAGGGTATCGCCAGGACGAATTTTATGAGAAATTATGTTTGAATACGAGTATAGATTGTTTGTACTTATCGAATATTTTTTAAGTACATCCGGAGAGGAGGGAATAAGAATAATATCATTTTTTAAAGTTTGGTTACTTCTTAATTGATTAATCTTAACTAATTCGTTGATATCAATATTGAATTTTTTTGCGACGTGAGTTACTTTTTCACCGTTAATTGGCTTGTAAGTTATCCAATTGGTTAGAGGTTCAGAGTTTTCTTTTAAATTTTTCATGAAAGTGTCAACGCTATCAACCGGAAGTAAAATATCTTGAACTCCGAAGTGAGCTTTCATTACTGGACGGTTGTGTTCAGCATTTAACAGTTGAAATTCTTCATAGGGAATATTTGCAAACTCAGCGGCAATATGGACATCAATTTGATCTGGAACGTTGATTACTTTGAAGTAAGGTTGATCAGGTATATCTTTTATAAATAGCTGAAATTTTTCTGGTTCTTGAATAATTTGTTTCACTGCAAGCAGCTTTGGAACATAGTCCTTAGTTTCTCTTGGGAGGTCTAGTGAGTAATAATCTGTTGGTAGTTTTCTCTTTTTATTTTTTAATATGTCTCTTTTTACTCTTCCTTCGCCAGCATTGTAAGCCGCTAATGCTAATTCCCATGATCCAAATAAACCATGCAATTTCTCAAGATAATCTAGGGCTGCCGATGTGGAGTCAATAATATTTCTTCTTTTATCACGCCACCAATCTTGCTCTAAACCAAAAATTTTTCCAGTTGAGGGAATAAATTGCCAAACTCCAACTGCCTTTTGTCTTGATTTTGCTATAGGATTATAGGCACTCTCAATCATTGGTAATAATGCTATTTCCATGGGCATATTTCTTTTTTCAACTTCTTCGACAACATAGTAAAGGTAGCGTGATGATCTTTCAATCATGCGCTCAACATAATCAGGTCTGGATTGGTACCAATTAATATACTTTTTTACTCTTTTATCATGCACATCCCTAATTTCAAAGCCATCGCCAATTCTTTTCCATAAGCTTCTCTGGTTTTCAATGAAGTGCGTCGAATCAGGGATGAGGGGTACATATTCATCAAATAACTCAAGGGTTACACCTTCAACATTTTCAATGGTTTCAGCATTTTGAAAGGTATTAGCGTAAGTTAAGCTGGTCAGAAAGGCGAGTAGAGTTAGTATAAAAAATTTCATCTAATATCGGTTCTTTGCAATTCTAAGTTGTTTGAATTCTTCAAAATTAGAATTCAAAAAGGGATTTAATTCTAACTCATCCTTGAGCTTTGAGGGTAAAGTGATTGATCTTTGTGAAAGTTTTTTATAGATTCTTTTATAATGTTCATTATCCTTAAAATAATCAATTAAAAATTTTAAATTATCTAGCGTATATTCATGCGTACAGTAAACATTGTAATTTCTATCTAATTTCTTTAGTTTTTCCAAGCTTAAAAACATCTGTTCAAAAGAGCCTTCAAATACTCTTCCACAACCAAAGCTAAATAGAGTGTCACCACAAAAAAGCATATTATCTCCAAAATAAATAATATGGTCGAGAGTATGACCTGGAACTTCTGCTACTTTTAGAGTAAGTGCGTTTTTAAAAAGTTTAATTTCATCATTTTCTTTAACTGGTATAAAGTCGAACTTAAATTTTTTATTTTGAGGAGCGAAGACTGTTAAATTGTATGCTTCAATTAATTTTGATAATCCACCAACATGGTCATTATGATGATGAGTAATTAAGATTGCGGTAGGATGAAGATTATTTTTTTCATGAAATTCAATAACCTCTTCGGAAGTTCCCGGATCAACAATAACAGTATTATCGTTATGAATGATCGTCCATACATAATTATCATTTAGAATAGCTATTGGGTGGACTTTAAACATAGATAAATTATAAACTTAATTATGACTTGGTTTGAAACAAAAAGAGGAAAAGATTTACTACAACTTGAACAAAATATTCTTGATCAATTGTTTGATCATCTTTTCGGCTATAACATCATTCAAATAGGTGCACACCGTTCACTGATCAATAATTCACGTTTTAAATATAAATATACAAATCAGCAAATTAGATATAAACCTGATGGATTACCATTTGAAAATGACTCAATAGATTGCATAGTTTTACCTCATCAGGATATTGATGATGGGCAAATCATTTCTGAAGTCTATCGAACACTGATACCTCATGGGCATGCAATCTTTATAAACTTTAATCCTTGGAGCCCAATTGGCATAAAGACTTTTTTCTCACTAAGTTCGGAAGAGCCATGGAATCAAAATTTGGAAAGTTTTACGTCATTTCAAAATAAAATATTGAATTATGACTTTGAGATTGTGAATGGTAAATTTTTTGGGTATCATCCCAGCTTTAAGTCAGCCTCAAATTTATCGAATTGGGATAAGATCGGCGATCGTTGGTTTCCATTATTCGCTAATATTTATTTGATTGTTGCCAGAAAAAAAATTATTACATTGACCCCAATTAAACCCTCATGGAAGGGTAATATCCAAAAGAATCAAGTGAAGGTTAAATCAAAATATGAAATTTAAGCTCTATACAGATGGCTCTTGTCATGGCAACCCTGGCCCTGGTGGCTGGGCTTTTTTAATTCATAATGGTGAAATAATTATTTCTAAAAAATCTGGACGTATGTCGCTAACAACAAATAATCAGATGGAATTATCTGCCGCAATAGAGGCAATCAATCATTTTAAATTAATCAGCACGGAAGAGATACTTTCAATTTATACAGATTCTAAATATGTCATCGATGGTATCAATTTATGGATACATGGATGGAAAAAAAATAATTGGATGACTTCTGCAAAGAAGCCGGTTAAAAATATGGAGCTATGGAAAAAGTTAGATGAGCATGCATCATCATTAAAAATATCTTGGTATTGGGTCAAAGGTCATAGTGGTGATATTTTTAATGAGCAAGTTGACCAAATGGCGAATGACGCTACTAATGGTATATTGATCACATGAGAAAAATATTTTTAGATACTGAAACTACAGGACTAGATCCTAATCAAGGTCATCGAATTATCGAGGTAGCAGCTGTTGAGATGATAAACCGTCAGCTGTCTAATAATCAATTTCATGTTTATATCAATCCTGAGAGAGAAATTGATGAGGCGGCACAGGAAGTTCATGGACTCACTCTAGATTTTTTATCAGATAAAGCTCTTTTCCAAGACATTGTTGAGGATTTCATAGATTTTATTGCTGATTCAGAACTAATTATCCATAACGCACCCTTTGATCTTGGTTTTCTTAATATGGAGCTAGGAAGAATAAAAAAAGGAGTGGTCGAGGACTATGTTGAAAAAGTTACGGATTCATTGGCTATGGCAAGAGAATTGAGACCTGGGCAACGAAATAATCTTGACGCCTTATGTCGCCATTATGGTGTTGATAATTCTCAGAGAAATCTTCATGGTGCTCTTTTAGACTCTTTATTGCTCTCTGAGGTCTATATAGGAATGACCCGAGGTCAAGAGGCGCTGGAAATTAATTTCACTAATCATAACGGTCAACAGATTAATGTTGATCAAGACATATTGAATCAGCTCAGGGTAATTCAAGCGAGCGAGAAGGATTTAGATTTACACTTCAAGTATTTAGAAAAAATAAAAATAGATTAACTTTAATCTTCTATTCCAGCATCCGCCCAATTATTAGGGGTTTCATATAAGCGCACTCGATGAGGCTTAATTTTATTATTAAACTCCAGACTGAATGCTTTTTCAAGCATTTCGTAAGCAATTAAAGCCATATTTTCAGCTGTCGGCACCAAAGATAGGATGACCGTCTTATGATTCGGTAAACTGTTAAGAAATTCCAATACCTCTAAATCTTTTTCATACACAATAAAAGAATGATCCCAAGGATCAATGATTGTTTTTTTGACCAACTCTTTTGCATCTTTGAAATCTATAACCATACCAAAGTCAGATTCATTTTCTTCTTGAATAATGTCACCAATCAACGAAACTTCAATAGCATAACGATGTCCATGTAAATTCTTGCAACTAGATTTATGGTTTGGGATGCGATGACCAGCATCAAATTCCATTCTTGATGTGATTATCATTTCTTATGTCTCTCAAGTGCGCTAATTCTTGCAATTGCAGGTGGGTGACTGTCGTAAAATGCAGAATAAAGGCTATCAGGAGTTAATGTTGATGCATTGTCTCTATAAAGCTTAATCAGTGAATTTTTAAGATCAGAAGCTGGAGAATATTTGCAAGCATAAGCATCTGCTTCATATTCATTTTTTCTCGAGTAAAATGCCATTATTGGTCTTATGAAGAATAACACCAACGGACTAATAAGAATAAAGAGAAGTAGTGCCGTCGCATTATTTTGATCAGTAACACCAAGGCCAAGATAAAACCATTCATTAGTTTTTAAAAAGTCTAGGAGGTAAAGACCGGCAAATGAAATTAAAAATAGAATAACAATTCTTTTTTTAACATGATTATGAGCAAAATGTCCCAACTCATGAGCAAGAACGGCAAGGATCTCGTTATGAGTTAATCGCTCAAGCAGGGTGTCAAAAAATACAATTCTTTTAGCTTTTCCAAAACCAGTAAAATAGGCATTACCATGCGTGCTTCTCAAAGAACCGTTCATGACAAATAAACCATCAGATTCAAAGCCACACTTTTTTAAAAGAATTTCAATCTTTGATTTGAGTGGTTTATTCGCCATGGGATTAAATTTATTAAATAGCGGCGCGATGAAGAGTGGATATAACGCCAGCATGACTATATTAAAAACAGAAAAAAAGATCCAGAGCCAGAGCCACCATGATTCACCGAGATTGCCAAATATCCATAATGCAGAATAAATAACGGGAACAATAATGATCAACGATACGATACTCTGTTTCAATAAATCAGAAATAAAAAGTGAAATGCTCATTTTGTTAAATCCAAATTTTTCATCGACTATAAAAGTTTTGTATAAACCAAGTGGGAGCTCAATTAGGCTTGAGAGTATCATGATGATCAAAATCAATGCAACTCCCTGAATAATTTCATTGCTTAAATGTCCAGAAAGTAAGTTGTTGATCTCATTGATCCATCCACCAAGGGTAATCATGTATAAAAATAAAGCTTGTATCACAAATCCCACAATATTAATTTTTGTTTTTGCAGAGGTATATGCAGCAGCTTTTGCATGATCTTTTATTTTTATAATTTTTTTAAAGTCATTTGGGACAGAGCCGCTGTGTTTAATAGCACTTTTATTTTGCCTCATGGAAAGATAAACTTCGGTGGCACATGATAAAACGAGCAGTGTTAAAAAAATATTACTAAATAGAATTTCACTCATAAACATTATAATTATCTTAAAATCAGCATTTTAAATCAAAAGGGATGTTAAAGTTATGAATAATTCTAAAAGACTTTTATTTAATGAAAATCATGACAAAAAATAACAACAACTTAGTATGGCTTGATATGGAGATGACTGGTCTTGATCCAGTAAACGATAAAATAATAGAAATTGCTGTTATTGTCACTGATCCAAATTTAGAGATTCTTTCCGAAGCCCCAGTTTTTGTGATTAAACAAGATGATTCTCTTTTGAAAAATATGGATGTTTGGAACACAAATACGCATTCAAAGTCTGGATTAATTGAAAAGATAAAACTTTCAACCACTACTGAACAAGATGTAGAAGATCAGTTAATTGATTTTTTAAAGCCTTTCGTGGATAAAAATAAATCTCCGATGTGTGGAAATACCATATGCCAAGATAGACGTTTTATGGCAAATTACATGCCGAAATTGGAAACTTATTTTCATTATCGAAATCTTGATGTGAGCGTGTTTAAAGAGCTTGCTAAGCGATGGCGACCAGAATTGATTGGTAAATTTAAAAAAACAGCAAAACATGAAGCCTTGGCTGATATTAAAGAGTCAATTGAAGAATTAAAATTTTATCGAGAACATTTTTTAAAAATGCCAAATGATTAATTTATATCAAATTTTTATCATTTCTATTTTTGCTGCGCTTGGCGCAATTTTTAGGTATGTTTTAGTTTTGGCATATCCTTTTAATGATAATATTTTGAATGGAGTCTTACTTGCCAATGTAATCGGTTGTTTCATGATGGGAATATTACTTTATTTGGTGAATCAGATGTCATTTATGAATGACACTATTCGATTAGGCCTTATTGTTGGTTTTGTTGGAAGCCTGACCACATTTTCCTCTTTTGGCGGCTACTTTTTTGAATTATTTGAAGGAAGGCATTTTGCAAAAGCTTTCCTTCATGTTTTAGTGACAACCAGTTTATCCTTAGCTTCTTTGTTTATTGGCTACTGGCTGATAAGTCAATTATCTAGCCGTTTTTTTAACTGATTTTTTTACGGGTGATTTTTTCTGACTTTTAGCCTTAACGGTCGATGCTTTAGTTTCAATCATCACTAATTTTTCTGATGTTTTAGTCTTAGCATCATCCTTTATAGCCCAAGATGGTTTTTTAATTTTTGTGAGCTTTTTAACTTCTGAATTTTCAACTACAACCTTAGTTTTTTTTGAAGTTTCAACAAGTTTTAGTCCAACATCCTCCAAATTGATGTCTTTGAGTTCTTCTTGAGGCTTTCTCACCGGTTTGTTTTTTGATGCTTGAGGTTTCTTGTGGTCCAAATCATTTATTACTTTTTGATTACCATGAGATTGTTGTTTTGTATTTACAGTAACCGAAGGTGTATTTGAAATATTTTCTTTATGTTCTGATTCATTTTCCGAGTGATTTTCTTTTACTTGATTTCTTCCTCGATTGTTTCGTCTCCTGCGATTATTCTTAAATGGTTTTTTAAAGTCTTCTTGTGGTTCTCTTTTGGGAATAGTATTTTTAGGATCTTCAGCTTCCTCAGGTAAATCATCCTCCTTATCGTTATCACTGGCAATCAGTCCTTTAATAAAACCAAATAGAGATTTGTTCTTTTTGGTTCTTTTTTCAGGGATTAATCCTTTTACAGCTGGTTCGACCACTTCTTTTGAAATTTGTTGTATATCTTCATCAATGTCAGTTTCGGGTATCTCTATTTCTTGATAGCTTAGTGATTTTTTATCATTCAACTCAGAGGTTGTAATTTTAAATTGAGGTACATCAAAATATTTATTAGCAATGATAAAAATTTTATTATTATTTTCTGATTCTGACTGAATGATTAAATCTCTTTTTTCATTAAGTAAATAAGTAGCAACATCAATGGGTACTTGAACTGAAATTTTTTGTTCTTGTTTTTTATTAGATTGATCTTGAATCATTCTAATAATATGTAGAGAAGAAGATTGAAAATCACGAATTCTTCCTGTGCCCTGACACTTTGGGCATTGACCATTACTGGTTTCGCCAATACTTGGTCTTAATCTTTGTCTTGACAACTCCATGAGTCCAAATCGAGATATTCTACCCGTTTGAATTCTTGCCTTGTCATTTTTTAACGCGTCACGTAAGCATTCTTCAACCTCTCTCTGATTATTTAGATTTTCCATGTCAATAAAATCTACAACAATTAATCCACCAATATCTCTTAGTCTTAATTGTTTGGCGAGTTCTTTTGCTGCTTCTAAATTTGTACTAAAAGCAGTATTTTCAATATCCCTTCCTTTGGTTGATCGACTTGAGTTAACATCAATTGAGACTAAAGCTTCAGTGTGGTCTATTACGATAACCCCTCCAGATGGCAGTTGCACTTCTCTTAGAAATGCAGATTCAATTTGATTTTCAATATTAAATTTTGAAAAGAGGGCCGTACTTTCCTCATATAGTTTAATGCGCGACGAATAAGTTGGCATGACGTGGTTCATAAACTGTGATGCTTGATCGTAAATATTTTGATTATCGATTAATATCTCTTCAATGTCTGGATGAAAATAATCTCGAATCGCACGAATCACCAAATTACTTTCTTGATAAATTAAGAAGGGAGATTCTTGTTGATCAGAAGCTCCTTGAATGGCATCCCAGAGTTGGGTAAGGTAATCAAGATCCCATTGAATCTCTTCAACAGAAGCACCAATGCCTGCTGTTCTGCCGATAACACTCATTCCTTTTTTGATTTTTACTTGAGATAGCACTTCTTTAAAATTTGTTCTTTCGTCACCCTCGATTCTTCTTGAAATGCCTCCACTGTCGGAATTATTTGGCATCAAAACAATATAACGACCAGCTAAGGATAAGTATGTCGTTAAAGCTGCTCCTTTATTGCCTCTTTCTTCTTTTGATACCTGGACTATAATCTCTTGACCCTCTTCGATTACATCGGTAATTGAAATGCTTTTTTTGCGAGATTTCTTTGAAAAAAATTCATTTGAGATTTCTTTGAATGGTAAGAAACCATGTCGGTCAACACCATAATTAACAAAGGCAGCCTCAAGTGAGGGCTCAACACGCGTAATTTTAGCTTTATATATGTTACCTTTTCTTTGTTCTCTTGAGGTTCTTTCGTAATCTAAGTCTTCAATGATGTTGTCATTGATTATGGCAACACGAACTTCTTCTGATTGGGTTGCATTAAAAAGCATCCTTTTCATTATCATATCTCCTTTACAAGAAGATTCTGATAAGAATAAATTTAAGTCAAATCAAATTTGTTTAATAAAAACTTATTTCAATTCTATTATCAAAAATCTTTGTGAAATTGCAACTCTTAACATCTATTTATAAATGAGGTTACAATTTTCTATGTTCTAAAAAATACTTTAAAATCAAACATTTTCATTTAAAGTGGTAACGGTTAGTATAGGATAAAAAGCCAAAAAAGAAAACAATTACATGTTTAAAAACGAAATACAGTTTATTGAAATTGACGAATCATCTGTTGATCAGAGAATTGATAACTTCTTGTTAAAGATTTTTAAGAGTGTTCCGAAAGCCCATATATATAAAATAATCCGAAGCGGTGAGGTTAGGGTAAATAAAAAAAGAATTAAAAGTTTATATAAATTGAAGATTCAGGATATGGTTAGAATTCCACCTATATCATTCACTGAAAAAACTATTAAACAACCTACAAGAAAATTAAATCCTAAGATTTTATATGAGGATGAATGGTTTATTGTTGTTGACAAACCCTCAGGATTAGCTGTTCATGGAGGCAGCGGTATTGATTTTGGATTGATTGAATATTTAAGGAATGATCGACCAGATAGTAAATTTTTAGAGCTGGTCCATAGGTTAGATAAAAATACATCAGGCACATTGCTAATTGCCAAGAAAAGATCAGCATTACGAAGTCTGCAGGAATTATTTAGATTAAAAAAAATTAA
>JAQCBB010000054.1 GCA_027621535.1 Pseudomonadota bacterium | reverse complement strand
CAGTTGGTAGAGTCCAGGATTGTGATTCCTGTTGTCGTGGGTTCGAGCCCCATCAGCCACCCCAAATTCTAGTTTATAATCAAGTAATGTCTAATATAAAAAAGATTAATTTGATTTTTATTATTTCTATCACGATAAATGCTTGTAGTTTCAATCAATATCAACTGAAAAATAAAATTAATTTTGAAAGAGAAATTTCTCTTAAAGAAAATCAAATGAATTTTGATGTTCTTGAAAATATTGAAAGCTATCGTCCAGATTCGTGCTCAGACATGTCAAGAAATCCATTTATGTCCAAAAGATATCAATTTACCCGCGATGAATGAAAAAGAATTAGAAAGATACGGCAGACATATTCTTTTGCCTCAGATTGATTATGAAGGGCAGAAAAAACTAATGAATGCCCATGTCATGATTATTGGTTTGGGTGGGCTAGGCTCGCCTGCTTCAATCTATTTAGCATCCTCTGGAATTGGTAAGCTTACCCTCTGTGATTTTGATCAAGTTGAATTATCAAATCTACAACGACAAATTGTTCATCGTGAACATAGCCTAAGCAGTAATAAAGCACACTCAGCAAAAAAGACACTATCAGAAATTAATGCTGAAATTGATTTTCAGGTCATTGATCAAAAGCTTACTGAAGATGAGCTTTCACAATACTTGCAACAACAAAAAGTAGATGTTGTTTTAGACTGTTCAGATAACTTTAAAACAAGGTATGCGATTAACAGGGCGTGCAATCAAAATAAAGTTCCTTTGGTGAGTGGTTCTGCTATTAAATTTGAAGGTCAGCTTATGGTTTTTGACTTCAAAGATCAAGACAGTCCTTGTTACGAGTGCGTATTTCCAGATAACAATACGGAAAATGAATTACGTTGTGCAGACCATGGAATTTTGGCTCCTGTAGTTGGCATTATAGGAACGATGCAATCGTTAGAGGCTATTAAATTAATCTTAAATCTGAGTCCATTAAACAGTAAATTATTAATATTTGATGGCATGGTAAATGAGTGGAAAACAATCCATTTTAAGCAAGATAAAGAATGTAAAATCTGTGCTAACGCAAAAAACTCATCAAGCTAACATGATAAAATAAAGCCCTATGAAAGAACTAGATAAAGCCTTTAACCCCTCATCAATTGAATCAAAATGGTATGCCTTTTGGGAAGATCAGGGATATTATCAATGTGGAATAGATGAAAATATTCAGGAAAACTTTTCAATATTACTACCCCCACCTAACGTGACCGGCACCCTTCATATGGGACATGGTTTCAATCAAACGCTCATGGACAGCCTGACACGATATCATCGCATGAGAGGGGCCAACACTTTATGGCAACCAGGCACAGATCATGCCGGCATCGCAACACAAATTGTCGTTGAAAGGCAATTAGAGCAAAATAATATCTCTCGTTACGACCTTGGAAGAGAGAAGTTTATAGATAAGGTTTGGGAGTGGAAAGAGGAGTCAGGCGGAAAAATAACAAAACAAATGAGGCGCTTAGGCACATCACCTGATTGGAATAGAGAACGGTTTACTATGGACCAAGGTCTTTCAGAAACAGTCAATGAAGTTTTTGTTAAGCTTTATCAAGATGGTTTAATTTACCGAGGTAAGCGACTTGTTAATTGGGACGTCAAATTACAAACGGCTGTTTCTGATTTGGAGGTTATCCAAGAAGAAGAAAATGGGTACCTCTGGCATATTGCATATCCCTTAGCAACTAATCCACTAGAAAAATTAATTGTTGCGACTACCCGACCTGAGACCATGTTAGGTGACGTTGCGGTCATGGTTCATCCTGATGATAAACGCTATAAAAAACTTATCGGTCAAAAAGTCATGCTCCCACTAGTCAATCGAGAGATTCCAATCATTGCAGATGATTATGTGGATATGGAGTTTGGTACCGGTGTGGTTAAGGTGACTCCAGCCCATGATTTTAATGATTATGAGGTTGGCAAGAGACATAAGTTAGAGATGATCACCATCATGATGCTCGATGGTTTTATTAATGAATTTGGAGGAGAGTTTGCAGGGCTGGAAAGATTTGAGGCCAGGAAACAGATTGTTGCAAAGCTTAAGGAGCAAGAACTGCTCGTAAAAACTGAAGATTACCGATTAAAAATACCACGGGGTGATCGAACAAATGTAGTCATAGAGCCATTACTAACAGATCAATGGTTTGTGGCCATGAGTAAACCAGTGGGCGGAGAACTCAGCATATCGGAAGAAGCTTTGCGTGTGGTTAAATCTGGCGAAGTTAAATTTTTCCCGGAGAACTGGGTGAATACCTACAATCAGTGGTTAGAGAATATCCAGGATTGGTGCATTTCAAGACAATTGTGGTGGGGACACCAGATACCCGCATGGTATGGGCCCAATGATGAAATTATTGTGGCAAAAAATAAAAGTGAGGCGGAAAAGATAGCCTCAGAGAAAAATATAGATGGCTCACAATTAAGGCAGGATGAGGATGTTTTGGATACTTGGTTCTCCTCAGCTCTATGGCCTTTTTCGACTTTAGACTGGACACCCGACTATCCAAATCAATCCAACCCAGTATTGGATCGATATCTCCCCTCCTCAGTTTTGGTGACGGGTTTTGATATTATTTTCTTTTGGGTGGCGCGTATGGTGATTATGACAAAATACGTCACCGGTAAAATCCCATTTAACCATGTGTATGTTCATGGCTTAATAAGAGATGCTGAAGGTCAAAAAATGAGCAAGTCTAAAGGGAATGTGCTTGACCCGATTGATCTAATTGATGGGATTTCTTTAGATGATCTAATTTCAAAACGAACTTATGGATTGATGAATCCTAAACAAGCTGAATCGATTGCCAAAAAAACCAAAAAAGAATTTCCTGAAGGAATTATGCCCTATGGTACAGATGCATTACGCTTTACTTTTGCAAGCTTGGCATCACCAGGAAGAGATATCAAGTTTGATCTCAGTCGCTGTGAGGGATACCGAAATTTTTGTAATAAGATATGGAATGCCTCACGCTTCGTTTTGATGAATTGTCCTGATGAGGATAATGGATTCGAAGTCTGTAAAGATGGTTATATGAGCTTTTCACAAGCGGATCGGTGGATTGTTTCCATTTTTCAGAAGACCCTGAGTAACATTGCAACGCATTTTGAAAGTTATCGGTTTGACTTGGCTGCACAAGAAATGTATCAGTTCATTTGGGATGAGTACTGCGATTGGTATCTAGAGGTTGCTAAAGTTCAGTTAAATGAAAGTAATGAGGATGCAACACGCAGAGGCACAAAAAGAACTTTGCTCGGAATTCTTGAGTCAATGCTCCGAATGATTCATCCGATTATGCCCTTTATTTCTGAAGAGATATGGCAAATTATTTCAAAGAAAATTGGTATTCAAGGCAACACAATTATGTTGCAAAAATATCCTGTGGCGCGACATGAAAAAATTGATCATGAAGCCATTGAATGGATGACCACATTAAAAACAATGGTTGAGGAGTGTAGAAAGCTAAGGGGTGAAATGAATATTTCGCCAGCAGAAAAAGTACCCTTGATCATGATTGGTGACGAAGCAAAAATAAAGGCATTTAAAAATTATTTACTACTTCTAGCGAAACTGGACTCGATTGAAATTGTAAATAGTTTTGAAAAAATAGATTCACCGGTTGCCTTAGTCGGTGATTTTAGATTAATGCTGAATATCGAAATTGATGTTGAAGCTGAAAAAATAAGACTACAAAAAGAAATTACCCGAATTGTTATGGAAGTCAAAAAAGCTGAAGGTAAATTATCCAATAAAGCCTTTGTTGAAAAAGCACCCGATGAGGTTGTGGCTCAGGAGAAAGAAAGACTAAAAACATTTACGACTGAATTGAGTAAATATGAAGAACAGTTATCTCGTCTTGCAAGTTAACCCTTTGAGATCCTTATCACAAAAATATCATTAATGAGCTGATCGTCTATAAAGAGATGGTCCGTGTACTCGCAAAATGCCTGCAGATCTTTGACTGCATTTTTATCGGTCGCTAGTATTTTTAACACCTGACCCTTTTTGAGTTTACTAAGAGCCTTCTTTGTAGAAAGCAGAGGCATTGGACATTTCTGTCCAATGGCATCTAACTCAGTTTCATTATCTGACAAACTCATTTACTTATTGAATGGCCCCATATCACCTGGGTTACGTAACATTTTATCCACTTCACCAAGATGTAATTCTTCATTGTAGATCATTTCGCGCGCATATTCTTCAAGCATAATTGAATGACCTTCCACTAATTTAAGCAGATCTTTATAAGAATTTAATGCTGCCATTTCATGCTCCAAAGATTCCCTTAAGATATGACCAATGTCATGGTTTTCTGTTTCAAGAAGTGGCCCTATACCTAAAGAAGGATGGCCCCCTAAGTTTGTAATAATTTCTCCAACTTTATTTGCATGGTCAAGCGACTCGGTCGCTTGGCCACGAAGCCATGAAATGATCGGTATTCGGCTATAACCGTAAACCATTAAACTGTAGTGTGTGTAGCGAACCACTCCGGCAAGTTCAAGTTCTAGAACTTTGTTGAGTGCTGCAATTATTTTTTTATTGTCCATAATGAAACCCCTAATTTAATTAACGAGCCTATTAAAACACACATTAAAAATTAATGCAGAAACAAGAATGATTGTTATTTAGATTCTTATTAAGAAACTGATAATGTTGAGGACTGCCATGCCAATCATGGAATAAAAAGTAAACTTCATTCCCATGAACCTTTGCTTAATATCCATGGTCTTTTTTAAAAAAGATTTTGCGTGGACCATACGTCCGAAGGTAAAACAGGCTCCAATCACGATAATTAAAGAAAAGTGAATTTTATTGAGCTCCATGCAGGCCATCATTAATAGGGCAAAGGGGACGTATTGATTAAAATTAGAGTGGGCGGAAATAGCTTGCTCTAATTCTTTGCTTTTACCAAAACCTAAAGAGATTTTTGATTTGTGTCGAATGGCAATGACATTTTTAGCTAGTCGAAAATATAAGAAAAATAATATTGATGAAAATAGTGCGGTAACAGGGATCATGGTATTTAAAATTTTTTTATAAAGAATCCATTATATTTGTTTAATGCATCAAATTACAATAAGGCTGCTCCAAATACTCCGGCAGAGTCTCCTAATTGATTGCGAACTATAGGGGTTTTTAGTATTTCAGAAAAGATATATTGATTGATGGCATTAATTCCATCGGTGTATAGTGAATCGATATTGGATAGACCGCCGCCTAATATAATAATGTCTGGGTCGATGCTATTAATAATGTTTCCCATGGCTTGTGCAAAATCGTTAATAAAGTTTTGATAAATTTTGCTCTCAAAATTATTTTTGTCTTCTTTTTGAAAAAATGCCTCAACGGATAAATGAATGCCATGGTTATTTAATATCTTTGATAATCCACCACCAGAGATATAAGTCTCGACACATCCGTGTTTTCCACAGTAACAGGCATTTCCATTTGTGTGCAAAATCGAGTGCCCCCACTCACCAGAGATTAGATTAGGTCCAACTCTTAATTGTTTGTAATGAATAAATCCACCCCCACAGCCGGTTCCCATAATCACACCAAACACAAATTCATGATCTTGTCCTGCCCCCATGACTGCTTCTGCGAGTGCAAAGCAATTAGCATCATTTTCAATAGATAGTGAATGGTCAAGTTTGTCTTCTAGTATCTTTTTAAAAGGGAGACCATTCAGGCATGTGGTATTTGAATTTCTTAGTAAATTTGTATCCGGCGAGATGGAGCCTGGAGTGCAAATGCCTAGCGTATGTTTCTGATTATCTATGAAAAGAATAGCCTTTTGATAAATCTGATGGATTTGATTAAGGATATGTTCAGATCCTTTTTCAGATTCAGTAAGAATTCGATCACGAAAGATTTCTTTTTGTTTTTCAAGAACAATACATTCAATTTTTGTTCCACCCAAATCAATTCCAATGTTATGTTCTAGAGCCATTGAAAAAATATATTTTTAAAATAGGGGGAGGTCAAGTAAAAATAAATGATCTAATAATTTATAACTTTTAAAAAGCAATTTTTTAAATATGAAGTTTTGGGGTTTTAGGAGAAATTAGAGCAGACTTCTTAAAATTGAAGTCCGCTCTAATTAAAGACTTTAGGGATTACAAAAGATTACTTCTTTTTTGGCTTACCCTTTGATTCTTTTTTCTTTTGACTTTTATCAGCCATGTTATCTCCTAAATTAATAAAAGTAGTAAAGGCTACTACAATTCATAATTTGCCCTTAATTATTTAAAAAATCAAGAGATATCTAAAGAATTATTGATTGTGGCTTTAAAATTCATAAGAGAATGCGGTGTTAAATGACCGACCCATGCCAGGCAATGGAACTGCGCTTGTGGGCGACAGTGTAGTTGAGGACATGGTTGCACCTTGTTCGATATAAATGCCACCGAGTGGCAGATCATAATGCTTATCCAATAAATTATGAATGCCAAAAGTTAGCCTCGCGTTATTTAAAGCCCCAGAAAATTTATAGGATGAGCTTAAATGCACGAGGCCATACCCTATATTTTAGTATGACTTGAATTGAATAATAAAAGAAGTCTAAATGAATGGTGGCCAGAGGCAGAATCGAACTGCCGACACGAGGATTTTCAGTCCACTGCTCTACCGACTGAGCTA
>JAQCBB010000053.1 GCA_027621535.1 Pseudomonadota bacterium | reverse complement strand
TTTATTTAATTTATTAGATTTGAGATTAATTTACTTTTATCCCTACAAGCGTTCTCTCTTCGCAGCTATTATCGGGTATTATTTAGGTATCGGTCAGTAATTATGGTGGAAAATATGGAATGGTTTATTGGCGTTGGAAAGATGTTTGCAGCTGGATTTTTTCTAACAACAATAATAATTTATGCTCTTTTTTTCATGATTGAAGAGTCAACATCCATTTCTTTGAAGATAATTTGTGGTTTAGTTGGCGGTGCAGGTCTTTTTATATTTTTTAATTTATAGCCTTAATGTAAGTCTTTTATTAAGCACTAACATAACCCTAACATATTGTTTTTTTTCAACCCTAAATTTTAAATTCATTGTAATTTGGTATTCAAAATTACATAACTTTGTAAACTTGGGCGAAAAATGAATATTGGATATCCAAATCCTGACTTATAGAGGTATTTGAAGCATTATTATTTTTTCATAGATACGTTCTCGTTAATTTAATTAAAGGAGTAACGTATTCAACAGGTCGTTATCATAATCCTAGTAGGTCTTGATACTATATAGGATTTTTTTACTTATGAGACTTATGAGCTAAATTTATGCTGATGTGCGCAGAACTAAAGAAGTCTTTTCAAGCTGGTAGATAGATACCCTTACTTTCTTCATGCTCTCCGAAGTTCACATTCCATCTCATTAAGAATAAGGTCTAGTAGAAAGTTTCCTTGTTTTCTTCACTTACGTGTACTAAGATGAAAAATCAAGAGCAAAATAATCAATGACATTATCGTTTATTTAGTAATTAACCTTATAAGGAGCTGGCGTTATGAGTGTATTAGAAACCTTCAAACAGTTAAAAGCTGAGGGGAAAAAAATTGTAGTTGTTACCTCTTATGAATATTGGAGTGCAAAAATCCTAAACGATACTGACATCGACGGTATTCTCATTGGTGACGATTTGTCTATGGTGATCCATGGTAATGAAAATACGATGAATTGTGATGTGGAGACCATTGCCATGCACACTCGAGCTGTCAAAAAGGGAGCAAAAGATAAATTTCTGATTGCCGCGATGCCCTTTATGAGTAATCGAAAAGGATTTAAAGAAGCTATGGACAATGTAGAAATCTTAATCAAGGCGGGAGCGAATGCATTAAAAATAGAGGGTGTTGACGGTAACGAAGAGATCTATTCCCACCTCTCTGAATCAGGGATCCCAACAATTGGACATATTGGCCTTACCCCGACCCACCATAACGCCATTGGTGGTTTCAAAGCCCAAGGTAAAACCAAGGAAAGTGAACAGAAGATCATCACAGAGGCCAAAAAACTTGAAAAGTTGGGATGTATTTCTATTGTCTTAGAGGCTGTCCCTCAGCACGTAGGTGCTGCCGTTAGAGATGCCGTTTCAATTCCTGTGGTGGGTGTTGGAGCCGGTTTAGATGTTGATGGGCAGGCGCTGGTTCTTCCAGACATGCTCGGATTTTCCACAGATTTCAAGCCTAAATTTGTACGGACATATTTAGACGGGGCAAATCTTATCAAAAATGCGGTCAATCAGTTTGCGGCAGACGTTCATACAGGGGCATTTCCAGGAGCTGAAGAAACTTATGCGCCTAGTAAGGAACAGTTAAATAAAAAATAAATTATTCAATTAAATCAATTAGATAAGCTAATATAATTAAAGTTATTTATAATATTAAGGGGTGGTCTTATACGGCTCTTCTTTCATTAATTTTACTTAAAGGAGATGGTTCTATCCGGAGTCACGCAATCTGTTAAAGGGATATCAGTATCGGATATATCTTCTAAATCTAAACAGGGCTCAAAAAGGCTAATCCCCACTTTTCTTGTGTTGTTGGTTAAGGTTGCAAAAAAACGGTCATAGAACCCTTTTCCATAACCAACTCGGTAACCTTTTCGGTCAAAAGCTAAAAGAGGAGTAATCACAAGGTCAATAGCTTCGTTTTTTTTCCATGTAGGATTGACGGGGACAGTCATATTATATTGTGTTTGCTTTGTTTCGGTATTGGATCTAAATTCAGCATTTTTTAGAGTATTGTCTCTAAAGTTACTCACAGGCACGACGACTTCAATATCCTTGGTCCAACAATAATCAATAATCGGCATGGTATTGATTTCGCCCTTTGTTAATATCGGTAGAAAGCAGTGAATGCATTTAGGTTTATATTCTTCAATTAGAATCATCATCTTATATATCGCGCGCGTGGATAAATTTTTAAATGCAAGGCTAGATAATTCTTGGCGTTTTTTTAAATAGGTTTTTCTGGCAAGATCTTTTTTCAAAATATTATTTATCTAATTAAATATTTATATTTTACCGTTAAAAATCAATGTATTGCTAAATTAAAAAGCTAAAAAAATAGTTTAATCTTTAATGGGTAATCCAATTACTGTGATAAGATGAGACTATTAATTTTTTGTCATAAAATCTTAATGATTTTGCCATATAATCATCAGATAAACTTTAATTCGTTTTCCCTGTCAACCATTAGCTTAATGAATTTAAAGGAATAGCATTTAATGCGGTATTTATAATGAAAAATAATGAAAAATATTGATATCATAATCATTGGTGCAGGAATTGCTGGAATCACTACAGCCTATTATCTTCAAAAAAATTTTCCAAAACTTAAATATAAAATACTCGAGTCTAGAAAGGATTTGGGGGGCACTTGGGACCAAATGACATTTCCTGGGGTGCGATCAGATACCGACATGTATTCCTATGGATTCACTTTTAATCCATGGAAAGGCCCGATCATTGGCCAAGGTGCTGACATAAAAAAATACCTTGTCGATACAGCAGAGCTGTTTGGTATCAAAAAACATATCCAATTTAATACAAAGGTTAATTCATTGAGTTGGTCAGAAAATCGGTGGAAAACAATTACTGAACTTGATCAGTTTTCTAGTCAACATGTCATTTGTTGCACAGGTTCACGAGATTACAAATCTCCTAATTTCCCCAAATATGATGGGGAACACAAATATCAAGGAAAAATTGTGCATACCCAAGACTGGGGTACGCAAGATTTCAAGGATAAGCATGTAGCTATTGTTGGGAGTGGGTGTACCGCAGTTACGATGACACCAGCTATTGTAGAGAAAGCAAAATCAGTAACTTTGATTCAAAGAAGCCCAGCTTGGATTGTCAATGTCGATGGTCAAGAAAAATCCACTCGATTATTTAAGACTTTTCAAACATTAATTGATTATTATCACAGTCGATTATTTAAAAAATCATATAAAAAGAAAATCTTATCAACCTATCGCTCCTACTACAAAGATGATAATATCCCCTCCTATAATTTTTGGGATCAACGCCCAGCTTGCAGTCTTAATTTCGATTATTTTAATTCAGTTGAGTTAGACAAAGTTTCTGTTGAGCATCAAGGTATTAGTAATTGGGAAAAAACGGGTCTAAAATTAAACAATGGGAAAATCATCCATAGCGATTTAACCATTATGGCCACCGGACTTAATGCCCAATTGCTGGGTGGCATTGACATCTTTGTGGATGAGAAAAAAATTAATTTAAATGACACGAGTTGGTATCGAGGCATGATGTTTAGTGGCATACCTAACCTTTTTGCCCACACTGGTTATATCAATTTTAGCTGGACCGCACGCTGTGAAATTGTGAGTCAGAGGATTTGCAGAACGCTTCAATACATGAATAAAAATAATCTAATTAGCTGTACTCCTAAATATTTAGGTAAAAAATCAAAACCAGCGATCGAAGCCAACTATGTACTTCGCTCAATCAATAAGTTTCCTAATCGGACTTATAAATTTAATAATGCAAATTATATATACGAATACATAAGTTTTAAATGGGCACGAATCAATGATGGGGCATTAAATTTTAAATGATCAAAGGTAACTATATGAAATTAGAATCAATAGCATTGCATCACGGATATAAACCAGAAGATAATCAAAAGGCAGCAGCAACTCCCATTTACCAATCTTCAGGATTTACCATTGACGACACCCAGCATGGAGCCGACTTATTTGATCTCAAAGTCGAAGGGAATATTTATTCGAGGATAGGTAATCCCACCAATGCCGTTCTAGAAGATAGGGTTGCGGCTATGGAGGGTGGAGTAGCAGGTCTTGCTCTCGCCTCAGGCATGGCTGCGATTACCTATGCGATCCAATGCATTACCCGTTCAGGTGATAATATTATTAGCACCAACCAGTTGTATGGGGGAACATATAATTGCTTTACCCATAGCTTTCCAAAACAAGGAGTGACTGTGAAAATGGTCGATGGTGCGGATTATGAAGCCATCGAAAAAGCCGTTGATGAAAAAACCAAAGCCTTATATTGTGAGTCCATTGGAAATCCATTAGGTAATATTATTGATTTAGAAATGTTTGCTGAAATTGCCCACAAACATGGCATTCCATTAATTGTAGATAATACGGTCGCCACCCCATATATTTGTCGACCGATTGATTTTGGTGCTGATATTGTGATTCACTCCTTGACTAAATACATCGATGGACATGGAGCGACTATTGGCGGCATCATTGTTGATTCAGGAAAATTTGATTGGACTAAAGAGCCTGATAAATTTCCAATGCTAAATGAACCTGACCCCTCTTATCACGGGATTGTGTATTCAAAGCAATTTGGGACTGCGGCATTTATTGCTTGCTGTCGTGTGGTGCCACTAAGAGAGACTGGGGCATGTTTGTCTCCCCACAGTGCTTTTTTAATTATGCTGGGTCTAGAGTCGCTGGGGGTGCGAATGGAAAGACACTGCCAGAATGCGCTTGCTCTTGCAAAATACTTAGACAATCATGAGCAGGTCGCATGGGTGAATTACGCCGCTTTGCCCAATGACAAATATTACGATGTCTGTCAAAAGATTACCCAAGGTCAAGCCTCCGGAATCATTACTTTTGGTATTAAAGGTGGCATGAGTGCAGCCATAAAATTTATTGATGCATTACAAATGATTCTTAGAGTATTAAGTATGGGGGATGCGAAATCTCTTGCTTGTCACCCTGCATCAACCATTCACCGACAGCTCACCCCCGAACAACTGGTATTAGCTGGAGTGAGTGAAGATATGATCAGGATCTCAGTGGGTATTGAGCACATCGATGACATTATCCAAGATGTTGAACAAGCCATACAAGCATCGATGCGTTAATTTTTTTTTAAAACCTCTATTTTTTTAATTGCTCAACCTATAATCTGAATTAGTACATAAATTTTATTGCTATGCAATTTATCACTTTTTTACTTTGTTTATTAATTGCCTCTTGCTCAAATCAAAATCAAGATTGGTTGAGCTATGGAAATGATTTATTCAATCAACGCTTCTCAGATTTGGATCAAATTAATACTGCCAATATAGAGCAATTAGATCTGGCTTGGCAAATTCAAACGGGAACAAAGTCTTCTTTTCAAGCAACACCTCTGGTTAAAAATGGAGTGATGTATATATCCCTGCCCTTTAATGACGTGATCGCTGTGAATGCAAAAACGGGACAAGAAATTTGGCGCTATGAGCATGATCGTAACAAAGATTGGCCGATGTGTTGTGGGCCAGCAAATCGAGGTTTAGGTTTACAGGGGAATCAGTTATTTATGGGAACAGTCGACGCTCGCCTAATTTCACTTGACGTTAAAACTGGAAAAAAATTGTGGGATGTAAATGTAGTTAACAATGCGGTCGCCACGGAAACCATTCAAAATTTAGGAACCAATAATCCACTGAAAGAAAATTTTGTCAGTGGAAGCACAGGTGTTGGAATGAATATGGCCCCGGTGGTCTTTAACAATAAAGTTTTTATTGGCATAACTGGCGTTGGTTATGGCTTACATGTTGATCAAGACAAAGATGCTCAACTCGGCTCTGTTGTTGGCGTGAAAGGTCAATTTGGTCGGCCTGGGTTTCTGGCAGCCTTTGATATTAAAACAGGAAAAAAAATATGGCAGTTTGATACCATCGCTTCTTCTGGCTGGGAGGGTCAGATGAAAAATGAAACGGATGACGGAGTCCCGCTGAATCGAAATATCAAAAAGGAAAAAGCCTTACTGAGTAATTATCCAAATGCAGCTGAATTTGGAGGTGGGTCTGCATGGACCACACCCGCCATTGATGCAGAGACCAACACCCTCATTTTTGGGATTGGTAACCCTTCCCCACAAATGAATGGCGATAGTCGCCCAGGGGATAACTTATACTCTGTGTCCATTGTGGCTTTAGATGTTAATACCGGTGAAAAAAAATGGCACTACCAGCAAGTTCCTCACGACTTATGGGGCTATGACGTAGCCTCCCCCCCTGTGATTTTTGAAAAAAATATCAACAACAAAAAAGTTAAAGTGGTTGGTCAGGCTGGGAAAACCGGTTGGTTTTACATGAATGAATTAACTACAGGGCAGTTGATTGCAAAATCGGAAGCTTTTGTCCCACAAAAAAATATGTTCCAAAATCCAAGCGAAGATGGGGTGGTAATATACCCAGGCATATTAGGAGGATCGAATTGGTCACCGGTAAGCTTAGCTAAAAATGACAATTTAGCGATCATATCAGCTATTCACGCACCCATTAAATATCAATTTCATAAAAAAAATAAAACCAATCTAACGGACTTTACCAGCTCAGAGCCAATTACTGAAGAACAATATGGACTCCTCACGGCCATCAATTTAGAAGATGGT
>JAQCBB010000052.1 GCA_027621535.1 Pseudomonadota bacterium | reverse complement strand
CGTCATGTCTCAATGGATGCTCCCCTTGTTGAAGGAGAAGACTCCAATTTGTATGATGTTTTATGCTCTGGAGAATCGCCAAATCCGGACAAAGATTTGTTGCACGAATCTTTACGAACGGAAATTGAGCGTGCTTTAGAAACCCTAACTCCACGAGAGGCCGATGTGATTCGATTGTATTTTGGACTAGGCAATCAGCATCCCATGACTCTAGAAGAAATTGGTGAAACTTTTGATCTCACAAGAGAACGTGTTCGTCAAATCAAAGAAAAAGCCATTCGACGCTTGAAACACACTTCAAGAAGTAAAATATTAAAAACCTATCTTGGATAATAACAATCCCCCTGCCAATTGGCAGGGGTTTATTTTTTGTTTTATTTTTGTGGCACTAAACTAAGATTATGAGTTCGACCCTAATTGCACCCTCCATCCTTGCAGCTGATTTTGCTAATCTTCAGCGCGATATAGAAATGGTTAATAGCAGTGAAGCTGATTGGTTTCATATTGATATCATGGATGGTGTTTTTGTACCTAATATTTCTTTTGGAATGCCCGTGCTAAAAGCCATTACCAAACATGCTAAGAAAACAGTAGATGTTCATTTGATGATTGTTGATCCAGATCGCTATATAAAAACATTTGCTGCGCTTGGAAGTGATATTCTTACCGTACACTATGAGGCGTGTACGCATTTACACCGTACCCTTCAAGCCATAAAATCAGAGGGTATGAAAGCTGGTGTTGCCCTCAACCCCCACACGAGTATTAACGTTTTGGAGGACACTATTCAAGATATTGATCTGGTCTGCCTGATGAGTGTAAATCCTGGATTTGGTGGCCAAAGCTTTATCGAAAACACCTACAATAAAGTAAGGCAACTCAAAGCAATGATTGAAAAAAAAGGTACTGCTACAAAAATTGAAATTGACGGTGGAGTAACCTCAGTAAATGCTAAAATTTTAAAGGATGCAGGCGCAAATGTTTTAGTTGCGGGAAGTTATGTATTCAAAAGTGAAAATCCTTTAAGTACAATTAAAGAGTTAAAACATCTAACCACTTAATTTCTATCTTAAAATTCTTTTTAGGTACGCATAATAATCTCCCTTAAGTTTATTGATTTTCTGGCTTAATTGTGTGGGTGAAATCCATCCTCTATTTAAGGCAATTTCTTCAATACAGGCCTCCTTCTGACCTGTTCGTTTTTCTATGGCTTTTATGAATTCTGTTGCTTCAGCAAGGGCCTCATGTGTTCCAGTATCTAACCAAGCAAAACCACGTTTTAACACTTCTAATTTTAAACCTTGCTGGTGTAAATAAGTTTCATTTACTGAGGTTATTTCTAACTCTCCACGAAGAGAGGGTTTAATTTTTTTTGCAATATCAACTACAGAATTTGGATAAAAATATAAACCAACTACTGCATAATTTGATTTTGGTTCTTTGGGCTTTTCTTCAATTTTTATAACGTTTTTTTGATTGTCGAAAACAGCAACTCCGTAGCGTTGTGGATCTTTTACGTAACTTCCAAAGACAACAGCTTTTTGCTCACTTTTAACGGTTTTCACAGCAGAATCTAAAAGATCCTCAAGCCCAGCTCCATAAAAAATATTATCCCCTAAAACCAAACACACATCATCTGAACCAATAAATGATTCTCCAATGATAAAGGCCTGCGCAAGCCCATCGGGTGAGGGTTGCTCTGCATAAGAAAGTTGAATGCCAAAATTTGACCCATCACCCAAAAGGTGTTTAAAATTGGGTAAATCATGGGGGGTAGATATGACCAAAATATTTTTGATTCCAGCACGCATCAAAACCGATAATGGATAGTAAACCATAGGTTTATCGTAGATGGGTAAAAGTTGTTTGCTTACACTTAAGGTAAGCGGGTGAAGTCGTGTTCCAGAACCTCCTGCTAAAATAATTCCTTTCATTAACTATTTATTTTACTGTTGTAATATTCTTGATATTGCCCAGAGCGTACATGATCTAACCAAGTATCGTTAATAAGATACCAATCTATTGTTTTGGACAACCCCTCTTCGAAGGTCACGGATGGAGTCCACCCCAAATTATTTTGAATTTTTGAGGCATCAATAGCATAGCGTAAATCATGTCCTGGACGATCCTTTACAAATGCAATGAGGGCCTTGCTTGTGCCTTGTTTTCGGCCTAATTTTAAATCTACTTGGTGGCATAATTCTTTGACCAAATCAATATTTTTCCATTCATTAAATCCACCAATATTGTAGGTTTCATGATTTACACCATTGTGAAAAACCATATCAATAGCACGTGCGTGATCGATGACAAATAGCCAGTCACGGGTATAATTTCCATCTCCATAGACTGGCAATGGTTTGTTTTCTAAAATATTATTGATAAAAAGTGGAATCAATTTTTCAGGAAATTGATTGGGGCCATAATTGTTGGAACAGTTAGAAATTACATATGGTAAGCCATACGTTTCGCCATAGGTACGAACAAAATGGTCGGAACTGGCTTTTGATGCAGAATAAGGAGAGTTTGGATTATATGCGGTAGTTTCCAGAAAAAAACCTTCTTCCCCTAAAGTTCCATAAACTTCATCTGTACTTACATGATAAAAACGATGTGATTCCCAAGCCGAGCCCCATAATGATTTAAACGCATTAAGCAAAATCATGGTCCCTAAAATATTGGTTTTGGCAAAAGCCAGAGGGTCATGTATAGATCGATCTACGTGAGATTCGGCAGCTAGATGAATCACATCGGTAAACTGATGGTCTTTAAAAGTATGTTGGATAAAACTTTCATTAGTAATGTCCCCTTTGATAAAGGTGTAATTGGGTTTAGATTCGAGATCGGTCAAGTTTTCCAAGTTTCCTGCATAAGTCAATGCATCCAAATTAAAAATGTGATAATTAGGGTATTGATTGACAAATAATCGAACAACATGGGCACCAATAAATCCTGCCCCGCCTGTAATTAGTATTTTTTTCATATGTAGTAATCTTTATACCATTTAACAAAAGCATTAACACCATTTTTTAAAGATGTTTTTGGTTTGTATCCGTAATCTATATTTAAATTTTTGACATTAGCCCATGTTTGATGCACATCTCCGGCTTGATTGGGCTGCATATTTCGTTTTGATTTTATTCCTGTTGTAATTTCTAAATAATTAATAAAATCCAACAATTCGACTGGACTATTAGTACCGACATTGTACAGTTTATACAGAGCTTTATTTTTTGAGGTGTGCAACAAAGTGCTTTCTATTCCATCTATAATATCGTCAATATAAGTAAAATCTCGAACGTGATCGCCATGATTGTAAACATCTATTGGCTTTCCTTTGAGGATTGCATCTGTGAATCGAAACAGAGCCATATCGGGCCGACCCCAAGGGCCATAGACTGTAAAAAAGCGTAACCCTATAGTTTCTATCCCGTACAAATGGC
Source organism: Pseudomonadota bacterium (assembly GCA_027621535.1). Classification (GTDB taxonomy): domain Bacteria; phylum Pseudomonadota; class Gammaproteobacteria; order Burkholderiales; family Methylophilaceae; genus BACL14. The sequence continues at coordinate 3,360 of JAQCBB010000052.1, read as the reverse complement.
TGTAGACATGAGCCATAAGCTCATTAGATTTTTTTGTGGCTGCATAAAAACTAATGGGGTAATCTGTTTGTACTTTTTCTTCAAAGGGAAGCTCATTTGAATTACCATATACACTAGAGCTACTGGCATATACCAATCTAGTGGTGTTATACTTGCGGCAGCACTCCAAAACATTCAAAAAACCTCTAATATTGGTCTCAATATATCGGTCGTTATGTTGTTCTGATGAGCGAACATTAGTCTGTGCCGCTAGATGGCAAACAACATCAAATGTATAGGTGTCAAAAAAATGATCAAGACTTTTTATGTCTTCAATATGGGCTCGAATAAATGTAAAATCTATGTGTTTATTAACGCTTTGCGATGCTGTATTCCACTGTCTTGCCTCTGATGAAATAATTCCCAAGACTTTAAGTCGGTCATATTTTAGATTAATGTCGTAGCAATCATTGATATTATCAATTCCAACCACTGAAAATCCTTGTTCTACAAGGCGTTTACATAAGTAGAATCCAATGAATCCTGCTGCGCCAGTGATTAGAATTGTTTTGATGTTCATTTCACAATAAAATTATTGTCCGACTCCTGTGTAGGTAAACCCGATGGATTCTATCGCTGATCGATTTAAGAGGTTTCGACCATCGAAAATAAATGCAGGTTTACTCATCGTGTTATATATTTTTTGCCAATCATAAGTTTTAAATTCATCCCATTCTGTGATGATAATCAGAGCATGAGCTCCAACCGCCGCAGCATAAGGGTCAGTATGAGTGGTAAGATATTTTGAATTTTTTGTTTCAGATCTAGAGTTCAAATGATTCAAATCTGATTGCATTTGCAATGCTGTAACTTTGGGGTCATAGACTTGAATATGAGCTTGCTCGTCCATAAGTTTATCGGCAATGTAAATGGCCGCGGACTCACGAGTGTCGTTCGTGTTTTTCTTAAAAGCCCATCCAAAAAATGCAATTTTTTTATCGGCAACTGTACCATAAAGCGCTTTCACAATTTGGTTTGCAAAGCGAGTTCTTTGATGATTATTTATGAGGATGACCTGCTCCCAATAATCTGCCGCTTGGTGAAATCCCAAAGATTTACAAATATACACAAGGTTAAGAATATCTTTTTGAAAACAAGACCCTCCAAATCCAACAGAAGCATTTAGAAATTTAGGTCCAATTCTTGAGTCAGATCCAATGGCATTTGCGACTTCGGTTATGTTTGCTCCTGTTGCTTCGCATAATTCTGTTAAGGCATTAATTGAAGATACGCGCTGCGCCAAGAAAGCATTGGCGGTAAGTTTCGACAGTTCAGATGACCATAGGTTGGTTTTAATAATTTTGTGTTCTGGAACCCAAGATGCATAAATTTTTGCCAATACATCAATTGCCTCTTGCCCAGATTTTGTTTCGGCACCTCCAATCAATACTCGATCGGGGTCTATCAAATCTTGAACGGCTGTTCCCTCGGCCAAAAATTCAGGATTGGATAAAATTTCAAAGTGAATGCCATTCCCCGTATTGTCTAATATGTCTTTGATGGCCTCGGCAGTTTTTACGGGAAGTGTCGATTTTTCAACAACAATTTTATCAGAGGTAGAGACTTTTGCAATTTGTCGTGCACACAATTCAATATATTGCAGGTCTGCCGCCATCCCTTTACCAGCACCATAAGTTTTAGTAGGGGTATTAACAGAAATAAAAATCATTTCTGCTTCATCAATAGCTTGATCAATATCTGTGGAAAAGAAAAGATTTCTTCCGCGTGCTTTATGAACTATAACGTCCAAACCAGGTTCAAAAATTGGGAGTTTAGTTAAATCATCACTATTCCACGAAGCTATTCGATCACTATTAACGTCAACAACCGTAACCTTAATATGTGGATTTTCGTGTGCTATGACGGACATTGTTGGTCCACCCACATAGCCCGCACCGATGCAACAAATTGATTTTATAATCATCCTTTAGAGCGACAATTTAAGTTTCATATAAGTGATATATTATAACCTACGCAAGATATATTTTTGATAAGACTCCACAAAATTATACCAAATAAATAAGTATAATAATGGTTGTAGGGGTTTGAAAAAAATAAAAATAAGCTCGGTATTGCTTACTTTTTTATATAGTTGTGACCCAAACATTCAGTAGTTCGGACTTTTTGAGTGTAATTAGTGATATATACTCAAAAAAATATTCCCAGAAATAAAAAATTATTTTTGGGAATAATCCGTGACCCAAACTTATGAAAGTTCGAACTTTCTTTGTGGAGTATCAATGATACAAACTCAAAAAGTGCACTAAAATTTAAAAAGTTAACCCAGAAGTAATGTTTAAATCAATAATAAAAACAACACAGTCCACTAAAGGATAGGTATTGGATGAGTTAATTATTTTTCATCGATTATTTAACCAATATTAAAATTACTCCAAAAATTTTTAAGCTAAGTTTATTTACCATAACCGAATTGGTTTTTTGGTAATTTATTTTCATATTCAGATGGAGTATAACCAGTAATATTCTTAAAAATTTTATAAAAATTGGATGGAGAGTTGAACCCACTTTTTTTTGCGATATAATCTAATTTTAGGTGATCTTCAGATTCTAAATACTTGATAGCCTCTTTAACTCGAATTTCATTTTTCAATTTCATAAAACTTAATCCATTAGACTTTAAATATAACCTAATGTGATATTTATTCTCATTAATTTCATTAGCAAAAACATCAAAATTGGTGTCAGGGTCTATTAATAAATCTCGATTCTTCTTCATGTTATTTATTTTTGTTTCAATATTTATGTAAGTGCTTTCAGGAATTAAATTTTTATTAACTTCTCTTGTGAAAAAAGGAGAATTTTGAATATAAGAACTCTTAAATTTTTTATTACTAAATAACAGCTCAGGATATTTAATAATCTCAAAAATTAGTGCTACAAATAGAATTACATCTAAATAAATAATTATATCTAGAAATTTAGTTTTGTATGCACCACCAACAAGTATTACAATAATGTGAATAAAGTAAATAACAGTTAGTGAGATGAATATTGTTGTAATTTTTTTTAATGAAATTAATTGAACTTTATTGTGAGGAGGCGTAGTCTTATTTTTTAATTGTGTAAGTATTAAACTTATTATGCAATAAGAAATAAAATGAAGCATTCGGAAAATGTAATTAAATTTAGTAGTAAAAAACATGTTTATATTGAGGGACTCTTGAACTTTGGGGTTTATATATATTTGTTCTACTAAATTAACTTTTTCTATCCAAGGCATAAAAAAATAGGGAATGATGGATATTAGATGGATCAAAGATGGGATGAAGTGTAAAAGATCAACCCTCCTAAATTTATTTA
>JAQCBB010000009.1 GCA_027621535.1 Pseudomonadota bacterium | reverse complement strand
TTAAAAACTCTGGCGGTTGCAAGTCACTGAGTTCATCCATTTTTCGCCACAAACTCACTGCTGCGAGGGGATTGTATCCTGCTCTTGCAGCCAATTCTAAACCAATTTTATCTGCTTCTCTTTCTTGTTCACGGCTGTTAGGTAAAGCAAAAAATAACGTAGTGCCTAATGCGACTCCTTGAACGGCAAGATTTTTTAATTCACGATTATCTGACGAGTCACTGATGTATATGGCAAAACCCAAAATTCCTAGCTGTTGGACTAAAGCTGTAGACATTCTTTCTCTGCCATGCTCTCGAAGTGCATGAGCTATCTCGTGACCAACAACCGCTGCAATTTCATCATTTGTTTTGGCAGCCTTATCAATCAAGCCTGTGAATACCATAATTTTTCCACCAGGCATGCAATAAGCATTTATTTCATCACTGGTTTGTAAATTAACTTCCCACTTCCAATCTGCGGCGTCTGGACGAAAATATCTTACTTCGTCAATCAATCGGTAACTAATTTTCCGAACCTCATTTAAGAGGTAAACATCTTGATTTAATTGTTTATTTTCTAATGCTTTTTGTTTAGCTTGTTGATAACCCTCATTTGCCATGGACAGTGCCATAAATTCAGGAAGGATTACAAATTGTTTTCTAGTGACATCCGAATCTGTTTTTAATGTCGTAGAAGTGCACGCGCTAATTAAAAAAAGACAAAATATAAAAATTTTCTGCATAAAAATTAAAAATTATTTTGACTGCCTAATTCAACAACCCGATTGACTGGCAATTTAAATTGATTTGTAATTTCTTCAGCACTGTTGAATAAAAATGAAAATATTCTTTTTCTAACAACAGTCATATTTTTATCTTGAGTAATTACAAGGGTTTCTTTACCAATGAAATAAGACGTGCTCATAGGTTCAAATTTCAAACCTTTTTCTTTGGAGCGAGATAGCTCTTTAGGTATATTTGGTTCATCACTGAAGCCATAACTAATAGTTGCGCGATAAAAATTATTTGGAAGTTTTTCAATTTTTAACAAATCTTTTTGCTTTGCATGAGGAATATCAAGGAACTTTACTGTCAAAATGACCACTTTCTCATGGATAACTTTATTATGTTTGAGGTTGTGCAAAAGAGCATGGGGGACCCCTTCTGAATTAGGTGTCATAAAAACTGATGTCCCTTTAACTCGAGCTATTGAATCTCTTTTAAAGGTTTTAATAAAATCGTGGATTAACATTGACTCCTGTTTAAGTTTTTTGTAGAGCAAGCCTCGGCCTTTACTCCAGGTGGTCATTAAAATTAATAGGATGATACCAATTAAAAGTGGAAACCATCCACCATGGGGGACTTTAATGATATTAGCTCCAAAGAAAACTAAATCTATAATAAGAAAGATAGAGAAAACAAAAATTGTTTTTATCCAGTTTTTCCAAATTTCAGCAAATACTATAATGGCGAGCAATGACGCTATGAGCATATCTATAGTAATAGCAACACCATAAGCTGATGCAAGATTTGATGATTTTTGAAAAATCAATACAACCGCAATGACACCAATCATTAAAAGAAAATTTACTCGGGGCAAATAAATCTGACCCTCTTGATTTTCAGAAGTATGGTCGACTTTCATTCGAGGTATGAACCCAAGCTGAAGAGCTTGACGGGATACAGAAAAAGCACCGGTTATACATGCCTGAGAGGCAATAACCGTCGCCACTGTTGCTAATAGAATAAGTGGAATAGTAAACCACTCTGGCGACATTAAATAAAATGGATTTGAAATATATTCTGGATTATTGATAATCAAAGCTCCTTGGCCAAAATAATTAAGCGTTAGTGCTGGAAATACAAAACTAAACCAAGTAATCCGAATAGGAGCTCTGCCAAAATGACCCATGTCTGCATAAAGAGACTCTGCCCCAGTGACGCATAGAATAATTGCTCCCATTGTAATAAAAGCTACAGTAAAGTTACTGTGTAAATATTGATAGGCATAGAAAGGGTTGAGAGCTTTTAGAACTGAGGGCTCATTAATGATATTAATGACACCCAAAAATGCTAAGGTAGAGAACCAAATTAGCATAACTGGGCCAAATAAGAAGCCTACTGAGGCTGTTCCTCGACTTTGAAACCAAAATAAAAAAAAGATTATTACTAACGTTATTGGAATCACAAAATAATGAAACCCTGGAAAGGCAATTTCTATTCCTTCAACGGCTGACAATACTGAAATTGCAGGAGTGATCATGCCATCAGCATAAAACATACATGCTCCCATGATGCCAATGATAGCGATGAACATTCTTTTGCGTTTTGTTTTAGCATTTCTGTGGGCTAGCGATAGTAAAGCCATTATTCCACCTTCACCATTATTATTCGCGCGCATAATAAAAGTAATATATTTCACTGAGACTACAGCGATTAAAGACCAAAAAATCATAGACAGAACACCAAGCATATTTTGAATATTTAGTTCTAAAATACCATTGCCTACAGAAAAAATTTCACGAATAGAATAAAGTGGACTCGTACCAATATCACCGAATACTACACCAAGAGCGGCAAGTGATAATGCTGCAGTTTGTTTTTTTGTTGGGTTATTATTCAAGTTTTTTTGGTGTCCTTTACTTCTCCAAGAATTCTGCCTAAATGGAGATGAATATCAATTGTGTCGTTAAGTTGAACATCAGAAAAGTTTTTAATTACTTTGCCGTTATTATAAACAATAGAATAACCCTTAGCCATAATGTTTTTAGGGCTGAGGATTTCTATCTTCTCATGTTGAGATTTAAGTTGTGTTTGTTTTTCATTAAAGTATTTTTTTAAATTAAGCTGTAATGATTTTAAATACCTTATTAATTCCAATTCATTTTGCTTAAGAGTTCTTGTTGGAGGCTGTATTCTTTTTTGAAGCGTAACAACCTGTTTTTGAATATTCATTAATTTGATATTCATTTTATGTGTTAATAATTTTGATATTTTTTTGAGATTATTTGTATGGTGGATAAGTTTTTCTTTAGGGGATATCAGCCTTTTTTCTAAAAAATCTAATTTCTGTTCGTTATTAGACATTATATTTTTTAAAATCTTTTTCATGGCTAATACATAATGAGTAATATATTCATCAATTTTGAGTATATTCTCTACAGCTATTGCCGCTGCCCCGGTTGGTGTAGGAGCTCTGACATCCGCAACAAAATCACAGAGTGTGAAGTCAGTTTCATGACCAACACCAGAAATTATAGGCAATTTTGATTTAGCTATTTCAAATACGAGCTCTTCTTCATTAAAGGGCCATAAGTCTTCAATGGATCCGCCGCCTCTGCAAAGAATAATGAGATCAACCTCATTTCTTTGATTGGCTACCTGTAATGCTTTACATAATTGTTTGCTCGCTTCTTTTCCTTGAACCGCAGATGGGTAAATTATGACCCCATGATATTTACGGGTTTTTTCAAAAATTGAAAGAACGTCTTGAAGCGCTGCACCTGTTGACGATGAAATTATTCCGATATTTTTGGGAAATAGGGGTATTTTCTTTTTATTTATATCTTTAAAGTATCCTGCATTTTCAAGTTTATTTTTTAACTCAACAAACTTTTCAAAAAGATCTCCTGTTCCTGCTTCTCTTAATTGCTCTAAATTGATTTGATAATCACCTCTTGCTTCATAGATTGATACAGAACCAAATGCTTCAATTAGGTCCCCATTTTTTGGTTTGATAGATGCAAACTGATTATGACCCCTAAACATAGTACATTTGATTTGAGCTTGAGAATCTTTTAATGAAAAGTACCAGTGACCAGATGTTGCTTCAGTAAAATTTGATACCTCCCCACAAATCCAAAGCTTGGGAAGGTGAAATTGAATTAAATTCTTTACAAGGCGATTGATTTCTGAGATTTTAAAAATCTTTTCGGGACTAATTTTATCTGGTTCGTTTACTAGCGACACAATTTTTTAATAATTGGATGGTTTATCGTAGAATACATATATATAAACTATAAAGTACAAGCTAATATGAAAAATATTTTCATGGACCATCTTAAGTTAATTTCGGGAATTTTCATTATACTCCTTGTAATATTAAGTGTAATTATTCAAGAAATTTTTAATCTTGAACCCTGTCCATTATGCATTACTCAAAGAGTTATTTTTCTAACTTCAGGCATTACATTTCTTATATTTTATTTTAAACCAATGAATAAAATTATAGAGTTATCTATTTTAGGAATGATAAATCTCATAGGATTGATATTTGCTATTAGGCATGTATTAATTCAAAGAAAAGTTATAAATATTCCTGCTGAATGTGGAATTGACCTTGAATATATGTTTGATAATTTTCCATTGAGAGAGGTGTTTGAGCTTATTTTTCGGGGAACGGGAGACTGTTCAGAAATTGATTGGAGTTTTTTAGGAATTACGATTCCGGAATGGTCGGCAATTTGGTTTTTAATTTTAATAGCTATGACTTATACAAACTATAAGAGAAACACACATTGAGCAACCAATTTAATTATTTAGAAAATTTAATAGGTAATACCCCTCTAGTGCAGCTTAAAAGATTAGTAGAGCCTAATTACGGTACTGTTCTTTTGAAGCTTGAAGGTAATAATCCAGCTGGATCTGTAAAGGATAGACCGGCAATGTCAATGATAGTAAATGCTCAAAAAAAGGGAATGATAAAGCCTGGTGATACGTTAATTGAGGCTACATCCGGAAATACAGGGATTGCTCTTGCAATGGCTGCCGCAGTTATGGGATACAGAATGATCCTGGTTATGCCTGAAAATCAATCAATAGAGAGAAGACAGACCATGATGGCTTATGGAGCTGAATTAATCCTTACCAGTAAAGAGGGAAGCATGGAGCTAGCAAGAGACACAGCAGAGAAACTTCAAACTGAGGGAAGGGGGGTTATTTTAGATCAATTTGCGAACTCAGATAACCCAAGAGCTCATTATGAGGGAACGGGTCCAGAAATTTGGAGAGATACAAAACAAAAAGTTACTCATTTTGTTTCTAGCATGGGCACAACAGGAACTATTGTTGGCACATCAAAATTTTTAAAAGAACAAAATCAAGATATCCAAATTATTGGCGTTCAACCAGAGGAGGGGTCTCAGATTCCAGGGATAAGAAAATGGCCCATTGAATATATACCAAAAATTTTTACTGAAGAAAATATTGATAAAATTATGTATGTTTCACAGGAACATGCTGAACAAACTGCCAGAGATCTGGCCAGATTTGAGGGAATTTTCTCTGGTGCATCGACTGGGGGAGCGCTTTATGTCGCTCTCATGTTGGCTAAAAAAAATCCTGATGCAATTATTGTTTCAATAGCATGTGATCGAGGAGACCGTTATCTTTCCACGGGCCTGTTCCCAAGCTCATGATTTTGCCAACTACGCTTGTATTTGATACGGAAACAATCCCTGATGTTGAGGGTTTAAGAAAAACTCTTCATATTTCTGAAAATTTCAATGATCAGGATGTTGTTTCAATAGCCAATTACCATTATCGGCAAAAAAAAGGGACAGATTTTCTTCCTCTACAATTTCAAAAAATTATTGCTATTTCATGCGTCCTTAAACAAGGAATTAATTTTGAGATATGGTCTATTGGTAACTCAGAGAGTAATGAGAAGGAATTATTAGAACGTTTTTTTGATGGATTGAATCGATTTGTGCCGACCTTAGTTACCTGGAATGGGTCTGGGTTTGATCTTCCGGTGATTAATTATCGAGCTTTAATTAATCAAGTCAGCGGTGGAATCTATCTTGATCAGGGTGAGATAAATAACGATTTTAAATACAATAATTATATTAATCGCTATCATGCCAGACACCTTGATGTTATGGATTTTCTAGCTCTATTTGGCGGTAGAGCAAATGCTTCTTTGGATGATATTGCCAAGCTATGTGATTTTCCAGGTAAATTAGACATGGACGGTTCGGATGTTTTTTTCAATTTCCAACAAGGTAAGATTGACGAAATAAGAGCTTATTGTGAAACAGATGTTCTGAATACCTATCTTATATTCCTCAGGCTATGTTTAATTAGAGATCAATTAACTCAGGAAGAGTATGAATCTGAAATTGAAAAAGTTAAATTAAAAATTAGCAGTTCAAATCATAATCACTTGCAAGAATTTAAGATGGCTTGGGAAAAAAATGAGTGATGAACTTTTAGAGATTGTTGATATTGATCAAGACGGAAGGGGCGTTGCGAAAAATAAAGATAAAACTTTTTTTATTCACAATGCTTTGATTGGCGAGAAAGTTGAAATTAATGTTTTAAAAAAGAAAAAAAATATTTACTATGCAGCTGCGATTAAAATTACTAATCCTTCTCCAGACCGAACCGATCCAGCTTGCGAACACTATACTCAATGTGGCGGATGTTCAATGCAGCATTTTTCAAATAATGCCCAGATAAATTTTAAGCACCAAGCTTTTTTTAAAACCTTAGAACGCATAGGTAAAGTTAAACCAGAAATAGTTTTTGAGCCTGTTTCCTTGAGTTTTTTAAATTACAGACATAAAGCTAGATTAAGGGCTAAATTCGTAGAAAAAAAAGATAAAGTTTTGGTAGGATTTAATGAGCGATTAACGCATTTTTTAACAGATATGGATCAGTGCCCAATATTGCCAGAGAGAATTTCAAAATCCATAAAGCCACTAAAAGATCTACTTAAAAATTTATCTATCTTTAATAAAATGCCGCAAATTGAGTATGCTTCAAATCAAAAAAGAGACATTTTTATTTTTAGAATTCTTGACCAACTGACAAAGGACGATATAAATAAATTTGAGCAATTTCAGTCTGATTTCAATATTGAAGTTTGGGTGCAAGAAAAAGGCCCTGAGACTGCTAAACCTCTATTTCATGATCAACAAAAGAAAAAAATTAGCTATCGATTAAATGAATTTAATTTAAATATTGAATTTGATCCAACTGGTTTTATTCAAATTAACCCATTTATTAATGAGCTTATGATTCCCAGGGCTGTTGAATTGCTTGACCTTAGCTCAGAGGACATTGTTTCTGATTTTTTTTCAGGACTTGGAAACTTTACACTTCCTATAGCAAAGTTTGCTAATCGGGTTGAGGGTGTTGAGGGAAGTGAGCAACTGGTAAGGCTAGGTGAAGCAAATGCAAAGCTTAATGGATTAAATAATATTCAATTCACATATCAGAATTTATTTGAACTTGATAACCAATATTTAAAAAGGCATAAGCAATCAAACAAATGGCTCATTGATCCTCCTCGAGACGGTGCAATGCAATTAATTCAATTGATTTCACCGGATACTTCTCAGCCTAAAAAAATTGTTTATATTTCCTGTAATCCAGGTTCTTTTGCAAGAGATGCAAATATTTTAGTGTTTGAAAAAGGCTATAAATTTAAAGGTTCTGGAATATTAAATATGTTTCCAAACACTTCACATATTGAATCCATTTCAGTGTTTGAATATGGCAAATAAATTTTTATTTTTTTTATTTTTTTCATTATTTTCAGTAGCTGTGTATTCAGAAATATTAACATTTGGAATAGCACAAAATCCTCAGAATCTTCATCCTCATTTAAACCGTGATGCTGCGTCAGAAAAAATTGTTGACTTGGTATATGAGAAAATTTTTGATTTAGATTTTGCATTTAACCTGACTTCTGATTTTATCGAATATGAGAAAATTAACAATAAAAGTTATCTTTTAAAAATTAAGCAATTTAACAATTTTTTTTCCAATGGACAAAAATTAACCGAAAAAGATATCTTGTTTAGCATTCAATCTAATATTGATAATCCTTTATCAAAGTTTCACGAGGACTTAAATATTATTGAATCAATTCAATTATCAAAAAATAACATTCTGATTAAACTTAAAAATAATGACCCATATTTTCTATACAAGCTTTGCCTTCCCATCATTCCTTTTAATATAAAAGAATTGGGGGTTGATTTATCATTAACATCTTTAGGATCAGGAAATTTTAAAATCTTAGAAACAAAACCTAATGTGTTGATAGAAAGATCAGATGGTTTGATAGTTAAGTTTATTGAAATTAAAGATCCCTCAGTAAGAGCATTGAAGATTATTAATCGAGAGATTGATTTATTACAAAATGATCTTCCATTACCAATTATAAAATTACTTCAAAATAAAAGAGGAATTTATACGGAAACAAAATCAGGACATAATGTTTCTTATATTGGATTTAATCATCAAGATCATTTAGTAAAAGATAAAGCGATCAGAAAAGCTATTGCTCATGCAATAAACCAAAAAGAAATTATTCAATATTTCTTTAATGAACAAACTAAATTAGCAAACCAACTTTTTACCAGCGAGCATTGGGCATATACAGAATTAAAAAATTATGATTTTAATCCTCAGTTAAGTAAGCAGATATTAGTAGAGGCGGGCTATCAATTACCTATAAATTTAGAGCTTAAGACATCAACAGATCCTTTTAGAATAAAAATAGCCACTATTATTCAATCTCAATTAAAACAGGTAGGCATTAATCTAAAAATCAAAAGTCTTGATTGGAGCACTTTTTATAAGGACATTCAGAATGGAAACTTTCAAATATATGCTTTGACCTGGGTTGGATTGAAATCTCCAGAAATATATAAACAAATTTTCTTTTCAAAAATGACACCCCCTTTTGGATTAAACCGGGGATTTTATGAAAGCTTAGAGATGGACAATTTAATTAATAATGCTTTAGAGAAAAATAATTGGCAAAATGTTGTTACTCTGATGCATGAGGATATATTAATGTTACCTTTATGGTTTGAGGGAAATTTTATGGCAACGCTCCCTTCAATTAGTAACTATCGTTTATATCTTGATGGAAGTTGGGTCGATTTAAGTCATATAAGAAAAAATGATTAACATTTTTATTCAAAATCAAACTCTTGAACATATTGGAAAAAATGGCCTCTCAACTATTTTTTCAATTTCTTCATCAAGTCGAGGATTAGGACAAATTAAGGGTAGCTATTGTACTCCTCTCGGCGAACATACTGTTCGTGCCAAAATTGGAACTGATGTTCCAAAATATGGAATTTTCAAAGCAAGACGATGGACAGGGGATGTATGGAATAAAAATAAAGATTATGATTCGAATGATTTAATTCTTTCAAGAATATTATGGTTATCTGGAACACAGGTCGGTTTTAATCGACTCGGAGATGTTGATACCATGCAAAGATTTATCTACATTCATGGAACACATGAAGAGGAAAAAATTGGTCAGCCTGCATCCCATGGGTGCATTCGAATGCTCAATGAAGATGTCATTATCTTATTCCAGCTTGTATCAATTGGTGAGAGGGTATTAATTAATGAATAATTATTGGTTAAAAATAATTTTTCATTACATATTTTTAATATTTTCTGTTTATTTGATAACTTTTTTTTTAATCCGTCTTGTTCCTGGTGATCCAATTGATTTTCTTGTCGGTCAAAGTAATTTTTCTGCTGATGTAAATCAAATTAAGGAACATCTTGGCTTGGATTTATCAATATCTGAGCAAGTGTTTAAAGCTTTGAAAAATCTCTTTCAGTTAGATTTTGGTCTGTCAATTCACCAGAATATTGATGTTCTATTTTTACTAAAACCTGCTCTAATAAACACTGCTTTATTGGCAATTTTATCAATTTCAATGGCAGTTGTTATTAGTATTCCTTTTGGCCTATTTGTATCGTATATCAATAGAAGTTTTTTGAATCAAATAATAAAATGTGTAAACGCCATTTTAATTGCTATTCCATCATTTATTTTAGCTCCTATTTTAATTTTATTTTTCGCGATGTTTTTAGATTTACTTCCAGTAAGCGGCATGGAACAACCATCCTCAATATTGTTACCAGCAGCAACTTTATCTATTAGTTTTATTGCGTATCTCGTTAAAATGACAATGGATTCTTCTGAAGAGCTAAAAGATTCTGTTCTTATTATTGCTGCAAAATCAAAAGGTTTAAATCTATCCTATATATACTTTACTCATGTCATAAAATTAATTAGTCTTCCAATTGTTACGGCAATAGGTCTTCAGTTAGGTGGCTTGTTGTCGGGAACTATCATTACTGAAATGATTTTTAGTTGGAATGGAATAGGTAAACTTCTCATTGATTCAATTCATCAGCGCGATTATCCAATTACTCAGGCTGCTGTTTTTTTTATAGCAATTAGTTATGTAACTATTAATTTTATGCTTGAATTCATATATTTAAAATTAGATCCTAGAATAAAAACTTATCATGAATAAAATTGGCCTAATTTTTCCATCACTTTTTTTTATTCTTGTGGTTTTGAATAATTTTCTTGGGTGGGATCCTTATGGAATGAATTTTGATTTAATTTTAAAACCACCTGGCTTTAGAGGATTCTTTGGCTATGATGATTATGGGCGAGATATCTTGATACGTTTGATTAATGGTTTTCTAGTCTCTTTTGAGATTGTTGTTTTAGCAACATCCATTTCATTTTTGATGGGAATTTGTTTGGGGTGTATTGCAGGTTACTTTAGGGGACCTGTTGATCAAATTATTACTAGCGGGATGACTATTGTTCAAGCATTTCCTGGAATTCTTTTAATTATTGGGTTAGCTGCTTTTTTGGAAACGAGTTTTTGGAATATCTTATTTGCCTTGACTGTTACAGCTTGGATTGGATTTGCCAGAATAGCAAGAAGTCAAACTTTATCAATTAGAGAATCTGATTTTGTTAAAGCAGCTATACTGATGGGAGCAGATAGAAATAGAATTATTCATAAACATATTATCCCTAACATTTTAGCGCCTTTGTCAGTTGAATTAAATTTTACCATCGCTAATTTAATTGTAGCTGAAGCAGGGTTGGCTTTTCTTGGCCTAGGTTTGTCTTCTCCCTTTCCATCATGGGGTGGCATGCTCAGAGACAGTATTGACTATTTATTAGTAGCACCACATTATGTGATCATGGTCTCTCTGTGTATGATTTTAATGATTCTATCTTTTAATTCGATAGGCGAAGGTTTAAAGAAATATATCAATGAGTAAACTCCGTAAAAATTATCGTTACTACGATTTGGTTATGGCTGCATTTGTTACGGTACTAATTACAGCGAATATTATTGGACCCGCAAAAATTTCACAACTTGATCTTCCTTTAATTGGAACAATTACCTTTGGAGCTGGAGTTTTATTTTTCCCTATCTCTTTTATTTTTGGCGACATCTTAACTGAAGTTTATGGATATAGTGCATCTAGACGAGTTATATGGACTGGATTTGCTGGATTAGCATTTGCATCATTTATGGCATGGATGATAGTGGCTCTTCCTCCCGCATCTTTTTGGGAGAATCAAGAGGTTTATGAAATTGCCTTCGGGTCGGCATGGCGAGTTGCGTTAGCGGGATTAATTGCTTTTGCTGCTGGGGAGTTTATAAATTCGTGGGTAATGGCTAAGATGAAAATATGGACACAAGGAAAATTCTTGTGGTTAAGAACTATTTCTTCAACCATAGCAGGAGAGGGCGTGGATTCCATTATTTTTTATCCATTAGCATTTTACAATTCAGGTGTGATCCCAAATGATAAAATTTGGCTTGTTGTAGTTGCCCAGTTCTTTGCAAAAACTTTGGTAGAGGTTGCCTTCACCCCCTTTATTTACAAAATAATAAATTTCCTTAAAATAAAAGAGGGTATTGATCATTATGATCACAGGACAAATTTTAATCCTTTTACATGGAAACTTTAATGCTAAAAAGCTCTATTTTGACTGATGTTGTAGGTTATGAGCTATCCCAGGAAGATATAAATAGAATTTCTCACCCTTTGGTCTGTGGGGTTATTCTTTTTTCAAGAAATTACAAAAATAAAGCACAGTTATCAGAGTTAATTAAACAAATAAAGCTAGTCAGAACCGATTTGCTTATATCTGTCGACCATGAGGGAGGGAGGGTACAAAGATTTAAGGAAGAATTTTTCTTATTGCCAGCAATGGGTAGATTAGGAGATATTTTTAATCAAGATCAAACCCTAGCTATGAGGTTGGCTAGATATTCTGGTTGGCTTATTGCCAAAGAGCTTGGAGAGGTCGGAATAGATTTAAATTTTTCACCCGTTTTGGATATTAATTACGGAAAAAGTAGTGTTATAGGTAATCGATCTTTTTCAAATAATGCTCAGACAGTGATTTATCTGGCTAAACAATTTATAAATGGCCTAAATGCTGGGGGCATGTCAGCTGTTGGGAAACATTTTCCTGGACATGGTTTTATCCCTAATGATTCTCATTATGAGATATCAACAGATTTAAGAACGATTGAAGAAATGTCTGACGACTTAAGTTGTTTTAAAACTTTTATTAATGAGGATATTGCTGCATTAATGCCAAGTCATGTAATTTATAATCAAGTTGATATAAAGCCTGCTAGCCTTTCAAAAAAATGGATTTTAGAATACTTGAGAAAAATTTTAAAATTTAAAGGAGTAGTGATTTCAGATGACTTGAGTATGAGAGGGGTTGCCGACTACATTCCAGACATTTACGATCGCGTCTTGGAGGCATTTGATGCTGGATGCAATATTGTATTAATTTGTAATGAGCCTAATACCGTTGATGAACTCCTTGATCGAGTTGATCCAAAAAATATAAAATCACAAAATTTTAATCAAATTCGATTAAATCAAGCAAAGAATGATAATTTAATTTTTGATAACTTTACTTTAGATGAAGTAAAACATTTTATGATTATTGAAAATTTTGTTGAAAAAGGTTGAAACTTTTAGTTATGTTATATACTCTATATGTATGTTCAACCCATCAATTTATAAAGGAAAGTTTTATGCAAGATAACTTTAATATTGCCACTTCGTCATCTGCGATACAAAGCAATAAAGTTCTAAGAAGCACATATGCGTTATTAGGCTTTTCGCTCATCCCAACCGTAATTGGGGCTCTATTAGGTATGAGTATGAGTTTTGGCTTTGCTGCACAAAGTCCAATCATGTTTAGTTTGCTGATGTTGGCAGGTGTTTTTGGATTATTTTTTCTTATTTCAGCTAACAGAAATAGCAGCTTAGGGGTTGTCTTTCTTTTGGCGCTAACATTTTTTCTTGGAGTGATGCTCGGGCCGATATTGCAATTTGCTTTTAGTATGAGCAATGGGGGACAAATTGTAACTCTCGCTGCCGGGGGAACCGCATCCATATTTTTAGTTTTATCTGCCATAGCAACAACTTCAAAACGTGATTTTAGTTTTATGGGCAAATTCCTAGTTATTGGTTTGGTTTTACTAATTCTTGCTTCGCTAGTAAATTTATTTTTTCAAGTCCCAGCTGCATCATTAGCAATCTCTGCGATCGCAGTCCTTATTTTTTCGGGCTTCATTCTTTTTGATGTGAACAGAATTGTTCGTGGAGGTGAAACAAACTACATCATGGCAACTCTCGCTCTGTACATGAATATATATAATTTATTTGTGAATTTACTTCATTTGCTACTAGCATTCGTGGGTAACCGTGATTAATTGATTTAAGTTTTCCAAAAGGCTACTTTCTTTAGTGGCCTTTTTTATTCCTTTGCTAAATTAATTGTGTATTTCGGTATTTCAATAGTGAGGTCATCGTTTTGTATGATACTTTGACATGACAATCTTGATTTAGGTGTTAATCCCCATGCTTTATCAAGCATATCATCCTCTAAATCATCGGATGGGGGTAAAGAGGCATAACCCTCCTTAATGATCACATGGCATGTGGTGCATGCGCAGACTTTGTCACATGCATGTTGAATATCAATATTATTGTTGAGCAGCGTGTCGCAAATAGTATCTCCCGGATTTGCATCAAGAAGGTCTCCATCAGGGCAAAGTTCTTCATGAGGTAATACAATAATTTTTGGCATAATTAATAATCTATGTTGTTAATATTTTTTCCAGAGAGTGCTGATCGAACAGAGTGATCCATTCGTTTTTCAGCAAACGAGGTACTTGCATCATTGAGTGTGTCGATAGCTTGTTTAATTTTTTGTGGATCGTTTAAATCAATCTCTTTTTTTAAATCCAATAGAGATTTTTGAATATAATGGTGCTCATTTTCATCGAGTAGATGACCATCAATAGCTACTGCTTTTTCAGTTAACTCTATGATTTGATTAGCTTCAACAACAATTTCAGCTAGAGATCTAAATTCTCTATCCGTATTCGCATTTATAAATGAATCTTCTAACATTTTCCTAATAGACTTATCATCGATGCCATAAGAAGGCTTAACTTCAACTTTTGTTTTATTTCCTGTGGTTAATTCTTCTGCAGACACGGTGAGCATACTGTCTGCATCAACTTGGAATGTTACTCTTACTTTCGCCGCACCAGCAGGTAAAGGTGGTATATCTTTTAGAATAAATTCGGCCAATGATCTATTTTCAGAAACTTTTTCTCGTTCACCTTGAACTACATGAATTTTCATCATTGTTTGACTATCTTTATAGGTTGTAAATTCTTGTGCTTTGGCAATTGGAATAGTTGAATTTCTCGGGATAATTTTTTCTACTAAATCACCCATAGTTTCGATACCCAGTGACAAAGGAGTAACGTCAAGAAGAAGCGTGTCGTCATCATTCTGTCCAGACAAAGCTTGAGCTTGTCTGGCAGCTCCTATGGCAACGACTTCATCAGGGTTCAAGTCATTTAATAGTGACTGCTTAAAAAAATGTTGGATATATTTTTGAATCACTGGCATTCGAGTTGACCCACCCACCATAACAACCCCGTCAATATCGGTCACATTTAAGTCAGCATCAAATAGAGCATTTTTTACGCATTGTACAGTTTTATCGATTAGATTTATTGCTAAATTTTCAAAGGTTTTGGAAGATAATCTCACATTTAAATTATGATTTTTGAAATTAAATTGTTCACTCAAACTATCATTTTTAGTCAATTTTTCTTTGATCATTTTTGCAATATTATTTAACTTTTCATGATCCTCAGAGTTAAGATGTCCAAGAGAATTTTGTTTAACTATTTCATGTTTAATGATTTGATCGAAATCATCACCTCCTAAAGAGGCATTCCCATTCGTTGATAAAACCTCAAAAACTCCTTTGCTAAATCTTAAAATGGAGATATCAAAAGTACCCCCTCCTAGATCATATATTGCATAGATCCCCTCTTTTTTTGTATCCAATCCATAGGCAAGTGCTGCTGCTGTAGGTTCATTGATGAGTCTTAAAACATCTATTCCAGCCAATTGGGCAGCATCCTTGGTTGCTTGTCTTTGTCCTTCATCAAAATATGCAGGAACAGTTATCACTGCTCCAAAAATATCATCTTGAAATCTCTCGGTCGCAATCTGTTTTAATTTCTTTAAGATTTCAGATGATATTTCAACTGGAGTTTTTAGACCCTGTTGTGTTTGTATAAAAATATCTTCACGTTCTTTATCTATTTTGAAAGGCAGAGAACGGGTATCAATATCTTTAAGTTTTTTCCCTAAATATCTTTTGATACTGCTAATTATATTTTTATACTCTAGAATATCATGTCCAACTAAAACATTATTTTCATGATATAAAACTTTTGAAGGGATGAGGCGATGGTCACCATCTGAAATGATTGTGGGAATTCCTCTTATTACTGAAGCCACTAAAGAGTTTGTTGTTCCCAAATCAATTCCAATTGATAGCCTTCTTTGATGAGGTTCTGTGCTTTTTCCTGGTTCTGAGATTTGAAGAAGTGCCATTAAATGATTTGATGCATCCTTTGTTTTAATTTTGTCTTGAATTTGCTTAGAAATATTAATTCATTCATTTTATTTGATGCTGCAACCAAATTTTTCTGATTAAATAAGATTGTAAGTTTTTCGATTTCGCATTCAAGAGTTTGTGCTATTTCTTTGTGAAGCATTTCAATTTTATTTAAATGATGAGAATTTTCTTCAAGATAATCTTCATATTCCATTTGTTTAATCAGGAATTCAGGATTTGTTTGATTTTTTTGCTCTATCTTATTACATTTAAGCAAATACTCAGCTCTTTTTAGATCATCCTTCAAAATCTCAAATGCATCGTTAATCATTGATGAATTCAGTAAAGCTAAAGTTTTCTCATGACCAGAAGCAGATGCATAATTGTCTGGATGATATTTTTTTTGTAACTCTAAAAATTTCTTTTTTAGATTATTTTGACAGATTTTAAATGTAGGTTTTAATTCAAAGATTTCAAAAAACTTCATTACACAGTAAAACTTTCACCACAGCCACATTCATCTTTCACATTTGGGTTATTAAATTTAAACCCGTCATTAATACCCTCACGGGTAAAATCAAGTTCAGTTCCATCGATATAAACTAGGCTCTTAGGGTCAACATAAATTTTTATATTATTACTTTCGAATACCACATCTTCTGGGTTTTGCTGGTCCAAAAACTCAAGAGTATAAGCCATTCCTGAGCACCCTGTTGTTTTTACACCCAATCTCAACCCAATCCCCTTACCCCGGTTTTTTAGGTATTTATCAACTCTTTCTGCGGCTTTTTTTGTTAAAGAGATTGCCATTTATTTTTTACTTTTTAAATCATTGATGGCAGCTTTAATCGCATCTTCAGCCAATACAGAACAATGAATTTTTACAGGAGGTAACGCAAGCTCTTCAGCGATAGCAGAATTTTTAATTGATTCTGCCTCATCAAGAGTTTTACCTTTAAGCATTTCAGTAACTAAGCTACTAGATGCTATGGCTGAACCACATCCATACGTTTTAAATTTAGCATCCTCTATAAGCCCGTTTTTGCCTAATTTAATTTGTAATTTCATGACGTCACCACACGCTGGGGCACCTACCATCCCAGTTCCTACATTGGGATCATTTTTATCTAAAGATCCAACATTTCTTGGATTTTCATAATGATCTAAAACTTTATCGCTATAAGCCATTTAATTTCTCCTTATTTTTAATGAGCAGCCCACTCAACTTTTTCAAGATCAACTCCATCTTTGAACATTTCCCAAAGAGGAGATAGTTCTCTTAATTTATCAACTTTCTGTTTTAATAAGTCTATTGCATGATTGATATCTTCTTCGGTGGTGTAACGTCCTATTGAAAATCGAATTGAGCTGTGTGCCAATTCATCGGAGCGCCCCAAAGCTCTGAGAACATAACTAGGTTCTAAACTGGCAGATGTGCATGCAGATCCACTGGAGACAGCAATATCTTTGATGGCCATAATTAAAGACTCTCCTTCAACATAATTAAAACTAATGTTGAGATTGTGAGGAACTCTATGAGTAAGGTCACCGTTCACATAAACTTCTTCAATCTCTGTGAGGCCATGTAATAACTGATCATGTAATTTTTTAATTCTTTTATTTTCATCATGCATCTCTTCTTTTGCTATCTTGAAAGCTTCTCCCATACCAACAATTTGATGAGTTGCTAATGTCCCTGAGCGCATTCCACGCTCATGTCCTCCTCCATGCATTTGAGCTTGCAGTCTAATTCTTGGTTTACGTCGGACATATAAGGCGCCTATGCCTTTTGGACCATAAGTTTTATGAGCACAAAAACTCATGACATCGACTGGTAATTCGGCTAAGTTAATATCTACTTTTCCAGTAGCTTGTGCAGCGTCAACGTGGAAAATTACATTATGCTCTCTACAAATATTTCCGAGCGAATTAATATCTTGAATCACTCCAATTTCGTTATTTACAAACATCACCGAAGCTAAAACAGTATCAGGTCTTATCGCTGCTTTAAACTTTTCAATGTTAATTAAGCCGTTAGGTTCAGGAGTGAGATAAGTTGCCTCATACCCAATTCTCTCCAGTTCTCGAAATGCATCAATTACGGCTTTATGTTCAGTGGCTACAGTAATAATATGTTTTCCCTTGTCTTTGCTATAAAATTCGGCAGTGCCTTTAATTGCAAGGTTATTTGATTCAGTAGCGCCACTGGTCCAAACAATCTCTTTAGGGTCAGCATTCACAAGATCCGCAACTTGTCTTCGAGCTTCTTCAACTGCTTTCTCAGCTGTCCATCCATACGGGTGACTTCTGGACGCTGGATTACCAAATTCCTCAGTGATAAAAGGAATCATTCTTTCAGCCACTCTCTTATCAACTGGTGTGGTGGCTGAATAGTCCATATAAATCGGTAATTTCATTTTTTTTCCTTAATTAATTCATTAATGAAGTGTAGGTTAATAAGCGGTTAACCTCTAATTTTATTTTTTCCAGCAAGAAAACAACATCCTCTTTAGTATTTTGGCCGCCAAGACTTAATCGAATTGCGCTTTGTGCTTGTTGATCTTCTATTCCCATCGCTAAAAGCACATGACTTGGTTCTTTATTATTCGAGGAACAAGCCGATCCACTAGCAATACCAATTCCATGCTTATCCAATGCGGTTATAAGGGTTGCTCCATCAATATTTGGAAAACCAA
This sequence comes from Pseudomonadota bacterium, assembly GCA_027621535.1. Classification (GTDB taxonomy): domain Bacteria; phylum Pseudomonadota; class Gammaproteobacteria; order Burkholderiales; family Methylophilaceae; genus BACL14. The sequence continues at coordinate 19,322 of JAQCBB010000009.1, read as the reverse complement.
AAAAACTGGTATTGGCAACTCTTGGACTGGTTTCAGCAAAAATAAATCCATTCATGAGCTTGATATTTTTTTCAAAAAAATCCCTTAACTCTTTTAAATATGTTGTTTTTTTTAATTTCTCTTTAGTGAGTTCACAAGCTTTACCAAAACCGACAATTGATGCAATATTTTCAGTACCACTTCTTAAACCAGATTCTTGTCCTCCACCATAAATAAGTGGTTCAATATCTAAGCCATTTTTTATAATTAAGGCTGCAACACCTTGGGGCCCGTTTACTTTATGGCTTGAAATGCTGATGGCATCAATATCTAAATCATTAAACGCTAACTCAATTTTTCCAAGAGCTTGGACTGCATCGCTATGCAGTAAAACGTTGTTGCCTAGATTTTCTTTTATTTTTTTTAAGTCATGAATTACGCCAGACTCATTATTTACATACATTAAACTCACTATATTAATGTCATTTTTATTAATTTTTTTAAAAAATGTTTCGTCAATTTCTCCGGATGTTTTCACAGGTATTACTCCAGAAAAAATCCCAATATTTTGCAGTTGTTGCATCGGTTTAGAGATGCATGGATGCTCAGTTGCACCATAAAAAAATTTGGCATCGGGATTAACTTTTGCCATACCGTTGACGAACCAATTGTTACTTTCACTTCCGCTAGATGTAAAAAATACTTCTTTTGGCAAAGCTCCAACTGCATTCGCTACTTTAATTCTTGCCTCTTCCACAAGTCGGTGAGCTTTTCGACCAAAGGAATGATTACTTGATGGATTTCCAAGTTGACAGTCCCAGCAATCCTTCATGCTTTGCAAAACCTCAGGATCAACCATGGTCGTTGCATTATTGTCAAAATAGAGTGAACTCAAACTCTGGCTCCATTATCTTTTGCATAATGATTTTCGAAGAAATCAATTCGATGACCTTTTTTATCATTTTGGCTAATGTGATAGTTATCATATAAGTCTTGAAGGGATAAACTATCAAGATAATTTAATATTTTTTTGTTGACTGAAATCCATAAATCGTGGGTCGTGCATCGATTACCTGCATGGCAATTTTCTGTCCCACCACATTGAGTAGCATCGATTTTTTCATCAACAGCTGCAATAATTTGTCTTACCGTAATTTCAGTATAAGCTTTGATGATTTTGTATCCTCCACCTGGTCCTCTGATACTGGATACTATTTCTCGTCTTCTAAGTTTACTGAATAACTGCTCAAGATAAGACAAAGAAATACCTTGTCTTTCTGAAACGGCAAGCAATGTAACAGGACCCTGTTTTTGATTTAAGGCAATGTCTAAAATAGCAGAAACTGCAAATCTTCCTTTTGTAGTTAATTTCATAATTAAAATTCTATAAAAACTTGAGTAATTTTGTCAACTATTAATTGATAAAGTTCAATTATTTATGTTTCAGAGAGTCGATTTCTTTTTGTTGTTTATCGAGCAAAGTAAGAATCTCATCAATTGAATTGAGAACAGGATCAGACGGATCTTTCCCAACAGCATAGGCACTAAATTTACTCAACGTTTGATCACTTTCGATAATTTTGGCTGGAATACCGACAGCAGTAGAATCCTCTGGAATATCAGACACAACAACTGCATTAGAACCTACCTTTGAATTTTTACCTATCATTATTGGACCCAGCACTTTTGCGCCCGCACCAATCACCACGTTATCACCAAGTGTTGGATGTCTTTTTCCTTTGTTCCAAGTCGTACCTCCAAGCGTTACCCCGTGGTAAAGGGTACAGTCATTACCAATAATTGAAGTTTCTCCTATCACTACACCCATCCCATGGTCAATAAAAAATCTTTGCCCAATTTTTGCACCAGGATGTATTTCTATACCAGTGAGAAAGCGTCCAAGATGTGAAACCATGCGCGCAATCAATTTTAATTTTAATAACCACAAACGGTGAGCAAGTCGATGAAAAAGGACTGCATGGACCCCAGGGTAGGTTAACAAAATTTCAATAAAGTTTCGGGCAGCAGGATCTCTTTGAAAAACAACAGCCAAATCATCCCGAAATTGTTTAAAAAACATAATTTTTTATTGCAACTAAAAATAGAATCAGAATGTTATCACAAAAAATAACTGACTAAAATAGTCGGTTTCTAATCAATTTTTTTATTAATTTGATTTAATATTCCTCTAAAAATATTTACTTCATCTTTATCCATCTGAATTCTATTGAACATCAGTCGTATTCGATGCATGAGTCTTTTGCCTTGAACTTCGTCGTATAAATCTAAATTTTTTAATGTGCCTTCAAGGTGCCCATAAAAACCATTCTGTTCAGCAAAGCTGGCTATTACTCTCTTTTTAGTTGAGGTATTAAATTCATTTAGATTAATCTCCTGTCGAAGCGCATAAGCCATAACCTGAACTGCTTGAGATAAATTAAGTGATGAGTAATTCTGATTAGCGTCAATGTAACCTAAGTAGTGACAATGTTGAATTTCATCATTAGATAAACCTGAGGTTTCATTTCCAAACAAAAGCGCTATTTTATTAGAGACCCCAAGCTTAATTATTTTTTTAGCTACTTCATGGGAAGGAAGATGTTCTTGAGATAATTCTCGCTTACGTGCGGTAAATCCAATAATGATATTGCTTCGACTTAAGGCCTCCTCGATATTTACATTTACCTTAGTTTTTTCTAAAACATCTCCAGCTCCTGAGGCTAATGCATCTGCCTCTGGATCAGGAAATTTTTCAGGGCATATCAACTCAAGGTTATGAAAGCCCATCGTTTTCATTGCTCTTGCAGCGGAACCAATATTCCCAGGGTGACTGGTATGAGACAGAATAAAAGTTATGTTTTTGTAAATTTCTTTTTTTGAATTCATTTTATTCCATTAGAATGACACATTATTATTAATTAAGAAATTCATACAAAAAAAATGCATCCAATGCTGAATACTGCAGTTAAAGCAGCCCGAAAAGCTGGCTCCATGATATTAAGAGCCGCAGAAGATATAGATAGGTTAACAGTTAAAAATAAATCTGCTAATGATTTCGTATCTGAAGTTGATTTAGCGTCTGAAGAAATAATCATTGATACCCTAAAAACAGCATACCCAACTCATGGTTTTTTGGGCGAAGAGTCCGGATTTAATGATAACAATTCTGAGTTTATTTGGATTATTGATCCATTAGATGGCACAACAAATTTTCTTCATCAATTTCCCCAGTACTGTGTCTCTATTGCTTTAATGCACAAAGGTGAAATCACCCAAGCGGTTATTTATGATCCCAATCGAAATGATTTATTTACGGCAACAAAAGGGAGAGGAGCATTTTTAAATGATAGACGTCTTCGGGTATCAAAAAAGACAAAATTAAAAGATTCTATAATTGGAACAGGTATTCCTTTCAGAGATTTTTCTCATTTACCCTGCTACTTAAAAATGTTTGAAGAGATGGTGCTAAGCACTTCAGGAATTAGAAGACCAGGATCCGCAGCTCTTGATTTGGCCTATGTTGCTGCCGGTTGGTTTGATGGTTTTTGGGAAATAGGTTTATCTAAATGGGATATTGCAGCGGGAGCTTTATTGGTAAAAGAAGCAGGGGGAATTGTTTCTGATTTTAACGAAAAACAAGCTTGGCTTAAAACAGGTAATATTCTAGCTTCTAACGGAAAAATTTATGATGATTTTATAAAGATTGTTCAAAAACATATGAGCGATGAATTAAAACATTAATGATGATGGTGTCTACCAGGACCGTGCACATGCTGATGTTCAATTTCTTCTTGATTGGCTGAACGAACCTCTACAATTCTTGCTTTGAACATTACCCTTAGACCTGCATAAGGATGATTGCCATCGACAACAACTTTACCATCAGCAATATCAGTTATGGTAAACACGACCTCATCACCTGACACATCCTCTCCCTCAAACTGCATTCCAATTTTGACATTTTTCTCAGGAAATTTATCCTCGGATTCAATATTTACCAAGTCTTCGTCGTATTCTCCAAAAGCATCTTTAGGTTCAAGAAAAACTTCTACTTCATCTCCTTGAGTTTTGCCATGAATAGCCTCTTCAATTTTTGGAAAAATATTATCAAACCCTCCATGAAGATAAGAAATCGGCTCTTTGCTTTTTTCTAAAACTTTTCCGTCACTATCTTTGAGTTCAAAATCGATGGTAACAACAGTATTCATTGAGACTTTCATATTTTTCCTAACTTTTTTTATTTAACTTTATCACTGTATCAACTGCTTTTTCTGCTCTAAGTGGGTAGTCTTTGCTATAATGCAAACCACGGCTTTCTTTTCTTTGAAGCGCAGAAATTACGATCAATTCTGAAACTTGAAGTAAATTTCTGAGTTCAATCAAGTCCGCGCTGATATGAAAATTATTATAATAATGTTGTACCTCATCTTTTAAAAGTTCAATTCGACCGTATGCTCTTTTAAGGCGTTGGTTTGTGCGAACAATGCCGACATAGTTCCACATAAATCTTCTAAGCTCATTCCAAACTTGCAAAATCATGACAGCTTCATCTGGATTAGACACTCGACTTTCGTCCCATTCCGGGAGAGGTATATGCTCCAAGCTTAGATTTTCAGAAATATGATTAATTGCTGAGGATGAAAAGACTAAACATTCAAGCAGGGAATTGCTAGCAAGTCTATTGGCACCGTGAAGCCCGGTACAAGCTGTTTCGCCTACTGCATATAATCCCTCAAGGGTTGTCATTGCATTAAGGTCAGTTGCCACTCCACCACATGAATAATGGGCTGCTGGGACAACAGGGATTGGCTCAGATGTCATGTCAATATTTAGTTTTAAGCAATGTGAGTAAATGCTTGGAAACCTTTTTTTAATGTATTTTTTATCCAGCATTGATATATCTAAATACACATGCTCTAAACCATATTGCTTCATTTCACTATCAATTGCTCGAGCTACAATATCCCGAGGTGCAAGATCTTCTAACTCATGATATTTATGCATAAATTTTTCACCATTAGGAAGGTGAAGGACTCCACCCTCCCCACGAACAGTTTCAGATATTAAAAAAGACCGCTCCATCGGATGATAAAGGCAAGTGGGATGAAATTGAATAAACTCCATATTTCGAATTTCACATCCAGCACGCCATGCCATAGCGACTCCGTCACCGGTGCTTACAGGAGGATTGGTGGTATATAAATAAGCTTTTGATGCCCCACCGGTTGCTAAAATAGTTTTTTTTGCAGATATGCTAAACACCTTGCCTGTTTGATTTTCTAAAATATATGCACCCAAGCATCTTTCTGGTAAATATTTATTTTTAAGCTTGGTCGAAACAATTAAATCTACTGCTGAATGCTCTTCAAAAACAGTAATATTCTTTTGGCCGAGTACTTTTTGGATTAAAGTATCTTGTATGGCTTTGCCTGTAAAATCTGCAACATGCGCTATTCGATTTAAAGAATGACCACCTTCACGCGTTAGATGGAGAGAGTTTTTCCCATCAACTTTTGTAAATTCAACTCCTTGGTCTATTAGCCATTGGATAGATAAATCACTATTTCGAACGACATGCCTAACTGTTTCTAATTGACATAATCCAGCCCCAGCAGAAATTGTATCTTGCTCATGCAAATTAAAATTATCATCACTATTGATCGCACCCGCAACGCCACCTTGTGCCCAGTGACTTGAACTTAGTGATAACTGTCTCTTAACAATAAGAGCAACTGATATATTGCTATCAAACTTTAAAGCTGAGGAGAGACCTGCGAGCCCAGCTCCAATAATTAAGACATCAAATTGCATCTAATTATTTGAACCTTTCTATTGAAAGGCTATCAGATTCAGATAAGAGGACAAAAAAATGCATATCTTAAAAGTTGTTGAATTAAATAGAAGAGTGTACAGTGAAAATTCTGACACACAAAATAAGAATAATATGAATTATCCTCCGAAAAATCCGGAGCGCGAAATAGATCAAGTACTCGTAGAAAAAGCACAAAAAGGCGATAAACAGGCTTTTGGCGTCCTTGTAGAAAAATATAATAAAAAATTATTTCGTTTACTCTCGAGAATGGTTCGAGACCAGTCTGAGATAGAAGATATTGTCCAAGATTCTTTTATTAAAGCTTACCGAGCAATAAATAATTTCCGTGGGGATAGTGCTTTTTATACATGGCTTTATCGAATCGGTGTCAATACCGCAAAAAATCATTTAATGGCACTCAGTCGAAGACCAAAGGCTATGAACGATGTAGAGCTTGAAGATATTGAGAATTTTGACGATGCAGGTGATTTAAGGTCATACGAAACTCCTGAAAGCGCGTTGATGACTAAGGAAATTGCGGCTACTGTAAATGAGACAATTGAACAACTTCCTGAAGAGTTAAAGTCAGCCATTACACTTAGAGAAATTGATGGTTTGAGTTATGAAGAAATTGCTGAGATTATGGATTGCCCAATCGGAACAGTGCGTTCGAGAATATTTAGAGCTCGTGAATCGATTGCAGAAAAGTTAAAACCCTTGATTGAAACATCTAACAAAAGATGGTAAAAATAACACGTAAGGAATTAAATTAAATGTCAGAAATAATATCATCAATAATTGATAATGAACTGAAAGGCAAAGATTTTGATGTAAGCCTCAATGAGCTTGCCAAAAACTCTAATGCTTTATCAAAATATAGAACATATCTAATGATTAGCGATGTGATAAATAATGAATATCTAGATGTTGATCCGATGCTGACTTCAAAAATTATGTCAAAAATTAATAATGAGCCTACTCAATTTTATAATGGTTTCTTCAGATCCAATCAATCCTCAGTAAGTTTTGATTACAAGAAATACGTGTTCGTGTTTGCCTTGGGTTTATTAATTGCTTTTATATTATCTTTGGCCACAAATTTTCATTTCAATTCATCTTCTAATAACTATTCAGTGAATGAGATTTTAGCTTCTGATGATATATCTCTTGAAATCATTGAAGATCATTTTTCAATTACAACACGAAATCCAAATTACTATCTAGAAGCTGGATATCACTCCAATATTTAGTATGATTAAATTCTTGTTTCTTCTTTTTGTCTCTTTTTCAGGCATGACTGCTTCTGAGTCTGATCTTTGGGAAAAAATTAATAGAGCATCGCTTGCAAGTCAGAACCTAAGCTATTCAGGGATATTAAATAGTGTTGATGAAAACCAAGATATACACTCCACTCGGATGATTCATGTTAACCATAAAAATGAAGAATTTCTTAAAATTGAAAAGATAGATGGCGCGCCTAATTTGTTGCTGATGCATCAAACAGACGCATTTTTATACTACAACAATAATGACAATATTCTTATACAGAGAAATAAAAATGCCCGCCTGTTCCCTAATATTTTTCCAGCTAATGTTGAGAGACTGAAAGAAAACTATTCCATTTTTAATGGGGGGGCATTCCGAGTGGCGAATCGTCAATCGACGATGATTGTGCTTAATCCTAAAGATCAATATCGTTTTAATTATCATTTATGGCTTGATAACGAGACATACTTACCCCTTAAGTTAATGGTTATTGATAATAATCAAAAAACTATTGAAAACATATCTTTTACAAACTTAGAATTTCTTTCCAATTACGATGTGAGTTGGTTTAGTCCAACCGTTGACCCTCAAAAAAAATATATTATTAACGAAGAAAATAAAATTTCACAATCTGTTCGAAAATTTTGGAGTGTTGAACAATTGCCACAAGGTTTTGAAGAGGTTAGCTATAATGCTAAACGATATTCAGGCTTGAACGCGATTGCTCATCAGATAGTATACTCTGACGGCTTATCCTATATTTCAGTTTTTATACACCCTGTTCCAAAAAATCAAAAACCGCAAACGGGTTCGACCCAAAAGGGTTCAAATAACATTCATGCTAAATACAAACAAGGTTATCAGATTATGGCGGTTGGCGCTGTGCCAATGAATACTTTGTCAATCTTAATTGACAATGTCAATTTAATTAAATGAGCGATAAGGGAATTGTGGTAAAGATCACGAGCTCTAAAATTTTTTTAGAGTCATACCGTGACCAGCCTTGTGGATTATGTGGCAAGAACCAAGGTTGTGGTAACTCCCTGTGGGGAAAGTTTTTGAATCATAAAAGTGATTTAATCGTAGTTGATAAAAATATTCAGGTAAAACAAGGAGATATTGTTAATATTCATTACGATGAAAGAAAACTGTTAAAAATTTCTCTGATGATTTATTTTGTTCCTCTCATTTCACTCTTATTTTTTTTGTCTTTGGCACAATATTACTTCAATACGGTCGGATATTCCTTGTTAGGAGCGATTTTTGGAGTTTTTTTTGGGATTACAATAAGTCGAAAGTTTACAAGATCCTCTGGCTTGGATTTGAATCTTAGAATCAGTAAATACTTTAATTAATTTGGAGATATTTTTTTATGAAATTCTTTAAAACTGTGATTTCACTTTTTGTAATCTTGTTCCCGTTAATAAGTAACTCAGTAACTCTTCCTAACTTTACTGAGCTTGCCGAAAATCAAGGCAAAACGGTTGTAAACATTACCTCAATTAAAAATACCATGATTCAACCAGGAAACACACCACCGTTTCCGTATGATGAACATTTACAAGAGTTTTTTAAGCGATTCGGAATACCGGGTTTTCCTGGGGGGATTCCTCCAAATGGAAATACGCCGCAGGAAAAGCAAGTCATAGGAACTGGTTCAGGCTTTATTATTGATACAAAAGGTATTGTCATCACAAATGCCCATGTCGTTAATGACGCGGATACAGTTATTGTTAAGTTGAGTGATCAGAGAGAAATTCAAGCTGAGGTACTTGGCGTTGATAAAAGGACGGATGTGGCGGTTTTAAAAATTAAGGCAGACAATCTACCAAAAGTAAATATTGGCGATCCTTCAAAACTTAAAGTTGGTGAGTGGGTTGCGGCTATTGGTTCTCCTTTTGGTTTGGAAAGTACTATGACCGTTGGAATTGTTAGCGCCTTGGGAAGAAACTTACCGCAAGAAAATTATGTCCCTTTTATTCAAACTGATGTAGCAATTAATCCTGGTAATTCAGGCGGCCCTCTATTTAATACTTTTGGTGAAGTTGTGGGTATTAATTCTCAAATTTATTCAAGAACAGGGGGTTATATGGGACTCTCTTTTGCTATACCCATAGATGTTGCTATTGACGTAGCAGAGCAACTACAAAAAGAGGGTAAGGTTTCAAGAGGTTGGTTGGGAATTGCCATTCAAGAAATTAGCAAAGAACTTTCCGAATCATTTGGAATGAAAACAACACAAGGCGCTTTGGTTGCTGGGGTGGAAAAAGAGTCTCCAGCAGATAAGGGTGGACTTAAACCAGGGGATGTTGTTATAAAGTTTAACGAAAAAGATATTAAAATATCTTCAGATTTACCAAAATTTGTCTCTGCGACAAAGCCAAATACTAAAGCCTCTGTTGCTATTCTGAGACAAGGAAAAGAACAAAGTTTAAGCATAACAATTGGTGAAATGCCTACTGATGAAATGGTGGTTGCACGCAAAAATCCTGATCAAATACAAAAAAATAGAATCGGATTAGTTGTGAAAGATTTAACTCCGCAGCAGAAAAAGCAAATCAAAGAAAATACAGGTGTCATAGTCGTTGAATCTGCAGATGCATCACTGAATGCTGGGATCAGGAAAGGCGATGTAATTTTAGGATTAAATAATAATCCAATTACATCAGCTCAGTCATTTAATCAAGCCATTCAAAAGATTGCAAAAGGCAAAACAATTGCCTTACTTGTTTATCGTAACGGGGATACACTTTACGTTCCAATTAAAATAACCAATTAGAATTGATTAGGGTAAAATCACATTAAAGGCGCGTATGCGCCTTTATTTGTTCATATTATTAAACTTTCATGCAAAAAAATATAAGAAACTTTTCAATTATCGCTCACATTGATCATGGTAAATCTACTTTAGCTGATCGCTTAATCCAGTCTTGTGGAGGTTTGGCAGATCGAGAAATGGATGACCAGGTTTTAGATTCTATGGATCTTGAGCGAGAGCGAGGCATTACCATTAAAGCTCAAACAGTGACTTTAAAATACAAAGCCAAAAATGGGCAAGATTATATTTTAAATTTAATTGATACCCCTGGACATGTAGATTTTACCTATGAGGTAAGCCGCTCACTTGCAGCTTGTGAAGGTGGTTTATTGGTGGTTGATGCTTCCCAGGGAGTTGAAGCGCAAACAGTCGCCAATTGTTACACTGCATTAGACCAAAATGTCGAAGTCTTTACCGTACTTAATAAAATGGATCTAACTTCAGCTGATCCTGAGCGGGTAAAAGGTGAAATAGAGGATGTGATTGGAATTGATGCATCAGATGCCATTCCTTGTTCGGCCAAAACGGGTTTAGGAATCCCAGATATATTGGAAAAAATAGTTTCATTCGTTCCTCCTCCAAAAGGTGATCCAAAAAATAATTTACAAGCTTTAATCATTGATGCTTGGTTCGATAATTACGTTGGCGTTGTCATGTTGGTAAGAATTGTCGAAGGTATTTTAACGACGAAAGACAAAATAACTTTAATGTCTAATGGACGATATTTCAATGTTGATCAAGTTGGTATTTTTACACCAAAACCACTCATAAAAGAAAAACTTGAGGCTGGTGAAGTGGGCTTTGTTATTGCTGGAATTAAAGAATTAGCAATAGCCAAAGTGGGAGATACCATTACCCACACTGCAAAACCTGCAGAATCATCTTTACCGGGATTTAGAGAAATTAAACCACAAGTATTTGCAGGCCTTTACCCTGTTGAGTCAAATCAATTTGAGGCACTAAGAACTTCTCTTGAGAAGCTAAGTTTAAATGATGCTTCGTTAAAGTTTGAACCAGAAAACTCAAGTGCGCTTGGATTTGGTTTTCGATGCGGATTTTTAGGTCTGCTGCATATGGATATTATTCAAGAGAGGTTAGAGCGAGAATACGAGATGGAATTGATTACCACTGCACCAACAGTAGTATATGAATTACTGTTAAAAAATGGAGATATCAAACAAATTGAAAACCCATCCAAACTTCCTGATCTTTCAACCATCGAGGAAATCCGAGAACCTATTATTACCTTGAGTATTTTAATGCCTCAAGATTATGTTGGATCGGTTATGACTTTAGCAAACGAAAAGAGAGGCGAGCAAAAGAATATGCAATACTTGGGGAGGCAAGTGATGTTGACCTATGAAATCCCACTAAATGAAGTGGTATTAGATTTTTTTGATAAGTTAAAATCTGTATCGAGAGGGTATGCTTCAATGGATTATGATTTTTTAGAATTTCGAGCCTCTGATCTGGTTAAATTAGATATTCTTGTCAATGGCGAACGAGTAGATGCGCTATCAACAATAGTCCATCGATTAAATAGTAAATATAGAGGTCGAGATCTAGCTGCTAAAATGAGAGAATTGATTCCAAGGCAAATGTTTGATGTAGCCATTCAATCAGCAATTGGAGCTAATATTATTGCTCGCGAGACCGTGAAAGCTATGCGAAAAAACGTTTTGGCAAAGTGTTATGGTGGTGATGTGAGTAGAAAAAGAAAATTATTAGAAAAACAAAAAGAGGGGAAAAAGAGAATGAAACAGGTTGGAAATGTTGAAATTCCTCAAGAAGCTTTTTTAGCTATTTTAAAAGTGGATGACAAATGATTTTTGCTATGATCTTGATGTTATCAACCTTTGTATTTGGATTAGTTTTCATAGTTGATATTTTATTTAAAATTTCACAATCATCCTCGAATTCATGGCTATTAAAATTAATAAAGATTGCTCGAGAATTTTTTCCCATTCTGCTTTTAGTGTTTGTCATTAGAACTTTCCTTATTGAGCCATTTAAGATTCCATCTGGCTCTATGATGCCAACATTAATTGCTGGCGATTTTATTGCTGTGAACAAATTTTCATATGGACTGAGATTGCCTGTATTTAATAAATTAATCTATAAAATTAGATCTCCAGAGCGGGGAGATGTTTTTGTGTTTCATTACCCAAAAGATCCATCTATTGATTATATTAAAAGGGTGATTGGGCTTCCAGGAGATACAATCCGCTATGAAAGCAAAAAATTATTTATTAATAATCAACAATTGTCGCAAACCTATTTAGGAGAGTATGAGTATCAGTTTAATGAGGATTTAAGCTTAAAAGCAAAAGAATTTTTAGAAACTAATAACAACCTGAGCCATTCAATTTTGATTCATGACATCCCATCGGAAACTATTGAATTCATTGTCCCTGAAGGACATTATTTCGCTATGGGCGACAATAGAGATAATTCATCTGATAGTCGGGTATGGGGATTTGTCCCAGACGACTTGCTTGTGGGTAAAGCTTTTATAATTTGGTTAAACTTTAATGACTTCAATCGAATTGGTTCTTGGATTAAATAATGGATGATTTGAAAATAAAGCAGTTAATAGAGTTGTTAAATTATTCTTTTAAAGAAACTAAGTTGCTTGAAAAAGCTTTAACTCATAGAAGTTACGATGGTGAAAATAATGAGCGGTTAGAATTTCTTGGCGATAGCATTCTTAATTTTACAATTGCAGAGTCTTTATTTAAAAAATTTCCTAATTTGCCCGAAGGTGATTTAAGCAGACTCAGGGCCTCATTGGTGAAAGCGAGCTCTTTGGCAGAGGTAGCTTCAAAAATAAAGTTAGGTGACTTTATTTTGCTTGGTGAAGGTGAATTAAAAAGTGCTGGATGGAGAAGACCTTCTATACTAGCAGACTGCTTTGAAGCCATCATCGGTGCATTATATCTAGACGGGGGCTTAGAGCCTACACAAAAGTTTATACTGCATAACTTTAATGATTGGTTGGACCAAATAAATCCAGCTAGAATTGATAAGGATTCAAAAACAGCATTGCAAGAACTTTTGCAATCTAAAAAATTGATGCTTCCAAAGTATGAAGTGATTGAAATTAAAGGTGAGGCTCATGCTCAGGAATTTATTGTAAGGTGTACGGTGCAACAATTAAGTATATCGGCTGAAGCCTCTGGAGCCTCACGACGGGCATCAGAACAAGAAGCAGCAACAGTTGCCATACCTTTAGTAAAAGAAAAATTAACATGATGGACCAAAAATGCGGCAAGGTAGCAATCATCGGTCAACCCAATGTTGGAAAGTCTACCTTGTTAAATTTTATTCTTGGTCAGAAGCTGTCCATTACCTCCAGAAAAGCACAAACAACTCGAAATCAGATCCTGGGCATTCATACTGAAAAGAACACTCAATATATATTCGTGGATACTCCTGGTTATCAACAAAAGTTCTTAAATGAAATGAATAAAAGAATGAATAAATCAGTGACTACCGTTATGCATGTCGTTGATTTGGTTATTTTTATGTCTGAGCCACAAGAATTAAATGAGGTTGAAAAAAAACTATTAAATCAAATCCCATCAAATGTGCCCATCATTAACCTAATCAATAAAATTGATAAAATTAAAAATAAGAATCAGGTCTTGGAATTAATAAAGCTAAATACAGAGCTTAATTTTTTTAAAAAAATTATCCCTGCCTCTATTAAATTAAAAGATAACCAAAAAGTTATTTTAGAAGAAATACGGGAATTTCTTCCACAACAACCATTTATTTTTGATGCGGATGAAATTACTGATAAAAATGAACGATTTTTGGCGGCTGAAATTATTCGCGAAAAAATATTTCGTTTAACTGGAGATGAGCTCCCCTATGTTATTGCGGTTGAAATAGATGATTTTCAAACAACTGGAAATTTAAGAAGAGTTTTTGCATCGATTTTAGTTGACAAGGATAGCCAAAAGCCATTGCTTATTGGAAAAAATGGTGAAAAGCTTAAAAGAATATCTTCAGATTCTCGAAGGGATATGGAAAAATTATTTGGCTCTAAAGTCTGGTTAGAAGTTTGGGTTAAGGTGCAAAAAAATTGGTTTGATGATGCAAGAGCTTTAAAGTCATTAGGAATATAATGCAATGCGTTTTGATGACCAAAATATTTATATTCTTCATACCTATCCCTTCAAGGAAACAAGTCTTTTAGTTGAGATATTCTCTGAAAATTATGGAAGATTATCTTTATTAGCTAAGGGCGCTAGACGCCCCCGATCTTTACTCAGAGGATATCTACAACCTTTCCAACAAGTTCAAGCAACTTGGTCTGGTGACGGCGATTTAAAAACTTTATTTAGCGTGGAATGGACTTCAAAATATCTAGGATTGCAGGATCAAGGATTAGTTTGTGGATTTTATATGAATGAACTTATAATCAAGATGCTCTCCAAGGATGAGCCAATTCAAAGTTTTTTTAATTTTTATCATACTTGTCTTCAAAAGCTATCATCATCAAATGATTATGAAAAAATTCTGAGAAGTTTTGAGATAAAGTTACTTGAGGAGCTTGGTTATCAAGTTAAACTTTTAGAAGACGAGGATGGTAATGAAATTATTACCAACCAACTGTATAGGTTTGAAGCAGAGTATGGGGCATCTTTATTAGAAAAAACCAATAATGGAATTAAATTAAGAGGCAAAACGCTTAAAGATATGGCTAACGATGATTATCAAGATCCAGTCACAGCAAAGGAAAGTAAATTATTAATGCGCTATCTCATCAATTTTTATATGGGAAATAATATATTAAAAACTAAAGAATTATTTTTAAAAAATGAAACGGAAAGAAAATGAAGCTTGGAATAAATATTGATCATATTGCAACAATTCGACAAGCGCGTGGAACCTTATACCCGAGTATTGTAGATGCGGTAAAGATTGCTGAATCGTCGGGAGCCGATAGCATTACATTACATCTCAGAGAAGATCGAAGGCACATGCAAGATCATGATTTATTTGATTTAAAACCCATCATCCAAACAAAAATGAATTTAGAGATGGCGGCAACAGACGAAATGTTAAAGATCGCATTAGAAATTATGCCTGAAGACGTTTGTATTGTCCCTGAAAGAAGAGAAGAAAGAACAACAGAGGGAGGCTTAGACCTTAAAAATAATTACCATCAGATTAAAACAATTGTCAATGAGCTAGCTCATCATGACATTAGGGTGTCATTATTTATTGCCCCTGACATTGAAGTGATTGATTCTGCTATTAAAATGCAGGTCCCTGTGATTGAGCTCCATACAGGGGGCTATGCCGACACTCATGGGAAACAACAACAATTGGAGCTAGAAAAAATAACCCGTATGGCTGAATACGCGGCCCAGCATAATTTGATTATTAATGCTGGGCATGGATTAAATTATACTAATGTTTCCGCCATGACTGCGGTTAAACATATTGATGAGTTAAATATTGGCCATGCAATCGTAGCTGAAGCATTATTCATTGGTTGGGATAACGCCATAAAAAAAATGAAATCTTTGATTAAGGCATAGCATGATCTTTGGTATTGGAAATGATGTTGTTGAGATTGAGCGTATAAAAAAAATTTACGAGAAATTTGGCCATCATTTTGCAAGAAGAATTCTTAATCCAGAAGAGTTTGAGATGTTTAGTGATAAAAAAAATCATATCCAATTTTTAGCAAAAAGATTTGCTGCCAAGGAGGCTTTTTCAAAAGCCTTAGGAATTGGATTCCGACATCCTGTCACCTTTCAGGGAATACAGGTGGCCAATAATTCAATGGGTCAACCTTACTTAGTTTTGGATAAAAAAATCAGCGCTTATATGAAACAACAGCATATTGTTACTTATCACTTATCTATTTCTGATGAAAAAAGAATCGCCAGTGCTGTGGTCATATTAGAAAAATAACCATGCCAATAAACAAAGATAACTTTTTAAGTACGCAAAATTTACTCGGAAAAAATCAATTTGAGCGAATAAGTCATAGTCATGTGTGTGTGATTGGTTTGGGGGGTGTTGGTTCTTGGGTGGTTGAAAGTTTAGTGCGTCAAGGTTTCGGTGAATTGACTTTAATTGATATGGATCATATTGTGGCATCAAACATCAATCGTCAAATACAAGCCTATGAACATAATGTAGGCATATCTAAAATTCAGGCTTTAGCTGAGAGAGTGACGAGTATAAATTCAAATTGTAAACTGAATTTAATAGACCAGTTTTTGGATAAAGATAATTTAGAAACGCTCATTCATAAAGATATGGACGTTGTCATCGATGCCATTGATCAAGTTTCAGTGAAGATTGATTTAGTTGAGCATTGCTTAAGCAATAAAATAAAACTTTTGATATCTGGTGGAGCGGGAGGAAGAAAAAATCCCTCTATGATTAAGACCGCAGATTTATTTGAAACTTTTGGGGATCCGCTATTAGCAAAATTAAGAAAAGTATTAAAAAAAAGATACCCATCTAAAAAAAAATTAGCCATCGCTTCGGTTTTTTCGAATGAGCAAGTAATCAAGCCCGACGTATGCGCAGATTTTTCGAATAACTTAAGTTGCTCTGGCTACGGTTCATCCGTAATGGTTACTGCAACTATGGGATTTCATTTGGCTTACGAGGCGCAAAAAAAAATCCTCAACGCTTGAAAAATTAAAATTTACCCCCACTATTTAGTAATCATCAATCACTATAAATAAAATTTATGTCTAAATCAGAAAAGCTAAATTTCCAAACGGAAGTGAAACAACTTCTCAATCTTATGATCCATTCTTTATACAGCAATAAAGAGATTGCATTAAGAGAGCTGATTTCAAATGCAAGTGATGCGACGGATAAATTAAGATTTCAAGCCCTAGATAATGACAAGTTATATGGCAACGATTCAGAATTGAAGGTCATCGTTGATTTCGATAAATCCACTAAAACGCTAACTATTGCTGATAATGGTATAGGCATGGATCGTGAAGACTTGATTAATAATTTGGGAACGATTGCGCGTTCGGGTACAAAGGAATTTATTGCTAATTTATCTGGCGAGTATAAAAAAGATGCCAATTTGATTGGACAATTTGGGGTTGGGTTTTATTCCTCTTTTATTATTGCTAAAGAAGTCGTGGTGGAAACTCTTAAAACGGGTCAAGAACAGGCATATCGCTGGACTTCTCAAGCTGACGGCGAGTTTACCATTGATGAAATTAAAAAAGACACACGTGGGACAACTGTCATTTTAAAATTAAAAGATGAGGAACATGAGTTTTTAGACTCCTGGAGACTCCAGTCGATCATTCGCAAATATTCGGATCATATTTCTATTCCGATTCAGATGTATAAGACAGAAATGAAAAAAGAGGAGATGGTCAAGTTAACCGAACTAGAAACCATTAACAACACCAATGCGATTTGGACACGAAATAAGTCGGATATTAAGAAAAAAGAGTATGAAGAGTTTTATAAATCACTCTCTTATGACTCTGATGCACCTCTTGCCTATTATCACAATCGTGTCGAGGGAAAAGCAGAGTACACCTCTTTGTTATTTATTCCTAAGAAGGCACCGTTTGACTTATATGATCGAGACAATCAAAATTCAATCAAGCTGTATGTGCGCAAAGTTTTTGTTATGGATGCCAATGAGAAGCTTGTTCCTCAATACCTTCGTTTTGTAAAAGGAGTGATTGATTCACAAGATTTATCGTTAAATGTTTCCAGAGAAATACTTCAAGATAGCCCCTTAGTGGATACCATTAAATCTGGGGTCACCAAAAGGGTATTAACATCCCTACAAACTATGGCCGATAAGCAACCTGATGATTATCAAATTTTTTGGAATCAGTTTGGCAAGGTCATAAAAGAGGGGCCGGCTGAAGATTTTGCCAACCGAGAAAATATTGCGAAGTTACTACGTTTTGCCACTTCGAAGACAGACCAGCAAAAGATCAGTTTAGATGCTTACATCAAGAATATGCCTGAAGGGCAAGAGGTAATTTATTTTATAACCGCAGATTCACATCAGGCTGCTAAAAATAGCCCTCATTTGGAAATCTTTAAGAAAAAAGATATCGAAGTCTTGCTGTTGAGTGATCGTGTGGATGAATGGCTCGTGTCTAGTTTGTATGAATTCAATGGGAAAAAGCTTCAGTCAATCGCAAAAGGAGACTTAGACCTTGGTAAATTAGATAATGAAGATCAAAAAGCAGAAAAACAAAAAATAGAAAAACAGGCAAAAGGTATTATTGAGCGTATTAAAAAAACATTGGGTGAAAAAGTAAAAGATGTCAAAGTTACCCATCGTTTAACTGATTCGCCGGCTTGCTTGGTAGTGGGCGAACATGATATTTCTGGAAATCTGGAGAGGATTTTAAAAGCAGCAGGACAAAATACTCCGGAAAGTAAACCGATTTTAGAGATTAATCCGAATCATGAGTTAATTAAAAAATTAGAAAAAGTTGATGAAAATCAAGTCTTTAACGATTACGCTTCGGTTATTTTTGATCAAGCAATCTTGGCTGAAGGTGGGCAACTTGACGATCCAATTGGGTACGTGAATAAAGTGAATAAATTTATTGCAAAATAAACCTGATCTTTGTTACAAACGGTTAACAAAAAAAATATAAAAAAATAGCAACAAAGTGTTTGACAAGGTAGTTTTAAACCTGATATAGTTTCGCTTCTTTGGCACTACCGGTGCCAAGATCACTCAGAAAATAACAATTTGGTGGTGATATACTCGATCGCGGGGTGGAGCAGTCTGGCAGCTCGTCGGGCTCATAACCCGAAGGTCACAGGTTCAAATCCTGTCCCCGCAACCAATCGAAATGATCTTTAACAATATGCAACTGATAAGTGTGGGTACTTATTGATTGAGGTCAGTGATTGTTTACAATCACACTCAAAAAATATAGTGCTTACACAAATTTGTGAACAAGACCACACTAGCTTAGGCTAGTTAACCTTGTGAATGAATTTGAGTTTTTAAAAAAAGCACAAAGCGATTTATCTAACTTTCTTAAATTTATTAGAAAGTTTTAGTAATAGACAAGATTAAACTGAAGAGTTTGATCCTGGCTCAGATTGAACGCTGGCGGGATGCTTTACACATGCAAGTCGAACGGCAGCATGGAGAGCTTGCTCTCTGATGGCGAGTGGCGAACGGGTGAGTAATATATCGGAACGTGCCCAGTAATGGGGAACAACTAATTGAAAGATTAGCTAATACCGCATACGACCTACGGGTGAAAGCAGGGGATCTTCGGACCTTGCGTTATTGGAGCGGCCGATATCTGATTAGCTTGTTGGTAGGGTAAAAGCCTACCAAGGCGACGATCAGTAGCTGGTCTGAGAGGACGATCAGCCACACTGGAACTGAGACACGGTCCAGACTCCTACGGGAGGCAGCAGTGGGGAATTTTGGACAATGGGGGAAAC
>JAQCBB010000051.1 GCA_027621535.1 Pseudomonadota bacterium | reverse complement strand
GAATCTTTCATAATCTTTTGAATCTTAAAAAATATGTTATATCTTGTTAAGACCTTTATCGCTATTGCAATTATTATAATTGCAACTGAACTGAGTAAAAGAAATACTACCTTGGCTGCAATGTTGCTAGCTATGCCTATAGTACTGTTTGTATCATTTGCTTTTATTTACCAACAAAAAAAAGACAGTACACAAATTGCTGCATTAACATTTGAAACAGTAATTTACATATTACCTGTATTACCTTTTTTATTCCTTTTGTCTTTTCTTCTTAAAAATGGTGTTAATTTTTATTTATCGCTTTTTTTAGTCTCAATTGGAATATGTATAGTAACTTACCTTTTAAATCTCTACCTATCAAATTAAAACCTTTTTAATTATATTTTTTAACATCATATGGGCAATGGTGAGTGCAAATAAAGTTGGAAAAATTAACAAGATTATCAATATATTTGTAAATAACGTCAGATAGGCCAACACCAGCAAAACTGGAGCTGTAAATATGAGCATCCATATTAGGTCTAATTTAAAGTTTGTTGATAAATTAATAATCGCTTTTATTCCATGAAAGAAACAAAAATAATAGGCAAACCAAACCAGCGGGTGAAGCAGATATCCTGCAAGCATCATAGTGATAAGCGAAACTGCTAGAAGGAATAATTTTTTTTGAAATAACATCTTTGACCATAATATTGTGGATAACAAAAATATTATTACAATAAGAGAATACATCAATGAGTTGATTTTCAAGGCTGCTAATTGTGAAAAAATATTATTCACATCATCAATTTTAAAAACTATTGGGATTAGTGTCACTATGATTCCCCACAAAATATTTTCAAATTTTGTTGTCTTATACCCCTGCATATCACTTTCACCAAAATGAACCATGGACATAAGAATTAATATAATTAAGCAGATAAATGGGCTTATAGACCAAAATAAAAGCCCAAATAAAACTACGCCCATATATATACAATAAATTTTTAGTTTTAATGCTCTATTATTGGTTGAATCCCAAATAATTTTTCCATCTAACGCACCATGTCCAATACCTATGGTTGCAATCATCACAAAAGACCATAACAGAGGAGAGGGTAGGTTGAAGGTTAATAAATAATCTGACTCAATATTTCCCGAGTAACTTAAAATTATAACCAGACTTAAACCTAGGAAAAAAATCTGATGATATTTCATTTTTTTATTTAAATAATGCATAAATCATTATTTTTTTGGGTGTGTTCTTAATAAGATGTATTAAGTCGTTATAGGATGGGGTATCTGCTAAAAATCTAATAACAGATTGAATATGTCTAGCATTAAATAATTTCATAAATATTTTGGGAGCTAGCTCAGGATAAAAATAACAAGCTTTTAAAAATACCTTATCTAGTAAGTGAATAATAGTTTTCTCTTTAAATCCTATTTGGTTTAAATTCATATTTTTTGAATCTTTTGCCCATGTGGCTGCTCGTAGCAATAAATAACCTGATGATGGTCGCGCAAAACCTCCTCTTATACCAGTTGGTATGACTCTTTTTGTTTTTGTTAATTTTTTTGATATTGACATTGGGATGATGCCTTTCTCAAAAAATAATGATTCAACTGGTTTGTATTGTTTCAATGATATCTGATGTAATTTATCCAAATCACTAAAGTTTTTCGATTTACCAAAAGCGGTTGTTTCTACAAGTAATGAATTATTACTCAAAGGAATTACATAATTAAAAAGTATTTCTTTATTTGAATGAATAAAATTCATCAGCTGACATTCTTTAATATTGTGATTCTTATTATTTTTTATGATTGTGCCAATAAAGTACTGATAAAGCATATGTTCTGGTTTTTGTTGATTTTTTTCATTATAAGGTGAGCTATTGAAGACATACTTAGCTTTATAAAGACCTTTATCAGTTGACACAGAAACATACCTATTATTTTCTATTATCTTATTTACCCCACTATAAATTATTTTTATCCCTCGAGCCTCTATTAATTTAAGGAGACTCTTAATTATTTCTGAATATTGATAAGTCTGATATTGATAAGGTCCAATTTTTCTTTTAATTTTATTATTTTTTTCTGATACAGAAATTTCATTAAAAGATTGAATTGGAAATATATTATATTCATTTTTGAGATTAATCAGCCCTGGCCCTTGCCATGTGCTAATAAAGCGTTCATCAATTTTTTTATTCTTTTCTAAAATTAAGATTTTTAAATTTTGATGTGTTTTTAAATACTGACTAATAAAAAGTAAATTTGATAGTCCCCTTCCAATTAAAATTAAATCAAATATTTTATCCATCAACACTTGGCGAATTTTTAATAGGTAAATGAAGCATATTATTGTGTACGGGGTGATAACTCATTTTTCTCTTACTGCTAAAACAGCATCTTAAAGTTATTAATAATTTTTCATAATTATTTAAATAAACTCTTCCCACCAAATAGCTTTTTTCTTTTTTTAATATTTTTATGCCAATAGCCTGATACAGTTTTGATGCTAGGCCAAAACATGTTGAAATATTATTCGGTAAAAAGCGAATTGCATAATTTGCACTGTTAAAATAATTTTCTGCGATTTTTAATATTTTTCTCTTTTCAATATCTATTTTTTCAATCACTTGTTGATTATTAAGAGCATCATCAGGATCTACTTGTCCGATCAAGTTTACTGGAATATAAACTCTTTTATTTTCCGCATCCTCTTTAATATCCCGAATAATATTTATGAGTTGCATACCTATTCCAAGATCAATTGCAAAGTATTTCATATTTTTATCTTTTATTTCGACTGCATCACATACCATTAACCCTACGACACCAGCAACGCGATAACAATATTTTAAAAGCTCATTGATTGATTTTGGTTGTTTAAATTCAATATCACTTTCTTGCCCTAGAATAAATTCTTTTAAATACTCATTCTGAGGAAATTTGTTTTTATCAATTTTTTTTAAATAATTAAATCTTTTTTTTAATGTAGTTATTGAAAGATTTTTTTTTAGTTTTTCTATCTCTTTTTTTGCATCTAGATTATTATTTTCATCAACCATATCATCAATTTCTCGACACATTTCATAAATAGCATAAATTGGTTCTATTAATTTTTTTTCCATGAATTTTGAGGCCCAATAAAATGTTTTTCCATGCATCTGAATAACTTTATGATTAGCCATGGATTATCCTTTCAACCACTTTTGCTGAATTAAGGACTCCAGGTACCCCAGCACCAGGATGCGTGCCCGCCCCGACGTAAAATAAATTTTTATAATAATCATCTTTATTATGCGTACGAAACCATGCTGATTGAGTCAGTATTGGGGCAATAGAAAATCCAGAACCATGTGGTGTCATGTAACTATCTTTAAAGTTTTCTGGAGTCATTACAAATAAGTCATCAATAACACTTTCTAAATTTGGCATAATTGTTTTACTTAATGCTTTGACTATTTTTTTGGCATAATCCATTTTTATTTCTTCCCAAGGTATGCTTGCCTGAAGGTTAGGAACAGGCACTAGAGCGTAGAAACTGTCTGCCCCCTTTGGCGCAAATGTCTCATCTGTTGCAGTCGGCCTATGCAAATATATTGAAAAATCTTCGGCTAGGATTTTTTTATTAAAAATATCATTTAATAATTCTCTGTATCGAGGTCCCATCCATATCGTATGGTGAGCCACCTTATTATATTTTGCTTTTGTTCCAAAAAATAATACAAATAACCCCATCGAATGTTTCGCATATTTTTTAAGGAAACGATTTTGTAACGATATTTTTTGTTTATCTAAAAAATTATTATTTACCGTGATTGGATCTGCATTAGCAATCACAATATCTGGCTTGATTGATGGTTTATTTTTTATAATGATATTACTTATTGAATTCATAGAAGTTTCAAACTTTTCTACTTCATGATTCGTTTTTATTTCAACTCCATGTCGAACCATTAAATTTTTCAACTCATGAACAACTTTTCCCATGCCGCCCATGGCAAAAAATATCCCCCATTTCTGTTCAAGAGCGTGTATCAGAGCATAGATTGAGGAAGTTTGAAACGGATTTCCACCAACAAGCAGCGGTTGTATTGAAAACACTCGTCTCAAGTTCTCATCTTTGAGGTAATTAGACACAAATTGATATACAGACTGATAGCCTTTAAGTCTTAAAATATCTGGAGCATATCGGATCATTGTGGATAATTTATGAAATGGTTGATCTGCTAATTTTAAATACCCAATTTCAAAAATCTCCTGTGCTCTTTTCAACATTTTGTTATATCCATCAACATCACTTAGATTTATCGATTCAATCTGACTGAGCATTTTTTCTCGATCTGGAACATAATCAAATTCAAATCCATTAACAAAGTAAAATCGATACCATGGATCCAATGGTTTAAACTCTAAATGATCTTCGAGCTTCTCATTAAATAATTCGAATAACTCATAAAATAAATTAGGGGCAGTTATGACTGTTGGGCCGGCATCATGCAAATAATCATCTCTTCTAAATTGTTGTGCCCTACCACCAACTTGATCTAACTTTTCTATTAAAGTGACATCGTGCCCTTTTGCCCTCATCCTTATTGCAGATGCGATACCACCAAAACCAGAACCTATAACAACTATTTTCACAGGGTTTCCTTTAATTGAGCCGTTATACTTATAAATATAGGTTGCAGAATAATGGGAACCTGGTGAATGAAGTGATCAATTTTTGATAATTTTTTTATGATCATTTTTTTCCCCTGTTCTATAGACTCATTTAGATCAGATTGCTCATTCTTGCTTTTCTCATTATTTATTATATTTATAAAATTCATATGTTTAAGTTTTAAATCTGTTTTATCATTCTTCGCATTATTTAAATCATTAATCATTTGATAAACCAGTCCAATAATATTCATTAAATTTACTAATCCTTTTATTTCAACTTCCGGTAATTCTTTGCAATGAAACATTCCATCAAGTGGGGTCATTAACAAAGGGCCAGTTTTTTCATATGCTATTTTTTCATATTCTTTCAATGATATTTTTTTAAGGTTTACTTTAATATCCGACACTTGCCCATCTATTATTTTTTTTACACTTTCAGAAAGTGATTTTAAGAGTATGGTTTGATGCCATCCTGTTTCTATCTCCAAAATTTTATTGAAAGCTTGGATAATCAAAAAATCTCCTGTGCAGATTGCTGCAGGTATTCCATATTTTTTCCAAATGGTTTTATCACCTCTTCTTTTTTCATCTTGATCACAAATATCATCATGAACTAAAGATGCTGCATGCATAAGCTCGCATGATGCAGCCCACTTTATTACCGTATTCTTAGGAAGATCTAACAGCTCGCCTGCAGCTAGAGCCAGTTGAGCTCGAATAAATTTTCCTTTAGTTTTTTTTTGATGATTCAACCATTTATTCAATAGCTTATTATTGGTAGAAATTGATTTTTTTAATTCATCTTCAACTTTTGGTAAGTCAATCTTAGCCTCTGGAGGCATAAAGAATTCATCAAAGTGACTACTGATTATTATTTTCATAATAAAAAAACGCGCCCAGAAGGCGCGTTTCTTATCTCAAGATTTCAAAAGTGTAATTAAATTGTTATGCACCCGCATCAGATTTACGCTGAGCGATCATATAAATCATTACACCAAACAAGGCTTTTGCTACCACGTCAGCTACAGTATATCCAACTTGAATAGCTGGGTTTACCGCACCTGGATCGGCTTGTAATCCAATCATTGGGAAAATAAACACTATTGGGTAGAAACACCATGAAACAATCGTTAAAGTTCTTGCTTTGCTTACAAGGCCTTGAACGGCTTTTGGCTGTTTGCTAATAGATGCACCAAGGCCACTAACAAGATCCCATACAATATATACAAATGGAATCATTGCAAGTGTCCACCACATCCAACGGTCGCCATACATTGATGAGTCAGTAATGATTTCACCTGGATAGCCTAAAATTACCATCACTGAAGCAGCTATTGCAAGCTTTGTACCTTTAGAATATGTTTCTTCTTTTGATAGTCTCATCACTAAGACAAGCTCAAGAAGTAACAACGGAACAGTTAATAACCAATCCACATAACGGTATGCGTCATTGAATTGAGCACCAGTTGCTTCGACGGTACCATTAATTAATGTGTATGCATCATTGAAACTTTCAAACATTCTTAAGTAATGGTAAAAAGCGATTAAACAAACTAATCCTGATAAGGATAGCGCGGTCTTATATGCAGGAGCGACTTGAGAACGCTGTGCAAAAAAGAAAATTGTTGCTGCACCAAATGTTGCAATGGCAAATGACAACGAGTTATAAACTAAATTAAATCCACCAACTTCCATAGAGATTCTCCCTAAAATTTATATTGACCTTTTGAAACTTTCATCACTTTCGAAAGATGCAAAAAAACCCATAAACTTAATCAAATACCTCTATTCATGTATTAACTTAAATTTATAGATCAACAAAAGTAGTATAACTGATTATTTTCACAGAATAACAAAATTATAATAGGATAAAAAAACCCTTAATAAATAAGGGTTTTTTTATCCTAAACGCTTCCTACTATTATTTTCGTGCTTTCCATACAGAATAAAGCACCCAGATGGCTACAAGACCAACAATACCCTCACCACCAAGTGTATTAATATGGCCTGTTACAGTTTCAATGATTCTTGGTTGACCAAAGAACGGAATCGCTGCTTCACCCATGAGAATCTGTAAAACAATGCCAAGAGCTAAAAGGCTGATTACGGTTTCCGCAAGTGCAGCTGACCAACTTCTTACTGTTTTTAAAATATCCATCAATTACTTCTCCTTAGTGTAGTAATAATTATAGAAATTACGTTTAAACTCTCATCACTTTAAACATACAAAAACAATACTCTTTTTTCATAAAAATACAATATTTAGTAAAAATTTATATATTGACAACCATATATTGATATATTATATTTAAAGACTTTCCCTTTTTAATCTATATTTAATACTATTTAATCTTTCTTAACTTAGCAAAAATTTTATGAAAGGTTGGCTTTTTCTTGTCTTTTAAAAGTAGTAACTAAGTTTTTTATTTTTAACTTTT
>JAQCBB010000050.1 GCA_027621535.1 Pseudomonadota bacterium | reverse complement strand
CAACACCACCTTTACCACTTCGGATTTTACAGGTCCAACTGGTGCTACAGGTCCACAGGGTCCACAGGGTCCAACTGGAAACGATGGTTCGGATGGAGTATCTACTGTTGGATCTATATCAAGTGTAGGAAATTCAAATGGTGTTTCAATTTCTGGTTCGACTTTAACTTTATCAGCAGCTACAAGTACAACAGGTGGAGTAGTTACATCTGGAAATCAAACTATTGGTGGAATTAAAACATTTAATGATTATTTAATAATTGATGGAAATGTTAGAATTGGAATAGGAGATTCATCTGGATCTGAAAATATAAATATTTCTGGTAATTCTAATATGCTTGATGGTACAGGAAGTAATAATATTGTTATTGGCTCAAATTCAGGAATGGACAATACCACAGGACATGATAACTCCGTATTGGGGGCCAATAATCTTAGATACAACACAACAGGTCATGAAAATGTAGCTATTGGAAATCTTGCTATGCATGAGAATAGAACTGGGGAAAATAATGTAGCTGTAGGGTATAACTCGTTACGCAACAATTTGGGTAGTAACAACACTGCTATCGGACATAATGCTTCAAGTGGCACTGCACTTCAAACCTCTATTCAAACTACTGTGATAGGATCAAATGCTGGAGTAAATGTTGGAAACATAGAAAATTCTACCGCGATTGGATACAATGCTGTAGTGGACCAAGATAATACAGTTGTTATTGGAAATAATGATGTAATCAAAGTTTACATGTCTCAAGATGGTGGAGCAACTGTGTACGCCAATGATTTGAATTTAAACGGGACTGCAGTTACAGCAACAGCAGCTGAACTAAATTATGTAGACGGTGTGACATCGAATATTCAAACGCAGTTAGATTCAAAACTTTCTAGTTTGACAGCTGGTGATGGAATAACAATAAGCGGAAGTCAGATTTCAACAGATGTAAAAGTAGCTAAATTCAATTGGTCAAATAATTATTTTAACTTATCAAATTCTACTGAAAATTACATTCCTTGGGATACTACTGTTTTTAATTCTAACTCATCTGTTTATCAATTAACTAATTCAGGATCCACGGGGACTGATTGTGCCCGTATACTTATAAATGAAACAGGATATTATGAGTTAAAAGCATTGGTTTTTCTATATGATATGTACAGCAACGTAGATGTGACAGTGAGTGTGGCTAAATCCACAGGGTCAACAGGGGCAATGAGTTTAATCGAATTAATTTTTGATGGTAAGTTTTCAGAAAGCACATCAGATAGGACTTTGAATTCATCAACAATTCTATCCTTATCAGCTGGTGAATACATTAGTATTTCTGTAAATCCATCAGCTAATGGTCCTTATCCAGCTTCATCAAGTATTGGTAAGACGACTCTTACATTAACCAAACTTTGATGTTAATTATTGTTTCCAAAAAGTTAGAACTTTCATAAGTTTGGGTCACAAATTATCCTCAAGAATAATAATTTATTTTTGGGGATATTTTTATATCCTATCTAAAGCATTGGTTATTTTCAACTATAGTGACCTACTTTTTATAATCAGAATCATAATTATCCATAATTTGAATGGCTATTTCATGCAAGTCTGTATCAAAGCCGGTGTTGTAGGTATTGGCGCTAAGATCTACATCATAAATGCTGTTTAACCATAAGAGTGTACCGGTCTCTATAACAATTTGTCCCTGATGCCCTTTTAAATCTGTAAAAATAGAGGTTGGTTTTGGCCCAAACAATTCAATATCATCTAACAATAAATCATCTTCTTTCATTTGCGCTAAATTAACCGCTGCCCAACCTGTAGGTATGGTAAAAATATGGGTCGAGGGAAATTCTATACGCAACTGGTCTACCATCTCGTTGTGTACGATGTCATTTACATAATAACTATAAAGTTCCTGTATGGAGTCAAACCCATATTCCTCTACCAATTGATCCCAATCTGCAGGATAATCAATGGGTGGAATGGCTATAAAAATCGTAATTTCTGGATTGTTTTGTAATGCATAATCAATCCAAGCACGCTGTCCTTCAATTCGATTTTCGGGTTCATGTCCGGCAGTCATTCCAAAAACTTCAATATTGCCTTGATCCAGGGTAGCTTTTATTAATTCATGCTCTTCACTTTCTGAATCATTCCAAAAGTTGATCGGTCTTCCATTTTCCCCACCTCGAAATACAACAGTAGCATTATGATTTTCTAAACCAGCATTAAGTGCTTGAGTTTCAAGATGATTCGCATAGGGTTTAAAAAAACTATTTCCAATAAGGAGCATTTTATACCCTTGGGTATTTTGAGTCGTGGGTTGGTCATCCTTATTGCAGGAAAAACATAAAAAAACTAATGCAAATAAAGAAATATTTAGATGTGTCATGACTACTTTAATTTAAAAAAACTAAAGTTACAAAAAACCCTAAATACTATAAATGCTATCCATATTTTTAAACGATTTAAATTCTAATGTGTAACCATTTGGGTCTTTTATGAAAAATGAAACATGTTCACCTTTCTTATTTTTTAAAAACCAAGTTTGATCGATAATTTCAATGGATGTGAAACTTAATTTTTTAAATAATTTTTGCCATTCTTGTCGTTTTATAATAATTCCAAAATGAAAAGAGGGTAGAATATTTCCTTCAAAAACATAATCGGGACTATTAAAATTATATTTACCGGCCTTTGTAAAAGTAGTTTGATGTCCAAATAAATTAACATCAACCCAGTTTTCGGTGGATCTACCGATTTCACATCCCAAATCATTTTTATAAAATGCTGTAGTTTTCGAAACACTTAAACAGGGTAAAGAAAGGTGAAAAATTGAATTCATATTTTTAAAAATAGTATTTAATCAGTATCAAAATCAAGTTCGGGGTCAATTTCGTTATTTTCTTCGATAAATTCGGAGTCTTCGTCAAAATCAGAATCCTCTTCTTCAAATTCTTGAAACATTTGAGTTATTTTCTTTCCAATCTTTACAAGATATGTGGTGTCACCATCTTTTAATTCAACTGCTTGGATTGTTTCTCCATTTGCATTTTTGAAAGCGATAATATCATCATCGCTAAACCCATCAGGATATTTTTGAAGAAGTAAAGTTGAAATTTCCGGGGTTAATTTTTCAAAGCCAACAATAATTCGTTTCATTTTTATAAGTTTAAAATGTAGGCAAAGATTAATGGTGCTACGATCGTTGCATCGCTTTCTATGATAAACTTTGGGGTATCGATATCTAATTTTCCCCAAGTAATTTTTTCATTTGGGACTGCTCCAGAGTATGACCCAAAGCTTGTTGTTGAGTCACTAATTTGACAAAAATAGCTCCAGAAAGGGGTGTTTTCTTGTTCCATATCTTGATAAAGCATTGGGACTACACATATAGGAAAGTCGCCTGCAATGCCGCCACCAATTTGAAAAAAACCTATACCATTTTCTGAATTATTGGTATACCAATCGGCAAGAAAGGTCATATATTCAATTCCAGATTTCATGGTACTTGCTTTTAATTCTCCCTTTAAAACATAAGAAGCAAAAATATTTCCCATGGTACTGTCCTCCCACCCAGGGACAATCATTGGAAGATTTTTTTCAGCGGCAGTGTATACCCATGAATTTTTCACATCTATTTCATAATATTTCTCGAGTGTACCAGAAAGCAATAATTTATACATAAACTCATGAGGAAAAAAGCGTTCTCCATTATCCTCTGCATCTTTCCAAATTTTAAAGATGTGTTTTTGTAGCCGTCTAAAAGCCTCTTCTTCAGGAATACAAGTATCGGTTACTCTGTTCAATCCTTTTAATAATAAATCCCATTCGTCCTGAGGGGTGAGATCTCTGTAGTTAGGGACTCTTTTATAATGTGAATGTGCCACAAGATTCATGATATCTTCTTCTAGGTTTGCCCCAGTACAAGAAATAATATGAACTTTATTTTGTCTAATGATTTCTGAAAATGACTTACCAATTTCTGCGGTGCTCATAGCTCCAGCCAAAGACACGAGCATTTTAGAATTATTTTTCAGTTGGTTTTTATATGCTTGAGCGGCATCAACGAGTGTTGCTGCATTAAAATGTAAAAAATGGGTATCCAAAAATTCCGAAATCTTTCCTTTAGAAGTTGTCATCGTCTTTAAATTTAGATAATTTAGTAAAAGGGGAGTCAATAATTTGGTTGTAATCATCCCCAAAATCATCGCTTTCGCTCGGGTTTGAAAATTTGTAGCTTAGCATTTTGTAGTATAATTTTGCAGCTAAAAAGTCTGCGGCTTTATTTTTTGAATTTGGACATAATTCAACAATATCAAAGCCCACCACATTCTTATTTTCAAATACTTTTTTTAAAAATTCTAAGGTTTCATACCAAAGTAAGCCGCCGGGCTCCGGAGTTCCAGTACTAGACATGATAGATGGATCAAAAACGTCCAAATCAAAAGTGATGAATACAGTATCCGTAAGTAAATCAATAACATTATCCATCCAGTATGCGTTGGTTGCCATATCTTGTGCAAAAAATACATTTTCGGAATTCATTACTAGAGTTTCAGAACGATCCATACTTCGTATTCCGACCTGAACAAGGTTTGTTGTTTGATTAGCTTCATAGACGGCGCAAGCATGATTGTAAGGGGAGCCCTCGTAGGATTTTCTTAGGTCTGCATGGGCATCCAAATGCAATACGGATAGATGATCAAAGCATTCATTAAACGCTCGGATACTTCCTATAGAGATAGAGTGTTCTCCGCCAAAAAGAGTTACAAATTTATTTTTTTTGATGTATTTTTTGGTAACATTGTGAACAGCATCAACCATCGCTTTTGGTGAGTTTTTTTCTGTAACCGGATCAGCTATATAAATACCTTCTGTATAGACCTCGCTATCAGTTTCTATGTCATATAGTTCCATATTTTCAGCGGCTTCCAGAAAAGCTTGCGGTCCTTTATCTGCTCCTTTTTGCCAAGTGCTTGTTCCGTCATAGGGTACGGGAATGAGCACAATCTTAGAGGTGTCAAATTTACTGTATTCATCAGGAATACCGGCAAATGTTTTATTAATTTTCATAACCTAAAATTGAAAGAAATTCTGTACTTTTTTGTTGTTCTTTAAAGACTGTTGTTGTTATATTTCCGTTGTGGTCTTTAGTTATTAAAATGTGCTTTGGATGAGGAATCAAACAGTGTTGTAGTCCTCCAAATCCTCCGATGCTCTCTTGATAAGCCCCAGTGTTAAAAAAACCAACATACAAAGGGCTCTCTTTTTCGTAAACAGGCAGGTATATAGCATTGATGTGTTGTTCAGAATTATAGTAATCATCGCTATCGCACGTTAATCCGCCCAACAAGACACGTTCGTAGGTATGGTTCCATTTATTGATCGGAAGCATTATAAAGCGTTTGTTGATCGCCCAACTATCGGGCATAGTGGTAATAAAAGAGGAATTAATCATGTTCCATTTTTCTCGATCGTTTTGTTTTTTTTGATACAATACTTCATAGATTGCCCCACCTGATTCTCCAACTGTAAAACTGCCAAACTCTGTAAAAATATTGGGAACATCAACTTTGGCTTTGTCACATGCTAACTTGATTTGAAGGATGATTTCTTCGACGATATATTCGTAATCATAATTAAAATTTAAAGAGTTTTTTATGGGAAATCCACCACCAATATTCAAACTATCAAGCGATGGGCATATGGCTTTTAAATCGGTGTAGACCTTTAAACATTTTAATAATTCGTTCCAATAGTAGGCATTGTCTTTAATTCCAGTATTGATAAAAAAGTGAAGCATTTTTAATTCTATCTGGGGATTATTTAAAACCTCTGCCTTATAAAAAGAGACAATATTTTTATACCCAATACCCAAACGACTGGTGTAAAATTCAAATTTTGGTTCCTCTTCTGATGCAATTCTTATCCCAATTTTAAAGTTTGATTTGGTTTGACTCAAGAGTAAATTTAACTCCTCTTTATTGTCGATAATAGGGATACAGTTTCGGTGTGCACCATCAATGAGACTGATGATGTTTTCAATATATTCATCGCGTTTAAAACCGTTGCACAAAATATAGGTATCCTCTTTCAATTCCCCCGTTTGTTTTAGAGATTTTATAATATCAATATCAATCGCAGAGGAGGTCTCAATGTGAATATCGTTCTTTAATGCTTCTTTCAAAACATGCTTGAAATGAGAGCTTTTGGTACAATATGAATAATGATATTGACCGTTGTAGTTTAATTTGGATATAGCCCTGTTGAACCATTTTTTTGCCCGTTGAATATTTTCCGAAATTTTTGGTAGATAGGTAAATTTCAAGGGCGTTCCATAAGACTCAATCAATTTCATCAAATCTATTTCATGGAAACTGAGATTGTTGTTATGGGTTTGAAATTCCTCTTGTGGAAACTCAAAAGTTTGTTCGATAAGATCTTTATATTTTGTATTCATTGTTCATCAAAAAAAATTATAAATTGAACCACCCTGGCTGTGTTTTACAGCTTGAATGTATAACTTTAATTGAAAAATAATTAAACCCTAAGTTCTAGGAAAATCCTTCTTAATCTAAGAATTTTAAGAAGATCTAACGTAAAGAAATTTGAAGAAACCTTAATTTTTTCGTTGTGTTTTCCAAACACTAAATAACTTTCCATCTTCATTTTCAAGTTATCTACGAAATATGCTAACCTTAACATTTTAAAAAACCAAACGGTTTATCAAAATTAATCTTTTTTTTAATAATAACACTAAAATTTAAGACTATTAAAAAGGATTAATTTCAAGAAAATTTAAAGATCATAAGTACCTGATTATAATGCCTATACAATAAATAAACCTAAATAAAAAACCCCCTAAATCAGGGGGTTTTTTGTGTGATAGTTATTAATTTATAATAATCTTTTTGGTAATGCTTTGTGATCCATCAGAAATTTGGAGCAAATATACCCCCGATTGAACGTGATTGAGCACAATAACTTCCTCAAATCTAGTGGTACTGGAGTACTTATCAGCGTACATTAACCTTCCTCTTATATCATACATTTCAATCGAAATATCTTGACCAGATTTTGGAGTAACCCCTACAGTAAATGAACCATTGTTTGGGTTGGGATAAATTTGCAGATCATTAAGCGTTTCATCTGCAACAGATGCAGTAGATAATGAACAGATTTCTAAAGAATAATCGTTTAATGTTCCAGCATCAAAGTCATAATAGTCAAAAATGCGAATGAGCCAAGTCCCTGCAGAACCTAAACCATCAAAATTTGAAAGAGGGGTGCCACCTGATTGAAAAGTACCGACGGTTGGATTACCGCATACAATTCCTGAGGACGCCTCATCGTCAAATGTAATATCAATATCAACCTCAGAGTCACAATTTCTACTAAAAACAACAGCTTGCATACCGCTGGGATGTTCCAATTCGATAAGTAAATCGCTTATCCACGTATGAGAAATATCGATATTGAAGTTCACATCTGAAATGACCACATTTTCAGTCACATCAACAGAAACGACAAGAGGGTTTCCTGGAGTATCAGCTGCTACTCCATCAGGAATGGCTAGGTTTAAAGTATTTTCGGCGTAGCTAATACAGTTCTCTTCAACCCCTATGGTAATATTTTGGGTATTGATGTTAAAGAAAATATTATTCGCCGCAGCGACCATAACCCTACAAGTGGTCGAGGCCACATTGGGTACAGTTATGTCATGACTTCCATCGTTAGGAACACCAGTGGCCAATACGGTGTCGTAGTTTAAACCATCTGTTGCTAAT
>JAQCBB010000008.1 GCA_027621535.1 Pseudomonadota bacterium | reverse complement strand
TTACATTGGTTAATATAATTTTAATTTTATCTTTATTTGTTACTCTGGG
Source organism: Pseudomonadota bacterium (assembly GCA_027621535.1). Classification (GTDB taxonomy): domain Bacteria; phylum Pseudomonadota; class Gammaproteobacteria; order Burkholderiales; family Methylophilaceae; genus BACL14. The sequence goes on along the minus strand of JAQCBB010000008.1, from coordinate 40,964 downwards.
TTTTCTATAAATTTTCCATTGTTCAAAATTTTGCCCATTATTATTTTTAAATTTTAAAGAATAGCAGTTAATATAGGCTTCAAAATTTTGTTGCTCCCATGCCGTTTTCCATGCATCAATGAAACTTTCGACTTTGGCTAAAGGAATATTATTGCTTGTTTTTTCAATTATATTGTTGGAATCAAGCTCTTCAATTTTAGCAACTTGAGATTCATTGTTAGCTTTCTTTGTAATTTCTATATTTTTTCGAATTGGCTGAAAATTAAATAATTTTTTTATTAGGGATAGTTTTGTTTTGGCGCTTTTATTAGAACCATCAATTTGTAAAGCTTGGTTATATGATTCACTAGCCATTCTTGTATATAAATCACCTAAATTAATATGTGCGGTTGCATAACTTGGGTGTGTCTTAATTGATTGTTCCAATGCATGTTTTGCTTTTTGAAAATCTCCCTGTTGAGCATATAAAACTGCCAAATTATTATAGGGCTCTGGTAAATAAGGATGTGATTTTGTTAAGCTCTCAAAAACTTTTATCGCTTCATTAACTTTATTATTTTCTGATAACAAAACACCATTAATAAATAGTAATTGAGGATTGTCACTATCAGACTTAAGCATTGTATTGATTTCAATCTGCGCTTGTTCGTAGCTTTTATCCTCAATAAGTTTATTAATCAGCTTAATATCTGCATTACAGTGAAAAGAGATTAACGTTAGTACACCAGCTATAGCTGTTAAAAATTGTTTGCACATACTATAATTTGACTAAATTTAATAAAATACAATTTTAGCAAATTACCCATACTCTTACTATTGATATCTACACATGATAAAAATTTTTAATTCTTATACAGGCAAAAAAGAAATATTTCATTCAATTGTTCCAAAACAAGTAAGTATGTATGTGTGTGGAATGACTGTATATGATGACTGTCATGTTGGTCATGCAAGGGTAATGATTGTTTTTGACTTGATCTATAGATGGTTAATGGAATCTGGTTATTCAGTTACCTACATTAGAAATATTACTGATATTGATGACAAAATTTTAAATAAAGCTAATATAAGCCATTGTCATTTTTCAGAAATAACGGCTAAGTATATTCAATCTATGGTTGATGATGCTGTTGAGCTTAATATTCTTGAGCCATCCCATCAGCCAAAAGCAACCGAATCGATTGATGAAATGATTGAGATGATTAAAGATCTGAAAAGCAAAGGGATTGCTTATGTTGGCGATAATGGGGATATTTTTTTTGATATTTCAAAATTTCCAGATTATGGAAATTTGTCAAAAAAGAATTTGGATGATTTAAATGCAGGTTCAAGAGTTGAATTAGATCAAAATAAGAAAAATCCATTTGATTTCGTATTGTGGAAAAAAACAAAAAATAATGAACCTTGCTGGCCATCACCTTGGGGCGATGGAAGGCCAGGGTGGCATATTGAGTGTTCTGCAATGAGTACAAAGTATTTAGGAAAAAGTTTTGATATTCATGGAGGAGGGCAGGACTTAATTTTTCCTCATCATGAAAATGAGATAGCGCAATCTGAATCATGCCATGACCAAAAAATGGCAAACTACTGGATTCATAATGGGTTTGTAAAAGTTGATGATGAAAAAATGTCTAAATCATTAGGTAACTTTTTTACCTTAAAGACGGTGTTAAAAGATTATAACGGAGAGATTTTACGTTTTTTTATTTTAAGGTCACATTATAGGAGTCCTCTCAATTACTCGAATAAAAATCTTGAAGATGCTGAGAGTGCTATTAAAAAAATATATATAGCTTTGCGAAACTACCCCTGTAAAGAAGTCGAATTGGATTGGGATAAGCCTTATTTGGCAGAATTTAGAAATGCTATGGATGATGACTTTAATTCTCCAAAAGCAATAGCAATTATTTTTGAGTTGTTAAACACCTTAAATAAAAAAATAGATAATCTTCTCGCTAATGAAATTTTTACTCTGTTAAAAAAAATCGGATTAATGTCGATAGCCTCTGATAAATTTCTTATGGACTCATTGGAAATTGATGCAACTTTAGTTGAACAGTTGATAGATGACAGAAATCAAGCCAAGATTAATAAGGATTATCAAACAGCCGATCAAATAAGAAAACAAATTGAATCTTATGGTGCGCTGTTAGAAGATACCCCGCAAGGAACAGTCTGGAGGAAGAAGTGAGTGTTAATTTAAAAAAACCATTAAAAAAAGACATACTTCCAGTGCCTGGATTTAGTTTCTTAACATTTAATGCAAAAGTAAAAGAAAAATCAAAAAAAAATGATTTTTTAATTTTTGAATTAAATGATAAAGCCATAACTGCTGCTGTTTTCACTAAAAATAAATTTTGTGCAGCCCCTGTTTTATTGGCTAAAGAAAATTTAAAAAAACATAACCCGAGATTACTTGTTATCAATTCTGGTAATGCGAATGCTGGAACTGGAAAAAATGGAATTGATGATGCTAAAAAAATAAATTCACTACTTTCAATTAATTTTAATGTTAATTCAAACTCCATTCTTCCTTTTTCAACGGGGGTGATTCTTCAGCCTTTACCGATGAAAAGAATTACTCAAGCTATACAAGATAATTGCTCTAAACAAGTCAAATATAATTCTCATTGGATTGATGCTGCTAGAGCGATAATGACAACTGATACTATTCCTAAGGCGATAAGCCAAAAGTTTTTTTTAGGCAAGAATGAAATATCATGTACTGGAATTGCAAAAGGATCGGGCATGATTAACCCAAATATGGCAACAATGCTGGGGTTTATTTTTTTAGATGCAAATATAACTAAAAAAATGTTAAATTGTATAGTTCATGAGGTCGTTGAGAGAACTTTTAATCTTATTACTGTTGATGGTGATACCTCAACAAATGATTCTTTTTTAATAAGCTGTTCCAATTTAGCAAAAAATAAGTTAATAGAAACAAAAAATTCTTTATACATTCAATTAAGAAATAGACTAATGAGCATTGCTGGACAATTAGCAGAAATGATAATTCGTGATGGAGAAGGTGCAACTAAATTTATAAAGATTGAAATTAAAAATGCAAAAAATATTGATGAGGTAAAGATTGCTGGAAAAGCTATTGGGAATTCACCTCTTGTAAAAACAGCTTTTTTTGCCTCAGATCCTAATCTGGGACGAATTTTATCGGCTTTAGGTAACATTTCATCATTTGATATTGACACTGACCTTATCGACATTAAATTGAATAATAATTTTGTTGTTCAAAATGGAAAAATTTCACCATCATATTCTGAAACTAAAGCTTTGAAAGCAATGAAAGCAAAAGAGTTTATGCTCAGTGTTAACCTAAAGAGGGGAAAGATAACATCAACAGTTTTAACTACGGATCTTTCATATGAGTATATAAAAATTAATGCAGAATATAGAACCTAAAAAGATACGAGTTTCTGCTGGAATTTTGTTTGATCAAAATCATAATGTACTTCTAACAAAAAGATTAGCCTCTCAATCATGGCCCGAGTATTGGGAATTTCCAGGAGGTAAGCTTGAAACTGATGAATCGCTTGAACAATGTTTAAAAAGGGAATTACTTGAAGAAATAAACATAAACGTAATAGGCGCTTCCAGATGGATAACCCGTGAATTTAATCAAGACGATAAAATTTTACAAGTGACTTTTTTTTTAATTCATAAATGGATCGGAGAAATTAAGAATAAAGATGTTGCCGAATATAAGTGGATAGATCCAAAAAATATTGAAGATTGGCCCGAGCAGATTCTCCCTAAAAATTTATATATTTTAAGAGCATTATCATTACCTCCCTTATATCTAATAACAGATGCTTATGAAAATCCAGAGTTTCACAAAAAAATTAAAACCAGTAAAAGAGAATTTTTTATTCAAATAAGAGAGCCCAAGCTAGAAAAAGACAAGCTAATAAATCTTGAATTAGACTTAAAAAAAATTAATAGACACATCCTCGTCAACTCGAGACATGTTCATGAATTATCATCGGATTTTGGAATTCACTTTACCGAAAGTGACCTACTTAAACAAACTCAACTTAATTCAAATAAAATAAACTCGGCATCTGTTCATAGTTTGGAAAATATTCAATATGCACAAAAACTGGGGATTAACTTTGTTGTGTTATCTCAAGTCTTTGAAACAAAGAGCCATCCGTTAACAAAGGGGATGGGCTGGGATGCTTTCAAGGCTATTGTAAATCAAGTTGACATTCCTGTTTACGCTTTAGGCGGCATGGATTTGGAAGACTTGGATGATAGTTATAATAATGGAGCAGTCGGTATAGCCTCGCAAAGAAAAATATGGGACCTACTGAACTAAGAATTCAACATCAGAGGATATTTCAGTTCCATCGTTTTTTATAAATACAAAATTTAACATAACTTTTTTTTGCTCATCAAGATTTTGAGTAATGTCATAAATCATTAAATGATTACCCCCTTTTTTTAAAATAAATGGTTTATTTTTTGAAATTTTAGGACTATCGATCTTTCGCATTTTCATTACGTCATTTTCCATTTCCATGGAATGAATCTCAATTTTTGGACTAAATGCTGATTGAATTTTTTTTATCGCAAGATCTTCATCTGCTAGAATTTCAATAAAACCAGCCGTTACTTTTTTCCCAAAATTATTTTTAATGACAGCATTATTAAATTTAACTTCTGAATAAACATTCGAAGTAATGATTAATATTAAAATTAACAAAAATTTATTCATTATTTCCTTATTTGCTTTATAAATGATTAAGAAAAACAGTAAATTTTATTATTTTTTTTATTTTTGTTTCATTATCAGGATGCGTAAAATTAAAATTTATTGCATATTTATTTGCTGAAATTGAAGCTTCATACATAACTCTACTTTTAACAGAGATTGTCATCAATTCATAACGATCGAGGGGGTTTATTTTTATTTGCGCCATCATATTTGTTGCTATTAAATCCTCTTTTTTGACAGGCTTTCTAAGTATTCTTAGAATAAAGTAGATTGATTCTTTGATGGCAAGAAGATCTTTAGTTAGATTTTTAAAATAAATATTTTTGCTTCGAGTATCTTTTAACTCATTCCAAATTTTATATTTAGGAAAATCAATATCATTTATTCCAATGGGAGAATCTGCTCTTAATTGTAATTCCTGCATTATTTTGTCGCCAATTAATGAATAATGTGAAAAAGAATTAATTTTTTCAAGTCTCTTTTTCAGTATTCTTGCTTCCTCATGGCGATTTTTGTATTTATTTTCGATTCTTTGTAAATCATTAATTAGTTCTACTTTGACATCTGCTCTGGCCGCATTAGAATTGAGCTTAAAAATAATACTAAAAATCACATTTGAAATATACTGATTATGTTTTTGCTTTATGAAGAAATCATATTGATTAAACAAATACTCTAGTTTGAGATATTTTCTAAATTTTTCATTAAGGGCAAATTCAATGTTTATCATAATTGATTTTTAAATATATGTTTTTGTGTCTCAAGATCTAAACTATTTTCAATCATTAAATCTGGTGTAACAGATTTATAATCTTCTGTTTGTGATTCAATTATCTTTTCAATCATTTCATAATTTAAGCCATCTCTTAATTGTACTCGTTTTATTAGCTCCTGAGAATTACAGGTTAGCATCACTTTTTTATTAAAATTAATTTTTTTTATAATTTTTTTGACTAAAGGAGCCACAATTATAAACCGATCAAGATTCATAATTATCCTCTGTACTTCTTGATAAATTAATGGGTGAAGAATCTCTTCAATTTGTGTTTTAAAGACTTTATTAAAAAAAATTTCTTGTTTAAGCATATCTTTTTTTATGGAATTATCAGAATTAAAATAACTATTTCCAATTTGCTTGAATAATGCTTTATTTCCCAAACCTCCTGGCTCTAGAATATTTTTATTAATCTGGTCTAGTTCAATAATTTTAAAATCATTACTTAATGAATTTGCCAGGGTTGATTTTCCTGATCCAATAAAACCAAATAATAAAATTTTTTTATCCATGAATTTTGAATGGTGATTAACTTAAGTCTTTCTATTTAGTGAGTTTTTAAAAGAAGTAGATATTCTTTCCTTGTATACATTATTATCAAAATTACTCAGAGTATCTTCAATTTGATCAATGCGATATTTGACTTGTGCCCGAACATGCTGAATTGCATTCGTTTTTTTAATAATTTCAAAAATTTTAGTTAGTTGACTAACGTCACCTTGATTAATTGCTTTTTTTATAATTTCTTTATCATTTTGTGATGATTTTCGATAAGCAATTAGTAATGGAAGTGTCATTTTTCCATCCTTAAGGTCATCCCCTAAATTCTTACCAACAACATTTGTTTGGCCAGAGTAATCTAAAAGATCATCAACCAGTTGGTATATGTGACCATAAATACGTCCAATTTGTGCAAGTCCATTTTTTTGATGAGGAGTGCATTGGTTCCCAATTGATGCCAATTTGCCACATGCTTCAAACAACACTCCCGTTTTAAATTGAATGATTTCATTGTACTGATCGTCACTTAATTCAACATTGTGCTTATTAATAAGCTGGAGTACCTCGCCCTCGGCAATTTTGTTTGTGGTATGGGCTAATATATCCATTATTTCGATATTGTTTAATTCAACCATCATTTGAAATGACCGGGAATATATAAAATCTCCAACCAAAATGCTTGCTGAGTTACCGAATCTAACATTAGCTGTTTGTGAATGTCTTCTTTGCTCTGACTCATCCACAACATCATCGTGAAGTAGGGTAGCGGTGTGAATGAATTCGATAATGGCTGCCAATTGATAATGAATATCTTTGACCTCACCAACCATACCGGCAAGGTTTATTAAACATTGAGGCCTCATTCTTTTGCCGCCGCCTTCAATGATGTGCTTTGATACTTGGTTAATTAATGGAACATCAGAGTTCAAAGATTGCCTGATCACTTCGTTCACTTTAAGAAGTTGGTCGGTTGGGGATAAGATAGTTTTGATTGTTTGATTTAGCAATTATCTAATTTAATTAAATTTAAAAAGAAATATTAACATAACAACTTTAAGCCATTATTGTATTGATTTAAATAAATAATTTTCATATAATACACGGTCTTTATTTAACAAATTGTTGTAATTAGGAATCTTAATCATGCAAGCTGTAATTAAAACTGGCGGGAAACAATATAAAGTATCTGTTGGAGATACACTTAAGGTAGAAAAGTTAACTGCTAAAGAAGGTGAAACAATCAAGATTGATAATGTTTTGGCTCTTGTTGACGGAGAAAATACTACTATTGGAGCTCCTCTAGTTAAGGGTGCAAATATTGATGTATCTGTTGTGGCTCATGGTAAGCACGATAAGGTAAAGATTTTTAAAATGAAAAGACGTAAGCACTATAAAAAATCACAAGGCCATCGTCAAAATTACACAGAACTAAAAATCGAAAAAATAAACGCTAAATAGTTAAGGATAGTATATGGCACATAAGAAGGCAGGCGGAAGTTCCAGAAATGGACGTGACTCAAACGCAAAACGACTAGGGCTTAAGGTATTTGGTGACCAATTAGTTAAAGCTGGGGGCATCATATTAAGACAACGCGGAACTAAAATGTATCCTGGTGAAAATGTGGGTATCGGTAAAGACCATACACTGTTTGCAAAAACTGATGGAAAAGTTTCTTTTTCAGTTAAGGGGCATTTAAAAAGAAAACTTGTTAGTGTAATTACAAATTAATTTTAACAGTTCACATTTCGAAAGCCCTATCAACTGATAGGGCTTTTTTGTTTAGGCCCACTATGAAGTTTATTGATGAAGTAATAATTAAAGTTTTTGCCGGAGATGGAGGGAATGGTATTGCTTCGTTTCGTCGAGAAAAATACGAGCCTATGGGCGGACCTAGTGGGGGTGATGGCGGTAAGGGCGGGTCAGTCTATTTTCAAGCTGATGAAAACTTAAATACCTTAATTGATTATCGTTTTAAAAAAGAACATCGAGCGCAGCGTGGTGAAAATGGGAGAAGCTCTGATCAATATGGCGCATCAGGTGAAGACTTATATCTTAAAGTCCCGGTTGGTACGGTAATCAAGGATAGTTTTTCAGGCCAAATCTTTGGGGATTTAACAAATCATCATGATTCAGTAATGGTAGCAAAAGGAGGAAAAGGCGGGTTAGGCAATATTCATTTTAAGTCGAGTATAAACCGAGCGCCAAGGCAATGTACCAATGGAGAGGCAGGAGAAGAGTTTGAAATATTCCTAGAGTTAAAACTTATTGCAGATATTGGATTATTAGGATTGCCAAATGCTGGAAAATCATCTTTTATTAGAAAAGTTTCGGCAGCTACCCCAAAAGTTGCTGATTACCCTTTTACAACATTACAGCCTAATTTAGGCGTAGTTAAATTTGATATTGATAAAAGTTTTGTAATTGCAGATGTTCCAGGATTAATTGAAGGAGCCTCTGATGGAATTGGATTGGGAGATAAATTTTTAAAACATTTATCTAGAACCAAGCTGCTTTTGCATCTCATAGATGGTATGAGTGAAATTAGTGGCGGTGAACCCATTAAAGATACAGAAATAATTATTAAAGAATTAGAAAAATACGATCCTAAGCTTTATGAAAAACCAAGGTGGATAGTTTTAAATAAAATTGATTTAAATTATGATGCTGAAGAGTTAATTAAAAAAATAAAATTAAAATTTAATTGGAATGACAAAATTTTTGTTATATCTGCTTTGAGCGGATCTGGGTGCAAAGAATTGGTTAATGCAATCGCGCAATTTTTAAATGATTTAAAAAATGGATAAAAATTTACTTAAGAAAATAGTTATTAAAATTGGATCAAGCTCATTATCTTCTATTGATAAAGGGCTTAATCACAAAAATATCCGTAATTTAGTTAAAGAAATTGCGTGGCTCTTAGCTTCGAATATCAAGGTTATTTTGGTTACGAGCGGCGCTATATCGATGGGACTTTATATTTGTGATAAGAAAAGAAAACCTACAAAACTCTCTGAACTTCAATATCTCGCATCAATTGGTCAAATTGAGTTAATGCAGGCATATAAAAAACAATTCAATAAAGTACTTCCGGGGTATCATCTTGGACAAATTTTATTAACAAACGAAGATCTTATTTCTCGAGAACGATATTTGAATGCAAAAAATGCTTTAAATGAGCTATTAAGAAATTCAGCAATACCAGTCGTGAATGAAAATGATACGGTTGCTTATGATGAAATCCAGTTTGGGGATAATGACTTGTTAGCTTCTACGGTAGCAAATTTGATTGAAGCAGATTTATTAGTTTTATTTACTGACCAAGACGGCTTATATGATAAAGATCCAACAAAGTTTAGTAATGCAAGGTTGATTGAGTGTATTAATGCAGATGATGAACAGTTAAAGCAATTGGCTGTAAGCTCAAAATCTAGTTCAAGAATTGGATCTGGAGGAATAAAATCTAAAATATTAGCAGCGCAAACGGCATCGAGAAGCGGAACTTCAACAGTCATTGCAAAAGGCGTGAGTAAAAATTTTTTCCAGAAATTGTTTGCTAACCAAATATCATGTACAACCATAGTAGCTCAGAAGAAAAATATAACAGCACGACAAAAGTGGATGGTAGATAATACAAAGCCAAAAGGAATCTTATACCTCGACCCCGGGGCTGTTAATGCATTAAAAATAAAAAAGAAAAGTTTATTGCCTGTTGGGGTAATCAAGTTGACAGGTAACTTTTTTAGAGGCGATTTGTTATCCTGTTTGGACAAAGATGGAGTTGAGATAGCTCGCGGGCTATCAAATTTTTCAAGTGAGGATGCAAAAAAAATTATTGGAAAGAAGGTGAAGACTTTTTCTGATGATCTTGAAAATCGTATTGATGAAAACTTAATACATAGAGACAACATGGTGATTACTTAATTTGAGGACAAGATGAATAGTAAACTAAAAAAGGTAGCAATAATCATGGGTTCAAACAGCGATTGGCCTGTAATGAAACACGCTGCAGATACTTTAGATTTTTTTGGGATTGTATATGAAGCTAGAGTTGTTTCAGCACACAGGACACCTGATCTAATGTTTGATTTTGCAGAGTCATCAAATAGTAATGGCATTAGTTTGATAATTGCAGGTGCTGGGGGTGCGGCGCATCTTCCAGGAATGGTTGCCTCAAAATCAAGACTCCCTGTGCTTGGAGTTCCAATTCCAACAAAATACTTAAATGGTCATGATTCTTTATATTCAATTGTTCAAATGCCAAAAGGAATCCCAGTAGCAACTTTTGCCATTGGGGAAGCAGGTGCTACTAATGCTGCATTATTTGCGATATCAATGTTTGCTCAAGATGATAGTGATTTACTAGATAAGCTTAAAAAATTTAGAGCAGATCAAGAAATAAAAGTAAAAGAAATGAAGCTTAAAGAGGACTGATGTTTTGAAGCTCGTGCCAAAAAAAATGTTAGCAATACTTGGGGGCGGTCAGCTCGGCAGATATTTTGTAATGGCTGCTCATAAAATGGGCTATAAAGTAACTGTTTTAGATCCCGATCCTAAAAGTCCAGCTGGAAGAATAGCGGATATTCATCTAAATTATGCCTATGATAATAAGGAGGCATTAGATAAAATCATTCAAACCTGTGAGGCTGTATCTACTGAGTTCGAAAATATACCCGCAGAATCGCTTGATTACTTAATTAAAAAAATTCAAGTTCATCCCAATGCAAATGCCGTTAGTATCGTGCAAAATCGAATCAGAGAAAAAACATTTCTAAGGGAGAATGCTATACCTGTTGGGCTTTTTTATGTTATAAACTCAATCGAAGATTTTAACGAAATTAGTCAAGAGTGCTTTCCTGGTATTTTAAAAATTGCTGAGTTTGGTTATGACGGAAAAGGTCAGAAAAGAGTGAATGGTATGGAAGATGCTTTAAAAGCATTTGCTGAATTCAATCACAAACCTTGCGTTCTGGAAAAGCAAATTAAATTAGATAAAGAAGTTTCTGTTATTTTGGCGAGATCTGTTAATGGCGAAATTAAAACTCATCCCGTCGCTGAAAATATTCATGTAAATGGAATACTTGATACAACTATTGCACCAGCAAATATTGATCATTTAACAAAAAAAAATGTCATAGACTTGGCCAAAATGATTTCTCTTAAGCTTAACTATATCGGAGTAATGACAGTAGAGTTCTTTATATCAGGTAAACAAATCTTTGTGAATGAAATCGCTCCTAGACCCCATAATTCTGGACATTATACAATTGATGCCTGTTATTCATCTCAGTTTGATCAACAGGTTAGAGCTTTGGTAGAAATGCCATTGGGTAATCCTGATCAGCACTCTAATGCAATAATGATTAATATACTTGGAGACGTTTGGGAAGAACCTAAACTTCATGAGCCAAATTGGGAATCAATATTAGAAGAACCAAATATGAATTTACATTTATATGGTAAGGAGCATCCAAGAAAAACAAGAAAGATGGGGCATATCACCTATGTTACAAATGAGACATTGAGTCACGATCATATTGAACATTTACAAGATATAAAGAAGAGACTGTAAAAACAGGGGCAACTTCTTTTTTATAAAAATTTGATTTAATTAAAGAGATTTGATTGCTGCATTAAGACGACTTTTATGACGAGCAGCTTTATTTTTGTGAACGATTTTTTTGTCTGCAATACGATCAATAATAGAGACATTAGAATCGAATGTTTCCTTAGCTACTTTCTTATCGCCAGTCAAAACAGCTTTCATGATTTTTTTAATAGCTGTACGGAAAGAGGATTTTAAACTTGCGTTGTGTACTCTTTGCTTATCATTTTGCCGCGCTCTTTTTCTTGCTTGTATTGTATTAGCCATATATGTCTTTAATTGAAAAAGTAAGTTGATATTCTAGCTAAATCATAAATTATTTTCAAGTTTTAAATAAATAAACTCAGTGATCTGAGATAATATCTGTTGAAGCTATGAAAAATACAAAAATTATTCAAAATTTATTCAACTTTAGTGGGCTTACGATTATTTCAAGAGTGCTTGGTTTTGTAAGAGATACCATTATCGCTAGATTCTTTGGGGTAAGTATTGCCACAGATGCCTTTTTTGTAGCATTTAAACTCCCCAATATGCTTAGAAGAATTACAGCAGAAGGTGCCTTTACTCAAGCATTTATTCCTACCGTTTCAGACTATAAGAATAAAGCCAAAGAAGAGTTTCATCAATTTTTAAATAAAATTGTGACATTGTTAAGTTTAATTTTATTAGGTATCACAATCCTTGGAATTTTTATATCTCCGTGGTTAATTTATATCAGTGCCCCGGGATTTGAATATGAGTCATATCAATTTAATTTAGCTTCAAATCTTTTAAAAATTACTTTTCCGTATATTTTATTTATATCCCTTGTGGCTATGTTTGGAGGAATATTAAATACATTTGGTAAATTTGCAGCTCCTGCATTTTCACCTGTATTTCTTAATCTCAGCTTTATTATTGCAGCACTATATTTCCAAGATTTGTTTGATGAGCCAGTAACCGTTTTAGCTTGGGCAGTTTTTTTTGGAGGTTTGGTTCAATTAATATTTCAATATCCATTTATCAGGCAGCTGGGGTGGAATCCAAAATTTGATTTAGATTTAAAAGACCGTGGCGTTTGGCAGGTCCTTAAATTAATGGGGCCAGCTATCATTGGAGTTTCAATAACGCAGATATCGTTATTAATTAATACAATATTCGCATCTTTCTTGGAAAAAGGGAGTGTTTCTTGGCTTTATTACGCAGATCGCTTGATGGAGTTTCCTGCAGGTGTTTTAGGCGTAGCTTTAAGCACTATTTTTCTTCCAGCTTTATCACTATCATTTGCCAGTAAAAAAAATAAAGAATTTACCGAGCTCTTAAATTGGAGCATGCGTCTGGGTATCTTTTTGTCAATTCCATCAGCCATAGGAATTGCTGTGTTATCTATTCCACTTTTGGCAACACTTTTTTTATACGGAAAATTTAATTATTTTGATTTAATTATGACACACAAGGCCTTAATGGCTTATAGCTTTGGATTGATTGGATTAATCATGATTAAAGTATTCGCTCCTATTTTTTATTCTCAGAAAAATATTAAAACACCAGTAAGAATTGCAGTAATGACCTTATTTGTGACCCAATTAATGAATTTAATTTTAATACCTCGCTTTCAACACGTCGGCCTGGCTTTATCAATAAGCGTTGGAGCAAGTTTTAATGCATTAATGCTTTTTTGGGCTCTCAAACAACTTAAAATTTATCAGGTGCAAAATGATTTAATAATATTTTTATTAAAAGTAATTACTGCGGCAATCATTATGGGATTTACTTTGTTTTTTTTGAATCCAAATTTTGAGTATTGGCTAAATTCAGGCTTTTTTAAACGGCTGTATTCTTTAGGTATTTTAGTCCTACTTGGCACAATGATTTACTTGGCTGTATTGTTATTCCTGGGCGTTAGACCAAGACATTTTCAAAGAAATCAACTATGAAAGTATTTCGTTATTTTGAAAAGTCACTGAAAGAGTGCGTGTTGACCATTGGAAATTATGATGGAATTCATTTAGGTCATCAAACATTAATAAACCATGTCATTTCAGAATCAAGATCTCTTCAAGTTGAATCTGCCCTAATTACTTTTGAACCGCACCCAAAAGAATTTTTTTCTCCAGAAAAAGCACCACAAAGAGTGATTAGTCTTCGCGAGAAACTAGAATTTTTTCAAGCGCATCGAATTGACAGAGTTTATGTAATTAAATTTAATAAAAAATTTTCTAAACTTACGGCTTCAGAGTTTATTGATATTCTTAAAATAAAAGTCAAAGCAATAGACCTTGTTGTTGGAAGTGATTTTCGCTATGGAAATATGAGAGAGGCAGGACTGGATGAGCTTAAAGCTTCTGGTATTAAAGTAACACAACCTGGAACCATATTTTTAGAAAAAGAACGAATCTCTAGCTCCCTAGTTAGGGATGCTTTAAAAGAATCAAATTTTGCAAGGGTTGAGGCTTTATTAGGGAGACCTTACATGATTTCAGGGCGAGTCATTCATGGTGAAAAGAGGGGAAGAACATTAGGTTATGCAACAGCTAACATACATATGTTTCATAAAAGCCCACCATTATCAGGTGTGTTTGCTGTAAAATTGGATAGTTTCTTTGGGATTGCTAATTTAGGTGTGAGGCCAACTTTTGGTGGAATAAAAAAATTAGTTTTAGAAGTTCACCTGTTAAGTTTCAGTAAAGAAATTTATGATAAGCATGTTCATGTGACTTTCTATAAAAAAATACGCGATGAAAAAAAATTTAATAATGCTGAGGTTTTATCCCAGCAAATTTCAACTGATATTAAAGATGTGAAACTTTTTTTTAATTTATGAGTGACGAAAAAAAATACAAATTAAATTTACCTGATACTGATTTTCCGATGCGAGGAAATTTAGCACAACGTGAACCTGATTGGGTACAGTCTTGGAGTAAAAAAAATTACTACCATCAAATAAGAGAAGCTAAAAAAGGAAAACCAAAATATATACTTCATGATGGTCCTCCTTATGCAAATGGCAATATTCACATTGGTCATGCTGTTAATAAAATTCTCAAAGATTTTATTATTAAATCCAAAGGTTTGAGTGGATTTGATGCCCCTTATGTTCCTGGTTGGGATTGTCATGGATTACCAATTGAGTTGGCGATTGAAAAAGAGCACGGAAAAAATATTGAATCGAAAAAATTTCGACAACTATGTAGAGATTACGCAAATCTTCAAGTCTTAAATCAAAAAAAAGACTTCATCCGATTAGGTGTTTTAGGGGATTGGGAAAATCCTTATTTAACCCTGAAATCGGAAATGGAAGCTAATATTGTTCGCGCCTTAGGAGCTATATATAAAAATGGATTGTTATACCAGGGTAATAAACCAGTGCATTGGTGTTTAGACTGCGGATCTGCGCTTGCCGAGGCTGAAGTAGATTATGAAAATAAAACTTCAGTGGCTATTGACGTTGCTTTTAAAGGAATTGATCAAAAAAAACTATACGATGTATTCCAATTAGATTCTGTTAGTAAATCAATTTATGCGGTAATCTGGACAACTACCCCTTGGACACTTCCGGCTAATGAGGCAATATCAATCAACCCTAAGTTAACTTATGGTTTATATGAAGATAAGGATAAGCTTTTAATTATTGCTGAAGATCTTCATGCTAACTTTTGCCAACGTATCGAAAAGGATTTAAAACTTAAAGCGCAGGTTAAAGGCTACCTTCTCGAATTATTGGAATTTGAACATCCTTTGTATACTGATAAGCGGGTTCCAGTGATTCTTGGAGAACACGTTACCACATTGGATGGAACAGGGCTTGTTCACACTGCACCGGCTCATGGTTTAGATGATTATCTTGTGGGCCTAAAATATAATTTGCCTGTTGAAAATCCAGTTAACGAGCAAGGTATTTTTAAAAGCACGGTTGCTATTTTTGCAGACAAAAATATATGGAAAGCAAACCAAGAAATTATTAACTTGATTGATGAAAATCAATTATTAATTCATCAAAAATCATTTGTACATAGTTACCCCCATTGTTGGCGACATAAATCACCAATTATTTTTAGAGCCACACAACAATGGTTTATTGGAATGAATCAAACATACAACAAAAAAACATTAAGAGAAATAGCCCAACAAGAAATAAATAAAACTCAATTTATTCCTACTTGGGGAAAAGCTAGGCTTGAGGGGATGATGAAAAATAGACCAGATTGGTGTATTTCCCGACAAAGAAATTGGGGAGTACCTATTCCTATATTTATTCATGTTGAGACGGATGAACCTCATCCAAAAACATTAGAGTGGTTTGAAAAGGCAGCAAATTTAATTGAACGAGAAGGAATTGATGCCTGGTTTGAATTAGATGCCAAAGAATGGCTTGAAGATGAAGCGGAATTATATAAAAAAATAACTGATACTTTAGACGTTTGGTTCGACTCTGGAACAACACATCAATCTGTTTTAAAAAATGACAATGACTTGAATTACCCGGCAGATCTATATTTGGAAGGTTCAGATCAACACAGGGGTTGGTTTCAGTCAAGCTTATTAACAGCAGCTGCAATATCCGGACATGCTCCATATAAGGCTTTATTAACCCATGGTTTTGTTGTTGATGGCCAAGGTAAAAAAATGAGTAAATCAAAAGGGAATGTGATTGCCCCTCAAAAAATCATGGATCAATACGGAGCGGATATCTTAAGATTTTGGGTGGCCATGACGGATTATTCTGGTGAACTAAGTATTTCAGACGAGATCATCAAAAGATCAGCTGATGGTTACCGCAGACTCAGAAATACTTTAAGATTTTTATCTGCTAACATTTCTGACTTTGATGCAAATTCTATGATGGTTAAATCGACAGATTTATTATCTCTTGATGCTTATGTACTTTATAAAACAAAATTATTACAGGAACAGATTGTGCATCAATATCAGAGTTTTGATTTTCATCACTTAGCTAAAAAATTAGTTTCCTTTTGCGCAGACGATTTGGGAGGATTTTATCTTGATATTATTAAAGATCGTTTGTACACAATGCCAGAGGATTCAGTTGAAAGACGTTCCGCACAAACAGCGCTTTACCATATAGCTCATGCTTTAACCCGAATGATTGCTCCAATTTTAAGCTTTACTGCTGAGGAGCTTTGGCAAAATCTAACTGGAAACTTTAATATTTTTAAAGAAGAATGGTATGAAATACCACAAATTCAGATTGATAAACAAGATGCTTTGCTCTGGGAAACTATAGAAGATATTCGACCCATCATTAATAAAATGATTGAGGGTGAAAGAGAAAAAAGGTCGATCGGATCCTCTTTAGAGTGTTCAATTTCTTTATCCTGCAACAATGACTTATTTAAGATTCTTAAACCTTTTGAGGATGAATTACATTTTATTTTTATCGTATCAAAGTTTAATCTATTAAATATTGAAGGCGATCTAAAAGTTGAGGTCGCTAAAATAGCGTTATTAAAATGTGATCGCTGTTGGCATTATGAGTCGTCTGTAGGTTCTAATGCTGAACACTCAACTATTTGTGATCGTTGTGTAAGTAATTTATTTGGAATTGGTGAAAAAAGAGTTTATGCATAAGTTGATTTTGGGCTTTTGTATTGTTCTTTTGGATCAAGCTTCTAAATTCTGGATAATTAAAAATTTAAGTCAGCAAGATCAAATTGATGTCAGTTTTTTTCTAAAAATTGTTCATTTTCAAAATACTGGCGCAGCGTTTAGTTTTTTACATGACGCTTCAGGTTGGCAAAATATTTTCTTCATTGTCCTAAGTATTTTGATTCTCATTTATCTCATTTATCTTTACCAAGGTAATCAAAATAATACATATGGATGGTTCTCTTTAATTCTCATAATGAGTGGCGCCATTGGAAATCTTTTTGATCGTTTTTTAATTGGACATGTTACAGATTTTATTTATTTACACATAAATAATTATTATTGGCCAGCCTTTAATGTTGCCGATACCGCAATATCAATAGGTGCGGTTATCTATTTTGTTGGCATACTGAAGAAACAAATCAAATGAGTAATTTTCATTAGATTATAAAAGACAAAATAAAATAGGCTCTTTATTCTATTCAATATATTATTAATAGTTTACTTTTAAATTTGAAATTTTATTTTTCATCACCATATTAACTTCATAGGGATTTTTAATAAGGACATAAATGATGAGATTTGAAAAATTAACTACAAAATTTCAACAAGCACTCGCAGAAGCACAATCGCTTGCAAATATATCTGACCATGGACAAATTGAGCCAGTCCATTTATTAAAAGCCCTCTTATCGCTAGATGAAGATGAGATCAGTAAATACCTTATATTATCCGGAATGAGGGATCTTGGATTTAGAGCCCTTGATGAGGCTATGGAAAAAATTCCCAAGATTTCTAATTCATCAAATGAACCAGTTATATCAAGAAACCTAAATAGCTTATTTAATTGGGTTGAAAAAAAGGCTAATCAGCTAGGTGATAAATTCATATCCTCTGATTTATTTTTATTGGCACTGGAGCATGATAAAAGTGGTGTAAAAGAAATCCTGGTTAATTCAGGCTTAGATTTTAAAAAATTAGAAGATATTTTAATGAATACGAGAAAAAATGAGAATATAAATTCACCAGATACTGAAAGTCATCGTCAATCCTTGGCAAAATATACAATTGACTTAACACAGATGGCTAAAGAGGGGAAATTAGATCCCGTAATAGGTCGTGATGATGAAATTAGGCGCACAATTCAGGTATTACAACGAAGAACAAAAAATAATCCTGTTTTAATTGGTGAGCCAGGTGTCGGTAAGACTGCAATTGTTGAGGGTTTGGCTCAGAGAATTATTAATGAAGAAGTTCCAGACACTTTAAAAAACAAACAAGTGTTATCACTTGATATGGCTGCATTATTGGCAGGAGCAAAATATCGAGGTGATTTTGAAGAGCGGCTTAAGTCTGTTTTAAAGGAAATTAGCAAAAATGAAGGCAATATTATCCTATTTATCGATGAAATTCACACCATGGTTGGAGCCGGTAAAACAGAAGGAGCTATGGATGCTGGAAATATGCTTAAACCAGCATTAGCAAGAGGAGAGCTTCACTGTGTTGGGGCAACAACATTAAACGAGTACCGTCTTTATGTTGAAAAAGATGCAGCTTTAGAAAGACGATTCCAAAAAGTTTTGGTCGATGAACCCGATGTTGAATCTACTATAGCTATATTAAGAGGCCTCCAAGAGAAATACGAGCTTCATCATAATGTCGAGATTACAGATCCTGCAATTGTGGCCGCAGCTGAATTATCAAATCGTTACATAACAGACCGTTTTCTTCCAGATAAAGCCATTGATTTAATTGATGAGGCAGCCTCAAGAATTAAGATGGAAATTGATTCAAAACCTGAACAGCTTGATAAATTAGAACGCCGACTTATTCAATTGAAGATTGAGAGAGAAGCTGTGCGAAAAGATAAAGATGAAGCCTCTCTTGAAAGATTGAAAAATATTGAAAATGAGATCAATAAACTGGAAAAAGATTTCTCAAATATGGAAGAAATATGGAAATCTGAAAAAGCAACCCTTTATGGGATTAAACAAATCAAAGAACAATTAGAAAAAATAAAAATAACCATGGAAGAGGAGAAGCGCAAAGGCAATTGGCAGAAAGTCTCGGAAATACAGTATGGAGAAATACCTGAGCTAGAGAGGCAGCTTAAACAAGCCTCGGAAAAAGAAATTAGTATTGATAAAAATACTAGGATGTTAAGAACTGAAGTGGGCGCAGATGAGATTGCCGAAGTTGTCTCTCGCGCAACTGGAATTCCTGTTGCAAAAATGATGCAAGGCGAAAAAGATAAACTCCTTCAGATGGAAGAAGTTCTGCACCAAAGAGTAGTGGGACAAGATGAAGCCATTAAGGCAGTTTCAAATGCGATTCGAAGATCAAGATCCGGATTAAATGATTCAGGTAAGCCTTATGGATCTTTTTTATTTTTAGGTCCAACAGGCGTCGGAAAGACTGAACTTTCAAAAACTCTGGCTAATTTTTTATTTGACAGTGAAGATCGTCTTATAAGAATTGACATGTCAGAATACATGGAGAAACATTCTGTGGCTAGGTTAATTGGGGCACCCCCTGGATATGTTGGCTATGAAGAGGGGGGTTATCTGACTGAGGTAGTGAGGCGTAAACCCTATAGTGTTATCTTGTTAGATGAGATTGAAAAAGCCCACCCAGATGTTTTTAATATTTTGTTACAAGTTTTAGATGAGGGTCGATTAACAGATGGAAAAGGAAAAACAGTTGATTTTAAAAATACTGTGATCATTATGACCTCAAATTTAGGTTCAGATTTGATTCAAAAAATGAGCCAAGATAATTATCAGGTAACTAAAATTGCAGTTTTGGGAGAAGTGAAAAACTTCTTTAAACCGGAGTTTATTAATCGAATCGATGATGTTGTGGTATTCCATAGTCTTGGTGAAGATCATTTAAAATTAATTACAAAAATACAATTAAATGATTTATTAAATAGACTTCAAAAATTGGGGATAAATGCTAAAGTAACTGAAGCAGCGATTAATGAAATTGGTAAAGCTGGATTTGATCCGGTATATGGCGCCCGTCCATTGAAACGAACAATTCAAAATGAAATTGAAAATAGTCTTTCAACAGAAATTCTATCTGGAAAATTTGCAGATAAAGATAATCTAGAGATCGACTTCAATAAAGGAAAATTTATTTTTAATAAAATTCATGAAACAGCAATTTAATGAAATTAAATTAACCTCTTTAAAGGGAAGGGGTTTTTACGATCTTACCTCTGATGTTAAAGCATTCATTCAAAAAGCTGGTATTAAGAACGGTTTGGTAACCTTATATATTAAACATACTTCGGCAAGTTTACTGATCAATGAAAATTATGATTCCGATGTTCTAATTGATATGGAGACATTCTTTTCAAATTTGATCCCTGATGGATCTGAAGAATTAATTCATACCACCGAGGGTCCCGACGATATGCCTGCGCATATTCGAAGCGCTTTGACCCAAACCCATTTATCTATGCCAATTTTTCAAGGACAATTACAAATTGGTCAGTGGCAAGGAATTTTTATGTATGAACATCGCTTAAATTCCCATCACCGAACAATTGCGATTCATGCCATAGGTGATTAATTTATTTTTTACTCCAAGAAATCGGATCAAAGGGCTTGCTATCCTCTCTTAATTCATAATATAGGCCATCAATCCCAAGTCCACCAGTATTCCCTACAGTTGCAATTACTTCTCCAGCTCTCACCTCATCATTCACATTGAGTAAGATCGATTCGTTGTAGCCATATAAACTCATATAACCTTGTCCATGATCAATAATAATAAGATTCCCAAAACCCCGAAGCCAGTCAGCATAAGCAACTTTTCCATTAGCAACTGCGATTACTTCCTCACCTTCTTTTGCTGTTATAAAAATACCCTTCCACTTAATTCCGGTATCTTTTCTCTTCGTATCAAATTGATATTTAATATTGCCTTTTACAGGATAAGGAAGCTTTCCTTTTAATTTTTTAAAATCTCCGCCCTCAAATGGGATAACCGTTTCATTTGATTTTGTTTTTTTTGTTTCTTTTAAGCGTATTTGATCTTTGGCTTCTTTTGCAGCCTTTTTTAAAAGCTCATCGATAATTGATTTTAATTTTTTTTCATCTTCAATGAGTTTTTGCTTGATTTGCTCTTTATTTTTTATTTCATTATCAACGATTACCAATAATTGTTTTTTTTGTTTTTTTTCATCTTCGAGTTGTTCTTTTACCTTACCTTTATCTTTTTTTAAATTTTCAATTTTATTGATAGTTTTTTTAATAATTTGCTTGGTTTCAATTAATTTATTATTTTTATCCTCAAGATCTTTAATGAGGTCGATTTGTGCTGAAGTATAGTATGACTGCAATTTTTGATCACGCATGATATTGCTTGGGTTTTCCCCTTTAATAATTGACTGGAGGTAGCTTGACTCGCCACGCTTATGGAAATCTTTAAGAAAATTTGATAAGTATGATTTTTTGTTATCAATATCCTCTATTAATTTGGATTGATCATCATTTAGCTTTTTTAATTTAGCTAGATTCTGTTTGGATTTTTTATTTATGCTATAAATTTCTTTCTGAGTTTCACTTATCTTTTGCTCTTGAACTTTTAATTCTTTGCTGATGTCGGCTTTTTTTGCCTTATTTTCTTTAATTTCTTTATCAATAGTTTTAATTTGATTTTTGACGCTATCAAGATCTTTAGAGCTTTCATCATCATCGGCATAAGCGTATGAAAAGACCATATAAAAAAATAAAAAAATAAAATGATTTAACTTCATGTTTTGAACTGTATTAAATTTTTCCCTGTCATTTCTTTAGGTACTTCACAATTTAATAGTGATAGTATTGTGGGAGCAATATCTGATAGCTTTCCTCCATCCACTACTTTTTTGGCATTTGAATTCATTACAATAAATGGAACCAAATTGGTTGTGTGTTGGGTATGGGCTTGATTATTTTTAACATCCATCATTAGCTCTGCATTCCCATGGTCAGCGGTAATAATCAACGAACCATTGATCTTTTGTGTTGATTCAATAATTTTTCCAATACAAAGATCCATTGCTTCTACCGCCATTTTTGCAGCATTCAAATTTCCTGAATGTCCAACCATATCCCCATTTGCAAAATTACATATAATGACATCGTATTTTGCAGAATTAATCGATGCACATAGTTTGTCCGACACCTCATAAACACTCATTTCAGGTTTTAAATCATATGTATTGACATCGGGTGATGGGATGAGAATTCTATCTTCATTGGGGAATTCTTTTTCTTGTCCTCCATTAAAGAAAAAAGTGACATGTGGATATTTCTCAGTTTCAGCGATTCGAAGCTGAGTAAATCCTTTCTCAGCAAGGTAAGAACCAAGTGTATTTTTTAATTGAATTGGAGGAAATAGGACTTTGACATTTTTAAATGACTGATCATAGCAAGTCATCGTTAAATAATTTAGATTTTTTAAGGCCTTATCTCTATTAAACTCGTTAAAGTTTTTTTCCATGATTGCTCGAGTTAATTCTCGGCCACGATCTGATCGAAAATTTAAAAAGACAATCATATCACCCTCTTGAACTACAGATTCTTGATGAATAAGGGTTGGAGATACAAATTCATCTAATTCATTTCGGACATAGGCATCATTGAGAGCTTCTAGACTGCTGGGTGATGAAAAATTAGCCTGTCCTTCAATGAGCATTTTATATACTTTTTCAATACGATCCCAACGATTATCTCGATCCATTGCATAGAATCGGCCTGATATTGAACCTAGTTTTCCATGCTGATTTTTTTTAAACCATTGCTCAAGATTACCAATGTATTTTTCTGCACTTTTTGGAGGCGTATCCCGACCATCCAGAAAAGCATGTACAAAAGTTTCAGAAACCCCTTGTTTTTTTGCAATAAACAAAAGAGCTTCAAAATGATCATAGTGACTATGAACACCACCGTCAGAGAGAAGCCCAAAAAAATGAAGCCTACCTTTTGTTTGTTTGAGCTGATTGAAGCCCTCAATTAAAAGGGTGTGTTTATCAAGTTCTTTATTTTGAATAGCGTTATTAATCTTTTGTATATCTTGAAAGACGATTCGCCCAGCTCCAATATTAATATGCCCAACTTCTGAGTTACCCATTTGACCTTTAGGAAGACCTACATGATCTTCAGAGGCATTAATTAAATTATGGGGATAATCGCTTTTTAAAAGATCTAAATTTGGAGTATGTGCTTGTGCAATTGCATTATGCTCAATATCTGTGGAATGACCAAATCCATCCAAAATTAATAAAGTGATTGTATTTTTTTTTGACATAGTAAAAACTTAATATTCGTAATTATATCATTGCAAGATTAGCTATAATATCTGAGCTTAAATAAATAAAGTTGAAATTATAAAATTAATCCCAATATATAAAATAATTATGAAAATTACTATGTATACCAGCGGTTTTTGTCCCTATTGTACAAACGCTGAAAGACTTCTAAAAAATAAGGGTGTTCAAGTCATTGATAAAATTTTTATTGATGAATCTGATGATGCACTATCTAAAATGATTGAAATCACTGGAAGAAAAACAGTGCCACAAATTTTTATAAACGATCAATATATTGGTGGTTTTGATGACCTTCGCAAATTTGATCAATCGGGTCAGCTAGATCATGTTATAGCTAAATCGTCGACTTAGCGCTAGGTTTTCATTGGGAGACAGTGTAAAATCTGTCGTTTAAAAATTAAATGTTAGAAAAAATATGGCTGAAGATAAAAAGAAAAAAACGACCAAAGCTTTAAAAGTAAATAAAGCTAAAGGAATAGATCCTTCACAGGCTCAACAACCAGGTTTTGCAATTGAAAAACTTTATTTAAAGGATGCATCAGTAGAGGTCCCAAATGCTCCTGAAATTTTTACGAACCGAGAGGCTCCTAAAATTAGCATAGAATTGAATAACACTGCTAGACCATTAGCTGATGGATTTTATGAAGTATCTCTTCAAGTCACTGTCACTTCAAAACAAGAAGATAAAGTTGCTTTTTTAGTAGAGGTTATGCAATCAGGCATTTTCCAGATTAGTAATATTCCTAATGAGGGACTAGAAATGGTGCTTGCTATTACCTGTCCAAATATTTTATTCCCATATGCTAGAGAGGCTGTATCAGATATGGTTACTAAGTCAGGATTTCAACCGGTATTATTAAATCCAATTAATTTTGAGAACTTGTATTTACAACAAAAACAACAACAAGCTCAACAAGCAAAAACTGATGATTAATAAACAAAAGTGTACTGCACTTTTGTTTTTTGTTTTTTTTTGTTTTTCATCGAGTGCTGAATATCTATCAGTTGGAGTTGATCAATCTTTTCTTCATGAAGCACCATCTGATTCCACAAAAAAAAATTTTATTGTTACCAAAGGCTATCCTCTTGAGGTGCTTGTGAGTTTAAAAGAGTGGAAAAAAGTAAAGGATCATCAGGGTGCAATTAATTGGATCCAATCAAATCACCTTTCGACAAAAAAAATGGCATTGAACTTTAAGGATAATAACCCAATTCATTTAGAGCCAGATAAATCAAGTCCGACTTTAGCTTTTGTAGCAGAAAATGTTTTGCTTGAGGTTCTTGATAATAAAAAAATTGATAATTGGATTAAGGTTTACTCAAAATCAACTGAAGTAGAGGGTTTTATTTCCACAGAGAACCTTTGGGGTATCAAATGAATGTTGCCGTCTTAGGAGCTGGGGCCTGGGGAACGGCTTTGGCAATTCAGGCAGCTAAAAAAGTCCCTGTTATTCTATGGGCCAGAGATTCTGGACACATTTCAGGAATGCAAAAGGCAAGAACAAATCCTAAATACTTGGGCGACTTTAAATTTCCAGTGTCCTTAAAGCTGAGTGCTTCACTTGATGAAGCTGTTAATTTTGCTGATATTATCATATCAGCTGTTCCCACTTCAGCTTTTGCATCACTGGTTCAAAATGTACAATCAATAGATTCAAAAAAGCCAATTATTTGGGTAAATAAAGGCTTAGAAAAAGATACTGGTTTATTTCCCCATGAAATTTTAAAGAAATTTATCTCAAATACTGGTTTAGAACATGGTGTTTTATCTGGTCCAAGTTTTGCTGCCGAATTAGTACGTAACTTACCCACAGCTGTTACAGTTGCAGCCTCGAGCAAAGATCTTGCATTAAAAGTAGCAGAAATTTTTCATCATCACAGTATGCGCATTTACTTAAGCGATGATATTGCCGGAGTATCCATTAGCGGTGCATTAAAAAATATTATTGCTATTGCCGCTGGTATATCAGATGGAATGGGTTTTGGAAATAATGCAAGGGCTGCACTCATAACAAGAGGTATTGCTGAGATGACCAGATTTGGTGTCAGTCATGGAGCAAAAGAAGATACTTTCATGGGTTTAGCGGGTATTGGCGATTTAATGTTGACCTGTACAGGACAATATTCAAGAAATAGAGAAGTGGGATTACTTTTAGCAGAAGGAAAAATTCTTTCGGAGATATTGTTGTCTCTTGGACACGTTGCTGAAGGCGTTAATGCTTGTTATGAAGTCAATAAGCGCATTAAAAGTGATTTTGATATGCCAATTGTCAAAAAGGTTTTCCAGGTGTTAACCAATAAAATATCTGCG
This sequence comes from Pseudomonadota bacterium, assembly GCA_027621535.1. Classification (GTDB taxonomy): domain Bacteria; phylum Pseudomonadota; class Gammaproteobacteria; order Burkholderiales; family Methylophilaceae; genus BACL14. Next base: position 15,131 of record JAQCBB010000008.1, on the reverse strand, counting down.
GCTGAAGCAGTCAAAAGTCTTCTTTCGAGATCACTCCGACCAGAAAATTAATTACCATTGATAAAGTTATTTTGTCTCCAAGCTTCATATAAAACTATTGATACTGTATTTGCTAGATTGATGCTTCGATTATTTGATGCCATAGGAATTCTTAAAAGCATGTCTGGCCCAATTATATCTCTAATCTCCCCTGGCAAACCTCTTGTTTCTGGACCAAATATAAAAAAATCATTTTTTTTAAAATTTATATGATGATAGTATTTTTTGCCTTTCGTAGAAACTCCATACAAATTAATATTTTCATTAATTTTTAAAAAATGTTTAAAATTATTATAAATTTGAATCAAATCATTATCGATATAGTCAAGGCTAGCGCGTCGGAGAGTTTTTTCATTGAGATCAAAACCCAAAGGTTGAATTAGGTGAAGAATCGCATCAGCATTTGAACATAGGCGGATGATATTTCCAGTATTGGGTGGAATTTCAGGTTCAAATAAGACAATATTAAACATTTGATTATTTTTTAATCTTTTGTTAATTAAATTTTTTGTATGGTTAACATTTACGTATTATAATATTCTTTATTCCTTTTTGAGGACTTAATTATGGACCAAAATATCCAATTTCATACAAAAAGCATTAAAAAAGAACAAGTAAGTAAAAATATTTCAAATGAATATATTAAATCATTATTCTTAATGCCATTTAATGATCTCATATATCAGGCACAACAAGTCCACAGATCAAATTTTGATGCAAATAAAGTCCAACTGAGTACTTTGTTATCCATTAAAACGGGAGGGTGTTCTGAAGACTGTGCCTACTGCCCTCAATCTGCAAGATACAACACAGATGTTGAGAATGAAAAAATACTTGCTCTTGATAAAGTAATTTCAGCAGCTAAGGCTGCCAAGGAATCAGGCGCAAGCAGATTTTGTATGGGCGCCGCCTGGAGATCACCAAAACAAAAAGATCTAGATTTGGTTAAAGAGATGATTGTAGAAGTCAAAAAACTGGGATTAGAATCTTGTGCAACACTTGGAATGCTCAATCAAGATCAAACAAGGCAGCTCAAAGAGGTCGGACTTGACTACTATAATCATAACTTAGACACATCTCCAGAATTTTATGGAGACATTATCAGTACAAGAACTTACCAAGACCGCCTAGACACTCTTCAAAACGTGAGAGATCAGGGAATACATGTCTGTTGTGGGGGGATCGTAGGTATGGGTGAAAATTTAGATGAGCGAGTTGGATTGTTGGCTGAGCTTGCCAATCTAACTCCACAACCTGAAAGTGTGCCCATAAATCTTTTAACTCAGGTTGAGGGGACTCCTTTATTTGGAATAGATGAGTTAGACCATTTTGATTTTGTGAAAACAATCGCAGCTGCCAGAATCTTAATGCCTAAGAGTTTTGTAAGGTTATCTGCAGGCAGGGAGAAAATGAATGAAGCTACACAAGCTCTCGCATTTCTTGCAGGGGCAAACTCAATATTTTATGGAGAGGAATTACTCACTACTGAGAATCCTACGTCTGAAAAAGATCAAGAGTTGATGAAAAAATTAGGAATAACAGCAATTTAATTTCCAATGAATGAATTTCTTCATTATTTAGCGGAATTAAGAAAAAAAAATTTATATAGATATCGAGTAGACCGGGAAGATCAGTGGATTAATTTTTCTGATAATGATTATTTAGGCTTAAGAAAAAATAAGATAATTTCAGAGGCTATAAAGCAATCTATTGATCAGTACGGTAATGGTTCAGGAGCCTCACATTTAATTTCTGGACATTTTCCAAGCCATTCAAAAGTAGAGGAAAAAATAGCAGGAATTTTAGGATTTGAAAAAAGCCTTTTTTTCCATAGTGGATACATTGCAAACGTTGCTTTTTTTAAAAATTTTTTAAAAAAAGGTGATGATGTCTTTTTAGACAAATTCTGTCACGCATCAATATACGATGGTGTTCTTAGTGTTGATGCAAATTTAATTCGATATCCTCATCTAAATTATCAGTATCTAGAAAAAAAATTAAAAACCAGTAAAGCATTAAAAAAAATCATCGTGACAGACAGTGTTTTTAGTATGGATGGGGATTGTGCGTCACTGAATGATTTAATGGTGCTATCTGATCAATATAATGCCTACCTTTTTATTGATGATGCTCATGGATTTGGTGTTTACGGTAAACATGGATTGGGTCTCATGGAAGAACAAAACTGCGGAAATTTGAATAAAAGTCGGATTATCCATTTAACAACTTTTGGAAAAGCAGCGGGCGTTTCAGGAGCTTCGCTTTCTGGTCCAGAACATATTATTGAATTCATTAAACAAAAATCAAGAGAATATATTTATACCACGGCAACAGCTCCTTATATCGCCGATGGAGTTTTAATTGCAATAGATTTGATCATTCAAGGGAATCACTTAAGAGATCAATTAAAACAAAATATAGTTTATTTTAGAGGTTTAATTCGAAATCAGGACTATCTGTGCAATGTCCATGGACCTATTCAGCCGATAATGATTAACAACAACCTTAAAGTCATTTCGTATCAAGAGGCTCTAAAATCAAATGGAATTCATGTCGCTGCAGTTAGGGCACCAACTGTTCCCATGAATAGTTGCAGATTAAGAGTGACCATTCGAGCAGATCATACTCAACAGGATATAAGATTATTAGCAAATCAATTAAATCATGTTTTAGTAAATGAACATTAAAATTATTGGAAAAGGTTATCCTATAGTGATGTTTCATGGATGGGCGATGAACCTGAAAATTTTTGAACCATTTGTAGAATTATTTAATATCAAGAAATATAAATTTATTTTAATTAATCTACCAGATATTCATAACGAGATGATTTGGGAGCAAGTTATCGAACAAATTGATTGTTCTTTAAAAAAAATATCTGTTTCGGAGTTCGATCTTTTTGGTTGGTCATTAGGTGGACAGATTGCCATTGATATTTATTTCAAAAATAAAACAAAAGTTAATCAACTTTACCTAGTATCAACTACTCCACAATTTGTTAACTCGGAACAATGGAAATTAGGGCTAGAAAAGAGTGTTTTTGAAAATTTTTCTAATGGGATCTTATCAGACTTACAAAAAACACTTAATAAATTTTTTAAACTTCAATTGATGGGGCAAAAAAATAGAAAAGAACATCAAGTTTTTCTAGATTTACACATATCAAAAGAGAAAATAAATATCCTGTCTTTGCAAAATTATTTAAAACATATGCAAATGAAAAATTACTTTGATGCTATTCAACAAATATCCTGTCAAGTGAATTTAATTAGTGGTAAGAAGGATAAAATTGTTCCCATAGGCTCTCAACATGAATTATTAAAGATGGTTAAAAATAAAAGATATTTATTCATTGACGAAGCCTCTCACATTCCTTTCTTATCACATTCAGAAGAATGTAGAAGTTTTATGATGCAAAATTATGAATAAACAAAAAAAAATAAAAGATTTTAACCGCGCAGCCAATGTTTATGACCAAAATGCCGTCATGCAACATCAGATTGCTGAAGATCTAATTGATCGATTAAGATTTATAAAAATTAAACCAAAAAAAATTCTTGATATTGGATCTGGAACTGGCGCTACATCAAAAAAATTAATTGATTTATATCCTGATGCAGATATTTATGAAATTGATATTGCAATTGAAATGCTAAAAAAATCAAAGTCTAACAATACAACCATCATAAAATCTTTTTTCAAAAGAAATAATATTACCTATATTAATGCTGATATGGATTTAATACCATTTGATACGCAATCATTTGATTTAATTATCTCATCGAGTTCTATTCAATGGTCATCCAATATAAATAAACTATTTGAAAATATTTTTACACTGTTAAGACCTGAGGGTTTATTTATTTTTTCTTCTTTTTTAAAAAATACTCTTCCAGAATTACAATCATTTAGCGATTCAAAACTTACGAATGAATTTTGTAGCATCCAAGAATATGCTCAAATGCTTATTTCTAATCAATTCTATGATCCTATTTTAATGAAAGATGAGTTTAGAATAGACTATAAGGATGCTTTAAGCGCCCTGAGAGATTTGAAAAAGATTGGTGCAACTAAATCGAGTAATGTTCATAAAGGGTTGCGATCTCGCCAATTTTTACGTAATTTAATTCAGCATATGGATCAGTATAAAATTGATAATAAAAATTATTTGACCTATGAGGTTTTATTTGCCCACGCGTGGAAATTAAATAATAGTCAGGAAAAATCAATAAGTTTTATTAAATCATGAATAAATATTTTATAACAGGGACGGGCACCGATATTGGAAAAACGTTTGTTACTAGTTTATTGGTAAAACATTTGGGGCAGGAAAATAAAATGATTGGGATTAAACCAATTGCCGCAGGTGTTGAAAAAGAAGATTTACTGAATAACGATGTGGGAACATTATTGAAATCGTCAAATTTTTTTTTAACGGCTGAAGATATAAATTTTTATACCTTTCAAAAAGCTGTATCACCCCATATTGGCGCTGAAGAGGAAAAAGTGTATGTTGATTTTGAGTTTATTAAGAATAAGATTGATGCATTATCTGATCAATTTGATCATATATTGATTGAAGGGGTAGGGGGGCTAATGTCACCTATAGATTGTGCGCGAACCAATCTTGATTTAATTAAATACCTTCATCTCCCGGTAATTCTTATTGTGGGACTTAAGTTGGGCTGTATCAATGAAGCTTTACTTACCCTTGAGGCATTACGTTCTCATAATATTCATATTTTAGGGTGGATTGCAAATGAGGTTGATTCAAAAATGCTTGAAATTAACAAAAATATTGAGTACCTGAAAAAGAATATAGATTTCCAATTGATTGAAATAATTCAGCATCAATCAAAACAAACAAAAGCTCCTCGTTTTGAAGAATTTAATAAATTAATCAACTCCATATAAGTTAAATTCGAGGATATAATCTAAAATTTTTTTATTGAGTTGCTTATTACATTCTGCAAGCTCTCTATTTTTTAAATACATCTTGATTTCTGAAGAGGAGATATTGTAACCTCGTCCTTGATGATAATAGATAAGTTGATTTGATGATGTAATAAATTCTTTGAGATCATTTTCAATAGTAAAATTTTCTGATCGCGTAAAATTAAAAAAATTCTTTGAATTTGAACCACGATTGATAACAAGAATTTTGGTTTTATTTAATATTTGCTGCCAATTTTTCCATTTCTTAAACTGGTAAAAAGAATCCTCTCCCATAACAAAGCATATTTTCGGATATTCTTTTAAAAAATGATCAATTGAATCTATTGTGTATGTGGGGTTATCCAAGCGCATTATTTCATAGTTACTGATTTCAACGCCTGTAACTGCCAAATTAATCATGTGTAAACGATGATTATAGGATGTGAGTTTTTTATTAAAAGGTGAATTTCCAGTAGGAAGAAGTATAATTTTTTTGAATTTTAAAACCTTGAGTTCATCAACGATGTATTGATGGCCATGATGAAAAGGATCAAAAGCACCTCCATATAAGGCAACATAATCCTCCATTAACTTCTCAACTGACCCTCACCAAAAACAACATATTTTTCTGATGTTAAGCCTTCTAGCCCTACAGGTCCTCGAGCATGAAATTTATCTGTTGAGATGCCTACTTCAGCTCCTAGTCCATACTCAAAACCATCTGCAAAGCGAGTAGATGCATTTACCATTACCGATGACGAATCTATCATTTTTATAAATTCTTGAGCATTAGAATAGTTTTCAGTAATAATCGCTTCTGTATGCTTTGAGGAGTGCTGATTGATAAAGCTGATGGCCGTTTTTAGCGAGGATACAATTTTAATGGAAATGATTGGAGCTAAATATTCCTCATAAAAATCTTCTTTAGAAGCCTTGTTGATGGATGGCAGGATAGATAATGTTTCATTACAACCCCTCATTTCAACACCATGTTTCTTAAATATTTTTTCAATTTTTGGTAAGAAAAAATTCGCTATATTTTTATGAACAATTAATGATTCGAGAGTATTACATGTTCCGTATCTTTGTGTTTTAGAGTTTTCGACAATTCTTAAAGCCATTGGCATTGATGCAAATTCATCCACAAAAATATGACAATTTCCATCAAGATGTTTTATAACAGGAATTTTTGCATTATCACTGATATTCTTAATAAGTCCTTTACCCCCTCTAGGAATAATTACATCAATGTGGTCTTTTGCAGTGATAAGCTGTTGGACTAAATCACGATTCGTATCATTGATGACCTGGACACAATTTTTTGGAAGACCTGATATCTCAAGTGACTTTGTAATTAAATTTGCAAGATATAAATTTGAGTTGATGGCTTCTGAGCCACCGCGAAGAATTAAACAATTCCCAGATTTTACTGCCAAGGCAGCAGCATCAATGGTGACATTAGGCCTTGATTCGTAAATCATTAAAATAGTGCCAAGAGGTACACGCATTTTGCCGATTTTAAGACCATTTGGCCTGACTTTTATGTTCTCAATATTTCCAATTGGATCACTCAATGATTGAATATTTCTCAAGCCTTCACACATGGATTCGATCGTTTTTTTGTTAATTCTAAGCCGATCAAAAAATGCCGCATCCTGTTTATTTTTGATGACAGCATTTAAGTCTTTTTGATTTTCTTTTATAATCTGAGCGCTATTTTTATTTAATAAAAATTCTAAATTTTTTAAAAAAATATCTTTCTGAACTGAATTGGCACCAGATATTAATGAAGAAGATTGTTTTGCGCTTTCTAGCACATTTTTGATGTATTTATTCATGGTGAACTAATTTATGAGTTAAGATCATTATTTTTTTAATTTCAATTATAGGATTAGTTTGAAATTCTTGCCCTTTAGTTATTTTATCAATAGTGTGGATCTTTTGGAGTATTTTCTGAATTAGTTGTTCATGTATTTTTTGGGATAATTTCTTACAATAGACTGACATATCTCCAAAAAGTCTGAGGCTTTTGAGGTCGATATTTGGATTTAGCTTGTGGCGGAAAACTGATTTATAAAACCAAAATAAAAGACTATTGAATTGAATAGGATCGTTTCCAGATTCAAAAAAACGATTTATTTTTATTATAAAATCTGACTTTGACCCAGAAAAGATCGCTGCAATCAGATCGAAACTGCTATAAATAGATTGGTCATTTATTTGATCTGCATAGTCGGGCGTTATCGATTTAATTTTTAGGTAGTTATGAAGGAATAAATAATTATTTGAAGAGAAAATCTCCAATGACTGAACTTCATCATTTGTTAAATTTAATTGATCTCTGAGGTTTAGATATTTAATATATTGAGATAATTCATAAATTTTAAAAGTGGCATCAATACAAGTTGTATAATTATTCAGAGGCAATTTAATCGTAAATTTACCTTTTGGAACTTTTATAATAAATATATTTTCACTTGTATTTGTATTAAGGAGCTCTGTGAAACTTAAAATATTTTTATCTTTTTTTTGGTTAATTACTAAAAGTGATCTGTCGCCAAAAAGATTCGCTTCAAGGTAAGTATTTAAATCTTTTTCAATATTGTTTTCATCAATATTTATTATGGGCGCATGTGGAATACAAATATTTTTAATATAGTTAATTAAATCACTTACGATAACTTCATCATCATGCTGAATAAAAAAATATTGAAAACTTTGAATATTAACTTGATTGACATCAAATATTCTTAAGTTCATTTATCTAAATTGTTTATTTCATTAATGATTGATCTTGAAATTTGTTCGATCATCGTGTCTTTTAAGATTGACTCTTCTGCTGCAGCAGCATTATATAGAGCAGGGTCGAAAGTATATTCTCGAATAGCTTCTAATTTTCTTGCATCAGACCATTTATCTTTTGATTTAATCCTATATGATAAAGTTTGTATTAATTCAAATTCCCCAACTTGCCCATTTCCAGCTAGAGACAAAATTCTTTTAGTAAAATTATTTTCTAGAATCTCAATTACCAATTCACCATTTCCATTCTTTTCCTCAACAATTGCACCATATGAAAATTGTCTTTTTATATTTTGTGTAATAGCTGATTTATCTCCGATAATCGAGTAGGATTCATAATTGACCGAGATAGGTTTTCTTAAATTGAATCCGCATGAAATTTGTAAACTACAAATAATAAAAAAGACGACTATAAATTTATTTTTACTCATATCACAATATTTAATATTTTATTTTTTATGAAAATTATTTTTTTGACTTCATTTTTATTGTTAATAAATCTTAACACTTTTTCACATGCAAAGGCTTTTTCTTCGATAATGCTTTGCGGGGTGTCGGTATCTATTTCTATATTTTCTCTGACCTTACCATTAACTTGTATGACTACAGTTTGTTTCTTCCTTTGAAGTGCCTGCTTATCTACTTTTGGCCAATTTTCTTCTTTTATGTCCTCATTTGTGAGTGCTTTAAAAACATACTCACAGAAATGGGGCACAAATGGAGATAGCATAATTAATAATTTTTTATAACCAAAATACACATCTGATATATTTTTTTCAGAATTAATTGAGGAAATATAATTCACAAATTCCATCAGACTGGCAATAGCGGTATTAAAACTCTGTCTCCTATCAATATCATCAGTGACTTTTTCAATAGTTTTGTTTAATTGATAGGTAAATTCTTCATTTTGTGAAGGTTCTTCACTAAGATTTTTTATATTTTGCTGCTTTAAAAGATCATTAAATTTATATATTTGTGTATAAATTTTCTTCAAAAACCTGTACGATCCTTCAATGCCTTGATCAGACCATTCAAGACTTTGCTCAGCAGGAGCGGCAAACATGATAAATAATCTAGCTGTATCAGCTCCATATTTTTCAATTAAATCACCTGGGTCTACAGTATTCCCCTTAGACTTAGACATTTTTGACCCATCTTTTAGTACCATTCCCTGGGTTAACAAGTTATCAAATGGCTCAGAAATTTTTATTAAGCCGATATCTCTCAGCAGCTTGGTAAAAAATCGAGCATATAAAAGATGAAGAATGGCATGCTCAATTCCTCCAATGTATTGATCAACAGGTAGCCAATAATTAACTTCGTCATTCAACATTTGTTTATTTTCGTCTGGACAGGTATATCTTGCAAAATACCAAGAAGATTCAACGAAAGTATCCATCGTGTCTTTTTCTCTTCTGGCACTTCTCCCACATTCTGGACATTTGCAATTAATAAACGACTCTTCAGTTTTGATGGATTGATTTTCGAAGTCAAACTTATTTTTTTTGGGGAGTAGCACTGGTAAATTTGTCTCACTTTCACACACCTCTCCACAATTGGTGCAATGGATGATCGGGATTGGACATCCCCAGTACCTCTGCCGTGAGATTCCCCAATCTCTCAATCTATATTTGGTTTGTTTCTCAGCTAAATTATTTTTTGAAAGCTCTAATCCAATTTGATCAATTGCATCGTCACTGGATAGACTGTTGAAGCGGTCAGAGTTTATTAAAATACCTTTTTCTGGGGAGCACTCATTATTCGATTCAATAACTTTTCTAATAAGAATCGAATATTTGTTAGCAAATTCATAGTCTCTTTCGTCATGAGCTGGAACCGCCATGATGGCTCCTTCACCATAAGCCATTAGTACATAATTACTAATCCAGATTGGAATTAATTCGTTATTAATCGGATTTGAGGCATGGAGTCCAGTAAAGATTCCTTTTTTCTCAGCTTTTGCTTGATCAGCAGTGGACACGCCAGTTTTTTTAATTGAATCTATGAAATTTTGAATATCTTCATTTTCAAAGCTTAATTTTTTTGAAATTGGATGATCTGGAGCGAGTGCTAAAAAGGTTACCCCAAAAATGGTATCTAGTCTTGTAGTAAAAACAGATATTTTTTCGAACTCTTTTTGTTGGAAATCTACTTTAAATCCAAAACTTTTACCAATCCAATTTTTTTGCATTAGGGTAACTTGCGATGGCCAGTTATTCAGATTTTCAAGCTCTTTATCTAGCTCTTCGGCATAGTCTGTGATTTTAAAAAAATATTGAGGTATCTCCTTCTGCTCCACAAGCGCGCCAGATCTCCAACCCCTTCCATCAATGACTTGTTCATTTGCCAATACGGTTTGATCAATCGGGTCCCAATTAACGATAGATGTTTTCTTATATATCAATCCTTTTTTAAATAATTGAATAAAAAACCATTGTTCCCACTTGTAATAACTTGGATCACAAGTTGCAATTTCTCGCCCCCAATCTAAAGACAAGCCTAATGAGTTCAATTGTGACTTCATGGAGCTTATATTTCCAAAGGTCCACTCATCGGGTAGTGTTTGATTTTGGATAGCTGCATTTTCAGCAGGAAGGCCAAAAGCATCCCATCCCATGGGCTGCATTACATTAAAGCCATTTAGTCTTTTAAAGCGAGATATAACATCTCCAATTGTATAATTTCGAACATGACCCATATGTAATTTTCCACTTGGGTATGGAAACATGGAGAGAACATAATATTTTTTTTTATTTAAATCTTTTTTTGATGAAAATAAATCGGTTTTTTGCCAATTAGATTGGCAATTTCTCTCAATATTTTTGAAATCATAATTTTCGTTCATAGTTTTAAGCAATAGACTTTCTTAATAAAATATTTATTGAGTCGATATTTGCCGTTCCGTCAATGCTGATAAAATTTAATTCATGAGTTGCTGATTTATCCTGGTAGAAACTAATTAATGGTTTCGTAGATTTATTATAATTTGCTAATCTACTAATCACAGTCTCTTCTTTATCATCATCTCTAATGATAAGTTCCTCGTTGGTTATGTCATCCTTATTCGCATTTTTTGGTGGATTAAACTGGACATGATAAGTCCTCCCGGAAGCCGGATGGACTCTTCTTCCTGAAAGTCTTTCAATAATAACTTTATCTGGAACTTCTATAGCCACAACATAATTTATTTTTACCTGAGCTTCATCAAGAGCTTTTGCCTGACTTAATGTTCTGGGAAATCCATCCAGCATAAAACCTTGAGAACAATCTTTTTTGATTATTCGCTGTTTTACTAAATCAATAATGAGGTTATCGGGAACAAGTTCGCCACGATCCATAAATGATTTTGCTTTTAATCCAAGATCTGATTTGTTTTGTACAGCTTCTCTCAGCATGTCGCCAGTAGATATTTGTGGAATGCCAAACTGTTTATTTAGGAACGCAGCTTGAGTCCCCTTCCCAGCTCCGGGAGCCCCTAGAAGTAAAATATTCATAAATATTCCTAAATTGCAATAGTCATCATTATATCAATAAGAATTTTTCTTATCATTATTAAACACATAATTAGCTATTTTTAAAAAGTCCTCTACTGATAAGTCCTCTGCTCGTGAGGTTGGGTCTAATTGAAGAAAATCAAAATCTTTTTCAGAAAGAATATTTTTTAAATTGTTTTTTAAGTTTTTTCTCTTAAATTTAAATGAAGTTCTCACAATATTTTTATACGGCTCATAATCTCTCTCATTATATTTATTATGTCTGGTGAATTTGATGAAAGATGATTTAACTTTAGGGGCTGGTTCAAAAGCATTTGGATTTACATCAATAAGCTTTTCTGTATCAAAGTAAAAATTTACTAAATTCGTTAGAATTGAATTATCTTTGGTTCCTGCTTTAGCAATTAATCGATCTGCAACCTCTCGCTGCAACATGAAATACATATTTATAATTTGACTTATAGGGAGGAGTTTAAAGATAATTTCACTTGAAATGTAGTAGGGGAGGTTTCCAATAACTATATTAAATTTATTAAAAAATTGTTCATCAAGCTTCAATACATCAATTTGAATAATTTCAAGATTTTTAGTGTTTATTTGCTTAAGAATATTGATCATGTCAACATCAATTTCAATTATCGTAAGCGGATTTATTTTTTTTATTAATTCTTTTGTTAGCGCTCCTTTTCCTGGCCCAATTTCGAGGAAGGTTTTTGATGCATCAAATTTTATTTCACTAATAATTTGATTAATCACATTATGATCAACTAAAAAGTTTTGACCAAATTTTTTTTTGGCTATGACCATTTCAAGAAAGTTTTAATGCAAGATTTATTGCATTTAAAAAACTTTTAGTAGATATTTTAACTTTTAATCCCACAATATCTTCGGCAGTCCCATGGTCTACTGAGGTTCGGATGATCGGTAAGCCTAAGGTCAGATTTACACCGGTATCAAAATGAACAGATTTAAAAGCACTTAGTGCTTGATCATGATACATGTAATAGATACAGTCATAATTATCTCTATTATTTTTTAAGTATGCAGTATCACCAGGTATCGGTCCATCTATTGTTATATGGTAATTATTTCTTAACTCCTCAACAGCGGGACTGATGTGTAGCTTTTCTTCGTCGCCAAATAAATTATTTTCTCCAGCGTGAGGATTAAGGCCAGTAATTAAAATTTTAGGGTGTTTGATTTTTAATTGTTTTTTTAAGCAATTATTTAAAATAATTATTTTTTTGATGATTTCTTTTTTTTTAACTTTTTTAATTGCTTCTTTGAGGCTGAGGTGCATTGAATTTAGGGCTACAACCGATCTATCGGAACTTACAAAAGTCATCATAGTTGGATACTTATTTTCAAATATTTCCTCTAGATATTCAGTATGGCCAGAAAATTTTTTTGATTGAGTTGATAACTTATTTTTATTCACAGGAAGAGTAACTAGAGCGTTAGATTCTTTTTTATTACATGAATCAACAGCCATATTAATTGAATTAAGGACTAAATCTTTATGAACTGTTGAATTAATATTTATAATTTCAATATTCGCATGATTTTTATTAATATTTAAACCTAATAATTTTGATCGGTTATAAATTAATTCTTGATTACCAAAAATTTTGGCTTTAAATTCTATTTTTTTTTTAAATAAGAGTGCGCATAAATCATAACCAATGCCATCTGGATCTCCAGCGGTAATGGCAATAGTTTTATGAGCGACATGATTACTCATTTCTGATTTCAATAAAAGCTTCTGCCTTTAATGCTGAAATCCAGTCTTCAAATAGAAGCTCTGTTCTTTCATTAATAAGATCCATTTTAATTTGATTATCAATATTTTCTGATCTCATATCTTCAATTTTTGTATCTGTATATTGAATAATATGCCATCCATTGTTTGTTTGAAAAGGAGTGCTTATTTCATTTTTATCTATTTTAGATAACTCAAGTTCAAGTTTTTGATCCATCCCCTCGGAAAACCAACCAATGTTTCCACCATTGGTTGACGAGAAGTCCTCAGAATATTTCTTTGCGACTGTTTCAAAATCAGCTCCATTTTGTATTTCCTCTCTCAATCTATTTAGCTTGTTGATAACATCATTTTCTGATTGTATTTCAGAGGTTTTAATCACAATTTGTCGAACAAAATATTTTTGAACCTCTTTGCGCGACATTTTTGAGTCGTTAAGGCTTTGCAGGAAGTTGACTTTTATAATGTGAATTCCATTACCTGACTCAAACGGTTTGGAAATATCGCCTGTTTTAAGGTTATCAAGTTGTGTTATAAAAATTTCAGGTAATTCATTTTTACTCAATTCTCCAAGCGAACCACCTTGAGTCGAATCTGGAGCATCTGAATATTCATACGCAATTTTTTGAAACTCTTCAACTTGAAGTTTTTGATATAATTTCTTACCTAACTCTCGCTTTTCTTCTTTCTCCTTAGCAGACGGGTCTTGAGGAAACTTTAATAAGATGTGAGATAGGTTGTAAATATCGGGTTTTATTTTGGCTAATTTTTTTTTATGCTTTTGGACTTCAAAATCTGAAATATTTAATTTCGAACTAATTTCCTGATTTTTAACTTTTTTTAATAAAATCTCATATTTTAAGTTAGTGACAAAATCCTCATAACTGGACCCTTGTACTTTTAAACTTTCTTTAAATTCTTCAAGGGTTATATTATTGGAGTTTATGATGTTATTGATTAAGTTGTCGACATCTTCAGCTGTTGCTTTAATATTCCAATCAGCTGCGTAATTTTCAAGCAGTTTTTTTTCTATTAACTCATCTATAACTTTTTTTTCAATCACACTCTCTTCTGGCGGCTGAATTTTATTTTGTTGAAAAAATGAGTAAGCTTTATTTATTCCATCTTCAAGATCTCTATAGGTAATAGGTTCTTTATTAACAATAACAATAATTCTATCGAGTTCTTGAAATGAAAATGATGGATTAATAAAAAAACTAAAACAAATGAATAAGCTAAATATTTTTATTTTATTCATAGTTTTGTCTTCTGATGTCATCATCAAGCGATGAGGCCCATGACGCACCTGGAACATTTCTCATTAATACCTGGTCAAGCTTTCTTGCTTTGCCTGAACCAATACTTCCAAGGCCTCCAAGCTCAAGCTGGAACCAAAATGCGTAGTTCGGATCTTGTTCCGTAGCTAAAGATAGGCGATGTAAAACTATTCTTGAACTCCAACATCCTGCATCGTATTCCATACCCGCTAAGGATTCTGTTACTTTTGAATTATCCAAATCAAAGTTGTATCGGCCAATAGCATAATACCCTTTGCCTAACGGCCACTGACCAGCTAGGTTAAATTGTTTGAGCCTAGTCTGGTTAGTTGATGGGAATTCAATAAAGCGATAATCAAATTTAAGTAACTTACCGGCTTGAGGGTTATATTTAAAACCATAAGCCACTCTTTTTGACGAGTTTTGTTCAGGATTATATTGTGCCATTGACCTAAAAAACAAATCTTTAGTGATGCGACCATTTGCACCAAATAAGAAATCACTGGATGATGTTTCTAGGCTTGAGCCAGCGCTTGAATAAAGAGGATCATTGAGCACATTTCGATCAGATAAATAAAATCGTTGTGCAAATGATAAGGCAACTCTTTCAAGTCCAGATGAATCAATAATTCTAGATGTGAGCCCAGTGGTAAGTTGATTGGTATCTTCTACTCTGTCCGATCCAATAAATTGAGATTCGGAAAAAATGTTGTAAAGATTTAAATCCATCAGTCGAGTGTCATAGACAGGAAGCATCGATTGATTATGAAATGGGGTGAATGAATAAAATGCTCTCGGCTCAAGGGTTTGGGTTAATGAAAT
>JAQCBB010000007.1 GCA_027621535.1 Pseudomonadota bacterium | reverse complement strand
TATTGTTTTTATTATATTTTTTTTATTTTTGAATTTTATTAATACTAACTCTTATATAAGACTAAATTATTTATTGACATAATTTTTAAGTTTATTAAAATATCAATGCATATATTTAATTACAATTTTTTATGAATACAAACTCTTATAGACCCAGAAGATCCATGCTTTATGTTCCAGGGTGCAATAAACGATATCTGGAAAAAGCAAAATCAATCTGTGCTGATACTCTCATCTTGGATCTTGGGGACCCTATTCTGCTCGATGCAAAAATTCAATCTCGTAACAACGTAGTTAAAATATTAAAACAAAATGTATACGGAAAAAGGGAAGTTGTTGTACGGGTTAACGATTTTGACTCACCGTGGGGATTGGATGACGTTATTGCTGTAGCACCACTAAAACCTGACGCTATATTATTTCCTAACATTGAATCAAAAGAAGATATCTTAAACTGCATTCAGCATTTAGATGCATCTGGCGGAAAAGACATCTCTGTGATGGTCATGATTGAAAGTCCTTTAGCCGTTTTAAATGCAAAAGAAATTGCGAGTGCATCTGATCGAATTATATGCATGGTATTGGCAACATCTGATTTAATTTCACAGATGTATGCACGCACTACTCGAGATCGTATCGCATTAACCACCAGTTTATCCATGGTTATTTTGGCAGCTCGTGCCTACGGGTTATCGGTTATTGATGGGATTCACAGTAATTTAAAAGATACGGTATCATTTGAGTATGCCTGCCGAATGGGACGTGATATGGGTTTTGATGGAAAATCTCTAGTTCATCCAGATCAACTGGCTTATGCGAATGATGCCTACACGCCAAAACCATCAGAAATTGAACAAGCTAAAGCCATTATTAGTGGTTTAGCAAAAGCCAATGCTTCTGGCAGAGGAACGGTCGTAGTTGATGATAAACTGGTTGAACATCACCACGTCACGGCAGCAAAAAGACTATTGGTCCAATATGAAATGATGGAAGAACTGGAAAACAATACATGAACACTCATCAAGGAAATTATTTAGAAAATTTTTCACCGGGTCAAATATATAATCATGCGATTCCAAGAACAATTACAGAAGGCGATACCACACTGTATTTGGCTTTAATAGGAAATCGAAATCCATTACATTGTTCATTAAAAACTGCTCAAGCAGTTAATTTCAAATCTATTCCAATTGATGATTTATTACTTTTCCATATTGCTTTCGGAAGAACGGTGAATGATATTTCGTTAAATGCTGTGGCTAATTTAGGTTATGCCAACATCCAGTTTAAAAATCCTGCTTATGTTGGCGACACGATTACCTCTCGATCAAAAATCATCGGTTTAAAAGAAAATTCAAATAAATCAACTGGAGTTGTTTACGTCCAATCCTCAACTTTTAATCAACATGGTGAAGAGCTCCTCAGCTGGATTCGCTGGGTCATGGTTCCAAAAAAAGATGAGAACGCTAACATTATTGAGCAAATACCTGAGGCTCTTCCGTCTAGCGCGGATCTCTCTTGTATTGAGCGTACAGGGATGGTGTTTTCTCATCTAGACTTAGCTGACACGGGTTCAGATAAATTATTTGATGATTATCAGATTGGCGAAGTATTGAATCATTCCTCAGGTATAACAATTGATGAAACTGATCATACCTTGGCTACTAAACTTTATCAGAATAATGCAAAGTTACACTTTGATGCTCATATGATGAAAGACACACCATTTAAAAAAAGATTAATTTACGGGGGTCATATTATTTCATTATGTCGCTCATTGTCGTTTGAAGGTTTAGAGAATGCTATACAAATACTCGGCGTGAATAGTGGAGTACACACTAATCCAACTTTTGCCAGTGATACTATTTATTGTCGGACTGAAATTATTGGTAAGCACGAATTGCCACAATTAAATGGTGCCGGTGTTTTAAGATTAAGGCAATTTGGATTTAAGAATAAGCCAAGTTCAAAAATATCTGAAATCGCTGTAGAAAAAAATGGCAAGAAAATTTATAACACAAATGTCGTTCTCGATATTGATTACTTTGTTTTGATTCCCAAAAGGAAATAATTATGGCTTTGACACATCCAAATGATGCATTATTTTTCGGAGAAAAACCTTTTCCAATTATCCCTACCTGTGAGCATTTTGCAGGGAGTGAAAAATTAATTTCAAAAGCCTTGAGCTTACAAGATACCTTAGGCCCCATTTTTAACATTACCTGTGACTGCGAAGATGGTGCGGCTGCTGGGCAGGAGCAAGCTCATGCTGAAATGATTGTAAGAGTTCTCCATTCAGAACTGAATAAACATAATATGGCCGGATGTAGAATACATGACTACACCCATCCCCATTGGAAAAAAGATATTGATATTCTTGTTGCAGGTGCTGGTGAGATACTAAGTTACATTACTATTCCTAAATCGACTAATGTGGCCCAGCCAGAAGAAATCATTGCTTACATTCAAAAGGTAGCGAAAGATCATCATATAAGTCGAGAAATTCCGATTCATATCTTAATCGAAACCCATGGAGCTTTAGCGCAGGTGCATGAAATTGCAAAACTCCCCTGGCTTCAAGTGCTTGATTTTGGATTAATGGATTTTGTCAGCGGACATCACGGGGCCATTCCCGCCTCAGCAATGAGAAGCCCTGGTCAATTTGAGCATAAATTATTAGCACGTGCAAAAACAGAGGTGGTTGCCGCAGCGATTGCTAATGGAATTGTACCGGCTCACAACGTCACCTTGGATCTAAAAAATAGTGAAACAACCTTTGCAGACGCCAAGCGCGCTCGAGATGAATTTGGATTTATGCGTATGTGGAGTATCTATCCTACACAAATTACCGCTATTGTTGATGCGATGAAACCCAATTATGAAGAGATTCAAGATGGTTCTGAAATTTTAATTCTGGCACAAGATGCCGATTGGGGACCTATTCAATTTAAGGGTGAATTGCATGATCGAGCTACCTATCGCTATTTTTGGGAGATTCTACAAACGGCTAAACTCACCGGTCAAGATATTCCAGACGAAGCCAATCAACGTTTTTTTTCATAGAAAGTTAAATAAATGTCGGCAGGAAAAAAATTTAAACAAGCCCTATCACAAGAAAAACCTCTACAGGTTATTGGAGCTATTAATGCTTATCATGCATTACTAGCAACTCAGTCTGGATTTAAAGCTTTATATCTATCGGGTGGGGGGGTAGCAGCTGGCTCATTGGGCATCCCTGATCTTGGAATATCTACATTAGAGGATGTATTGATTGATATTCGACGCATTACAGACGTTACCGACACCCCTCTGCTTGTTGACATTGATACTGGCTTTGGAGGTGCGCTAAATATCGCGAGGACAATTCGATCTGTGATCAAAGCCGGTGCTGCTGCCGCTCACATTGAAGATCAAGTTCAATCGAAACGTTGTGGACATCGCCCCAATAAAGCTATTGTTTCACAATCCGAAATGGTTGATCGCATTAAAGCCGCTGTAGACGCAAAAACTGATCCCAATTTTATTATTATGGCCCGAACTGATGCTCTCGCTGTTGAAGGATTAAATAGTGCAATTGATAGAGCCTGCGCTTATGTTGAGGCGGGTGCAGATATGATTTTTCCAGAAGCAATGACCGAACTCTCCATGTACGAGCAATTTTCTGATGCTGTCAAAGTTCCGGTATTAGCTAATATTACCGAATTTGGATCCACTCCCCTATTTACAAAGGATGAACTCGCCAGCGCAAATGTCAGCTTAATTCTTTATCCATTGAGTGCCTTTCGAGCTATGAATAAAGCGGCCTTATCAGTCTATGAAGCTGTTCGTAAAGATGGGACTCAAAAAAATGTGATCGAGTTAATGCAAACGAGAAATGAACTCTATGATTTCTTAAACTACCATGATTATGAAAAAAAATTAGATGAGCTTTTTAAGCAAGAAAAATAAATACGAGTAGGAGATTTTATGAATACAACACCAGTAACAGAGAAAAAAGTAAAAAAAGGGGTGGTTTTAGCAGGAGTCAATGCAGGAACGACTGCGGTTTGTACCGTGGGTCATACTGGAAATGACTTACATTATCGCGGGTATGATATTTTAGATTTAGCCAAATATTCAAATTTTGAAGAAGTAGCTTATTTGTTAATTTATGGAGAACTTCCAACCCAAGATCAGCTGAATCAATATAAAAACAAACTTCAAAAACTCAGAGATCTACCAGAACCTGTAAAATCTATGCTCGAACAGATCCCAAAAAATGCCCATCCTATGGACGTTCTTCGGACAGGCTGCTCAATGCTCGGAACAATAGAACAGGAAGCTGAAGATCGTAATATTGAGCAGACAAAAAATATTGCCGATCGACTCATCTCTTGTTTTGGCTCTATGCTCATCTATTGGTATCACTATTCACACAACAATAAAAAAATTGAATGTACTTCTGACATGGATTCAATTGCAGGACATTTTTTATATTTACTTCATGGAAAGCCGCCATCGGAGTTACATGAAAAAGCAATGAATACATCTTTGGTGCTCTATGCAGAGCATGAGTTCAATGCGTCAACCTTTACATCGCGGGTAATCTCTGGAACCTTATCCGATATCTATTCTGCTATCACTGGTGCGATTGGCGCTCTTCGCGGACCAAAGCATGGTGGAGCAAACGAAGCTGCCATGGAAATCATCTCCCGATATCAAAATGCAGATGAAGCCGAAAAAGATATTCGTGATCGTATGAGTCGTAAAGAAATTATTATTGGATTTGGTCATCCCGTTTACACCATTGGTGACCCGAGAAATGAAAGCATTAAATCAGTCTCAAAATCACTCTCAGAAGATCAAGGAAATAGTACCTTATTCGAGATATCAAAAAGAATAGAATCTGTGATGTGGGAAGAAAAGAAAATGTTCCCGAATCTCGATTGGTACAGTGCATCCAGTTATCATTTAATGGGCATCCCCACGGCAATGTTTACCCCTATTTTTGTCATTTCCAGAACCACAGGTTGGGCGGCTCATATCATTGAGCAACGTATTGATAATAAAATTATTCGACCCAATGCTGAATACACAGGTCCAGAAAACAGATCCTACACCCCGATTAATCAAAGATAAAAGAAAGGTTAAGTAGCACATGTCATCTTACATTTCAAATGTTCGGCCTGGACCAGATCCGGTCATTGCTGATATTGCAACCTATGTAAATGATTATCTCATTGACAGCACAGAAGCTTTAGATACCGCTCGCTATTGCTTAATGGATAGCTTAGGCTGCGGTCTTGAAGCCTTAAGCTATCCAGCCTGTACAAAACTTTTAGGGCCTATTGTTCCTGGAACACAGGTACCTCATGGAGCAAAAGTACCAGGAACAAGTTTCCAGCTTGACCCGATCAATGCTGCATTTAATATTGGTGCTATGATCCGCTGGCTAGATTTTAATGACACCTGGCTTGCCGCCGAATGGGGACACCCGTCCGATAATTTAGGTGGGATTTTGGCAGTAGCAGATTGGCTATCCCGAACACGTATTGCCCAGGGAAAAACACCTCTGTTGATGCGGGATGTGCTTGTTGCCATGGTCAAAGCGCATGAAATCCAAGGGGTCATTGCTTTAGAAAATAGTTTTAACCGTGTGGGTCTTGATCATGTAGTTTTAGTAAAAATTGCTTCGACTGCTGTGGTTGCTAAAATGCTTGGGGCTAGTTTTGAGCAAATAATTGATGCGGTATCGAATGCCTGGCTGGATGGTCAAAGTCTTCGCACCTATCGACACGCACCTAATACAGGCTCAAGAAAATCATGGGCCGCAGGTGATGCGACCAGCCGTGCAGTCAGGTTAGCATTGATGGTGATGAAAGGCGAAATGGGATACCCCTCGGCATTAACTGCAAAAACGTGGGGCTTTTATGATGTTTTATTTAAAGGCAAACCCTTTGCAATCAACCAACCATATGGATCTTATGTGATGGAAAATGTGCTCTTTAAGATTTCATTTCCTGCAGAGTTTCATGCACAGACCGCGGTCGAATGTGCGCTTCAACTTCATCCTGATCATGTTAACAAAATAGATACGTTGGAAAAAATTAATCACATTGATCGAATTGAAATCACAACACATGAATCCGCGATAAGAATTATTGATAAAACTGGACCTCTCAATAACCCTGCTGATCGAGATCATTGTATTCAGTACATGGCCACCATTGGACTACTTAAGGGAAATCTGACCGCTCAAGATTATGAGGATGCTGTAGCTCATGATCCTCGGATTGATGCATTGAGAGCAAAAATGCAATGTATTGAAAATAAACAATTTACTCAAGATTATCTAGATCCGAGCAAACGTTCAATTGCTAATGCTCTACAGATATTTTATCAAGATGGGACTCATTCAGAAAAAATAACGGTTGAATACCCGATTGGTCATCGTCGTAGACGCGCGGAAGGTATTCCTGAGTTGATTAAAAAATTTTCTAAAAATCTAAATCGAGAATTTAATCCAGAGCATGCAGCGAAAATATTAAATTTAAATCTTGATTATACAAAGTTAGAATCAACCCCAGTGAACGAATACGTAGACTTATTCGTCAAGTAAGTTCTGATTGAATAGCTCTTAGTTCCTGATTGGGATCATCAAAGTCTAAGTAGTCATGATCTGTTTGTGTATACCAATACCTGCTGTTGGATTCATCACCTTCTATTTTATGTAATACCGCATGAATCCAGTTTGAGTGATTCGTATGCATTTCTTGGACAATTTGATGAGACTGATCCCACTGTCCATCAAGAGCAAACTGAACTGCTTTTAATAAAGTTTCAGTCATTAGGTGGTTTCTTTTTCTAAGCGGTATTTACAGTTCCTCTTGTGATTTTCTAAAAGTCCATTAATTTCAAGTGTTGAAACTTTGCAATATGAACACTGATAATTATTTACTCCCTCTTCAATTCGCTCTTGGGGGTAATCAATAAAATATTTTAGGGTCACTTTTTTGTCTCCTGTTTTAACCAATTCATATAATTGTCGGACCCTTTAACATCCTGAATCAACAACTCAGGAACTGCATAGGGATGATGCTCAGTAAAGAAGTTTTTTATGTTTCTAATATTATTTTTCGTCGTCTTGATGAGCAATATACTTTCTTTGTCTGTCACGATCTTTTCCTGCCACCAATACACCGATTCAACATTATGAAGAATATTCACACAAGCGACTAACTTTTTCGATAATAGTCTATTTACAAATATCTTCACTTTTGATTTCGGTAAGGTGGTTATAATAATTTTTGCACAATTAAACACTATAATACCTATTCAAAGTTGACTGATTACATTATAGTTTTAATCATATGTTATTTAAAAAACATTTAACAGAAGCAAACAAAACCTATTGGAATCATTTTACCTTTGCCTCTAAAGCTGGGTTTTTATTGCTGTATGCTGGAATAACCTCTATTATTCACGCTTTTATTCCATCGCTGTTTCCATTTGTCAGTCAAAAGATTGTACAAAAATTAACAGCAGACTCTCAACAACATAGAAATTTAAAATGAAATTTTTTTTAGTAACCCTTGTATTTTTTTGCATGCCTTTATATGCGTTTCAAATTGGAGATACCGCACCCAACTTTAACGCATCAACGACTCAAGGCAAATTAAACTTTTATAATTGGTCTCAAAACCATTGGGTGGTGCTCTTTTCACACCCAGGAGACTTTACCGCCGTGTGCACCACTGAATTAGCTCAAGTTGCCTACCTTCAACCTGATTTTGAATCTCGAAATGTGAAATTATTAGGCCTGAGTGTTGACTCTCTTGAAGATCACAAAGAATGGATACCGCATGTGAATAGCTTTAAAGATGAAATCAAACGTGAGTTATCACTTGAGAACTCATTAAATAAAATCACATCATTATTTGATGACCGTCCTGATGTAAATTATCCGATTATTGCCGACACCTCCATGGATATTGCGAAGCTCTTCGGCATGATTCATCCTAATGCGAATCCGAATGAGAGTGCGTTTGGAATTAAACATAAAGCCACCATCCGATCTGTATTTATAATTGATGCCGAAAAGAAAATACAAACCATCTTAACTTACCCGATGCACGTAGGACGTAATTTTGATGAAATTATCAGAACTATTGACGCCCTTCAAGTTGCTGCAAAATATAAAGTGTCAACTCCAGCAAATTGGCAGCCGGGTGATGACGTGATTGTTCCAACGTATATTTCCAATGATATGATCAAAGAGCATTATGGCACTGATGACTTTACTCAATATCAAGACTATTTAAGGATGATCGAGCAACCCGGTTTCTTTAAAGGCAATAAAAACAGAAACAAGAGCCGAATTAATAATAAATAAATGCTTACTGAAGATCCATAATGGTTAGTGTCCCGGCCTTCATATCAGGAATTAGAAGCTGACCCTTGTTATTTGATAAAGTAATGTCTGCAGCCGCTTCATAACCCTCTTGAATCACGCTTACTTTACCTTGTACCACTGTATAAATTTTGCCTTCGAGCCAACTGCTTAAATAAATTATTTTGCCTTTCTTGGCAATGCCGTCACCTCCATTAACCCCCTCAGCAATTTTTTTAACCTTGTTAGTTTTGAGATTGGCTTTAAAAAACTCCCCGCCCCAATCTAAAATAAAAAGTTTATCGCCTTCAATCAAAAGTCCATTGGGTGCTTTGATCACATCTCTTTGATCCTCAAGCACCAAGCTTACCTCGCCTGTTGGTTTAATTTTAAATATAAAGCCCGTTGATTTAAAATCACCAGAGTCGGACACATAAAGATTGCCTTGGTCATCAACATCGATGTCATTTAAGAACACTGGGCTCTTGGGAAAACTCATCGTTCCGGCAAAAACTCCATATGCTCCATCGTTGATATTTACTTCAATCACGGCATCGCGATCCGTTACATATAATTTATCTTTAAACAGAACCAGGCCTTTTGGATCATAGAGGCCTTCGGCTAGGGCTGAACGGTTTCCTTGGGGATCAATTTTTGTAATCTTTCCATCGCCATCCACATCGCGTTCGCCAATTTCAGACACGTAAATATTTCCTTGTTGATCTTGGACCACTGATTCTGGCATTAAAAAACCATCCATAACCGTCTGTGCAACAAGAGTTATCGGTAAACAGAGTAAAGTAAAGAGTAAACTTCGAATCATCATTGGTATCCTTCTTGTTAGTTAACGGGTTAATTTCCAGATGGCAGATTTTCTGGCATCACTAATAAGGTAAATATTACCATCTTTATCAATGTCAAAATCTCTAATTCGTCCTATTTTATTTTTAAAAATAATCTCCTCGCCCACTATCATGCCATTTTCAAAATCAATTCGAATTAGTGCCTCTCCATTTAAAGAGCAGACGATGAGATCCCCCACCCATTCCGGAAACACGCTCCCCTCATAAAATTGTATGCTGCTAATCGCCATGGACGGAACCCAGCTGAGCATAGGGCTTGCAAATCGAAGGTCAAATGCTGCCTGCCCTATACTCAATCCAGTATACTCAGAACCTCCCCAGGAAATGTGTTTCCAGCCAAAATTAGCGCCTGAGTCTGCCATCGCGATATGATCGCCACCCCTGGGTCCGTGACTCGAAAAGAGGATGTGTTGTTTGTCTGGGGTTAATGTGATGCCTTGAGGATTTCGAACACCTATCGCATAAATCTCCGGCAACCAATCAGGGTGGCTAGTGTAATGCGGATTATCACTTGGAATTGTGCCGTCGGTGTGAATGCGAATAATACTTCCAGGGTGGGTTTGAGGGTCTTGCGCAATCATCTCGCCTCCTCTTTCACCAAATCCGGCATACAGTTGATTTTTTCTAATGACAATGCGGGACCCATAATGTCGATTTTCTTTTAATTTGGGCTCGGCAATCAACAATTGCTCGAAATTTATAATCTCATCATGCACCAACTTTCCCCTCGCAATGGCTGAACTGGAATTAGTTCCATCGACATCATGGCTGTAGGTGAAATAGAGATTGTCATCCAGAGGGTTATGGTACACATCGAGCAAACCCCCTTGCGCACCCCCTGATTTGTATGCGATATGAGGAATCTTATGCTTAATTGCTGTTTTGGATCCGTCATCGAGGTTATATTTAAACAAGCCTCCCCCTTTTTCGGTCACAATCAATTCATTGTCTTTGATAAAACTAACAGCCCAGGGATGTTCAAGGTTCACATTAAGTTGTTCAAGTCTGAATTGGGTAGCGGTGTCTTTATATTTTTTATAGTTACTTATTTTAGGCTCTTCACTCGAAGCGAAATAGGGAAACAAGAGTATAAGAAAAATTAAAAACTTCTTATTGAACATAATTGAAATAAAATTTTTCTAAAAGAGTCGTTAAAATCACAAGTTTACTCAAGTTCTCAACTTGATGCACTGCAAAAGTAGTGTTGGCATACTCAGGCATGATATATAGGGTATACAGACGATTATGTTTAAAATGTAATGGCGGAAGAGGTGAGATTCGAACTCACGGTGGGCGCGAACCCACGTCGGTTTTCAAGACCGGTGCATTAAACCGCTCTGCCACTCTTCCGTCGAGCAAATTTTATCATAGGTTTTCCTTCAACCAAACTACTCTTTAAAGATTTCTTCATGAAATCCAAAATATCGATAGTCTTCAATTTTCATGGGGTAAAGTATACCGTCTAAATGATCGCACTCATGCTGAACCACTCGCGCATGAAAATCTTCAACTGTCCTGCTGATAGTGTCGCCATATTGATCAAAACCCTGGTAGTGAATTTTTTTAAACCGAGGGACTACCCCTCTTAAACCTGGAACTGAGAGACATCCCTCCCAACCGTTTTCAAGCTCATCAGAAAGCGGCTTAATCTCGGGATTAATTAAAACTGTAAATGGAACCGCTTCGGCATCCGGATATCGATCATTTTGATCAAACCCAAAAATCACTAATCGCTTGAATACCGCAATCTGTGGAGCAGCCAATCCGGCACCGTCATTCGCTTTCATGGTTTCGATCATGTCATCGATGAGTGAGAAAAGCTCCGGATCATTAAAGTCAGTGATCGGCTCACTGACCTTCAGAAGGTCAGGATTACCCATTTTTAAGATGTCCCTAATAGCCATAGGCTTTTACTAAATGTTGCAAAATTGTGATTGTATTTTTAATCGTTTGCTTGGAGCTTTGATTGAGCATGGCCGATGAAATTCCTTCTGCACTTTCTCCCCTGCCGGCCGCATGATTCGCCACTGGGCATATGGCAACATAACTTAATTCAAGTTCTCTTGCCAAGCACGCCTCTGGCATACCGGTCATCCCCACCACGTTAGCCCCGTCTTTTTCATAACGATCAATTTCTGCTGCCGTTTCTAACCTCGGCCCTTGGGTTGCTGCATATACCCCTAAAGGGGTCACTCTTAAATTTAATTGGGTAATGGTTTTTATAATCAGTTCACGCAAACTCATATCATAGGGATGAGTAAAATCAATGTGTTTTACTGGATTCTCTTTACCTTCAAAGAAGGTATTACTGCGGCCATACGTGTAATCCAATATTTGGTGGGGCACCACAAAATCGCCCACTTTTATATTATTTGGAATTGAGCCCACAGATGCGATTGAAATAACAGACTTTGCACCAACTTCATGCAGCGCCCAGATGTTCGCACGGTAGTTGATATTATGCGGCGCTATGGAATGATTTGATCCGTGTCTCGCCAAAAAAATCACCTCTTTACCACCAAGCATCCCAAAAATAATTGGTTCTGAAGGCTGTCCATATGGAGTCCTGACAATCTCACGTCGAATAATTTCTAACCCGTCAATTTGGCATAAGCCAGAGCCTCCAATAATTGCTAGCAAAATAAATTTACCTTATATAATAAAAAAGATGATGAAAATAAATTATACAAGCCTTCAAGAAAATCTAATAATTAATCAGCACTACGAGAATTTTCCGATCGCTCGATTTCTTTCGAGAGAATTAAGGCACGCAGTAGCCACTGTCTATGCTTTCGCTCGCATTGGAGATGATCTTGCGGATGAAGGCGCATCCTCGAAAACACATAGACAAAGCTTGTTACAACAAATGAAATCGCAACTGGAGCGCATCAAAACAGATGGCCATCCAAACATACCCTTATTTCAAGATCTGCAAAAAATTATTCGCCAATTTAACCTTAATACCCAATATTTTGATGATCTTCTCGATGCGTTCCTGCAAGACACTAAGAAAAAAAGCTATTTAAATGAAAAAGAATTGGATGCCTATTATCAAAAAGCAGCTCATTCAGCTGGTCGCATCTATCTTCAGATCAATCACTTAGATCAACCGATGAATAGGCAATACTCAGATTGTATTTGCAACGCCTTTGCCAGGATAGACATGCTGCAGGACATTCAAGAAGATTTCAAAAAAAATCGGGTGTACTTACCGATCGCCTTACAAAAAAAATTCAAACTCAAGCTCACCCATGATCAATTTGATCAATTTAATCCAAACTGGCATGCATTTAAGCATTATTGGACGAAAAAAATAGAACAAAAGCTTATCCTAGGGAAAGGGATCATGCATACTCCTTCTGTTCGCTTTAATCTTCAGATGCGGGTGTTGGTGGCCACTGGTTTACACCTAAATCAAAAGCTAAAAAAATCTAAAAATCCATTTAAAAACAACAAGATGACCTTGGTAGATTGGGGAGTTGTATTAATTAAGGGTATGATAATCAAATGACCCCAAACCAGTATTGCATACAAAAACTTAAAGACAGCAAAACAAATTTTGCTCTACCCTTTTTGTTTTTATCCACACCAAAAAAAAGAGCCTTGATCGCCCTTTATGCCTTTTGTCGAGAGGTTGATGACATCGCAGATCATTGCCAAGAATATGCAGTCGGCTTAACCAAGCTGAATTGGTGGCTGACAGAAATTAATAATTTATATCAAGACAATCCGCAACATCCGGTAACTAAAGCCCTGCATCTTGCTATAAAACAGTTTGATCTGAATCAGAATTATTTCATTGAAATTATTGATGGGATGAAAATGGATCTGGATTTCAACCGATATGAAGACTTTAAACAATTACAGCTTTATACCTATCGAGCGGCTTCCGTTGTAGGTATTTTATCCGCACAGATCTTTGGTTTTCAGGATAAAAAAACCTTAGATTATGCGCATAACCTCGGCATTGCCCTGCAGCTAACCAATATTATTCGTGATGTCGGCGAAGATATTCGTCGAAATCGTATTTACATCCCCCTGGATGATTTAAAAAAATATCAAATCGATGAAATGGATCTCAAACAATGTGCCAAAAATGACAAATTAATTAAATTGATGCAGTATCAAATCGATCGAGCCAAAGATTATTATGCAAAAGCTTTTACTCTTCTGCCTCAAGAAGATCGGTTTAACCAATTACCGGGATTGATGATGGGCAATATTTATTACGACCTTTTATTGAGAATTGAGGAAGGTGATTTAGCCAATATTTTAAATGAACGCACACAGCTCACGGTGCTTAGAAAAATTTGGATTATTGTGTTAACTTTTATAAATAAATATAATTAAATCAATATTTTATTAAATTTATTTAATGTATTTTATTATTAATTAAAAATCATCTTCAAGGCGGAGTTTACATCATCAACGGCTAATAATTCTACCCCTTCTATGGCTTTTTTTGGGAGATTTTTTCGAGGCAAAATAAAGCGCTCAAAACCTAATTTCTTAGCTTCTTGAATGCGTTCCTGACCCCGAACCACCGGTCGTACTTCTCCTCCAAGACCAATTTCACCAAAGATAATAGTTTTTTTAGTGACAGGTTGCTCTTGAAGCGATGAGGCAATGGCAACCAGCACGGCAAGGTCAACCCCGGGTTCAGAAATTTTTACCCCGCCTACTACATTTAAAAAGACATCATGATTATGACAAGATAAATTAAGATGCTTGTTAAGCACGGCTAAAATCATCGCAATCCGGTTATTTTCTAAGCCCACGGAGAGTCGTTTCGGTGACGCTTGTTTTGATTCGTCCACTAAAGCTTGAATTTCAATCAAGATCGGTCGGGTCCCCTCTTGCATCACGGTGATGACTGACCCCGAGGTTTCAAATGATGTGGCAGATAAAAAAATGGCCGACGGGTTTAAGATCTCTTTTAATCCCTTTTCAGTCATGGCATAGATCCCTAACTCATTCACAGCGCCATATCTATTTTTAATGGAGCGGATTAATCGATACGACGAGTTAGCCTCGCCCTCAAAATATAAAACGGTATCAACTATATGTTCCAACACTCTGGGTCCTGCGATCGAGCCATCCTTGGTAACATGGCCCACCAAAATCATACTAATCTCATTGGCTTTGGCTAACCTCGTTAACTGAGCAGCACATTCCCTCACTTGTGAAACAGAGCCTGGAGCAGAAGTCAGCTCATCCGAAAACAGAGTTTGAATGGAGTCGATGACAACGACTTTGGGCTTCTCTTTTTCAATAATTTTTATAATCTGCGTTAAATTGATTTCCGATACGGCAAACAGATCTGATACTTCTAAATCTAATCGTCGAGCGCGCATCGCGATTTGCTCAATCGACTCCTCACCCGTGACATAAATCACATTTAATGCTGAACTAGGATTTTGGGTGAGCGAGGCCAGCGCCTGAATCAATAACGTTGATTTTCCGATGCCTGGATCGCCCCCAATTAAAGTGACCCCCCCAGGAACAAGCCCTCCTCCTAAAACACGATCAAGCTCATGGTTATTGGTGGGATGTCTTAGAATTTCATTCACCTCAACATCATTAATTCTAACTAGGGAAGATTTTTTATTCAGCGCTTGAAACCGATTATTTGAGGTGCTGGTCACCAACTCCTCTAAACAATTCCATTCCAAACAATGAGGGCACTGCCCTTGCCATTTTGAGGACTGTCCGCCACATTGAACACACTGATAAAGGACTTTTGTTCTAACCATAATAAACTCGGGATGCAGAAGATACTGCACATAAGAGCTCGTAACTCACAGTCTTCGCATGATGGGCCACTAGATCAACACTTAAGTTTTCACCCCACAGCTCAACACTGGATCCATAATTTACATTAGGGATGTCGTTAATATCCACTGCAATCATGTCCATGGAGACTCGCCCTACTGTTTTGGTTTGAATACCATCAACCATAATGGGTGTTCCTGAAGCAGCATGCCTGGGATAGCCATCCGCATAGCCACAAGCCACAATGCCAATGCGCATATCTTTGGGTGCTATAAATTCATAGCCGTAGCCGACGCCCTCACCTTTTTTTATGTCTTGAATCGCAATAATTTCTGAACGCAAAGTCATGACGGGTTTAAGTTGCTCTAGAGGCAAATCTCGGTCAAAAGGAGTTGCTCCATAGAGCATAATACCGGGTCTCACCCAGTCTAAATGTGTACTAATTTGATTAACTATGGCTGCTGAGTTGGCAACAGAAAAAGGCTCATTAAACGTTTTTAATAAAGTATCAATGTGCTTAGCTTGCAAATCGGTGCCGTTTTCGATGTCCGCGTTAGCAAAATGAGACATAAAAATAATTTCATCAATCCGGGTATCATTTTTTAACTGCTGATAAATTTTTTGGACTTTTTCTACAGTAAATCCTAAGCGGTTCATGCCTGTATTCACTTTTAAATGAATGTTTATTTTTTTGTGCTTATCGAGTTGTCGAATTAAAGCCAGTTGATAGTCACTGTGAATGACCATATCAAAATGATATGCAGCGGCGATATTTAGATCATCCTGATCAAAAGGCCCCTCCAGCAAGAGTATCTTTTTATCAAAACCTACTTCACGGAGCTCAATGGCATCATCAATTGTTAACACAGAAAATGCATCGGCATCATTAAAAGCGGTGGCCATTAATGTCAGGCCATGTCCATAAGCATTGGCTTTCAAGGTGGCCATAATTTTTGAAGAAGGGGCTAGTGACTTGATATAGGCTAAATTTTGCCGAGCATTATCAAGATTTATTAAGGCTTTTAAGGGACGCATTAGTCTGGTATTTCGTATCCCACAGGGTTTGCATAATTTTCAAACTTAGTAAACTCACCCAAAAAGGTTAATTTCACTCTTCCAACTGGACCATTTCTTTGTTTTGCTAGAATGATTTCGGCCACACCTTTATCAGGACTTTCTGGGTTATAAACCTCATCACGGTAGATAAACATGATGACATCAGCATCCTGCTCTATCGCGCCGGAATCTCTTAAATCTGACATCACCGGTCTCTTATCAGGCCGTTGCTCAACGCTTCGATTGAGCTGAGAGAGGGCCACAACAGGGACATTTAGCTCCTTTGCTAATGATTTCAGCGATCTTGATATTTCAGAGATTTCTGTAGCTCGATTTTCTGTGGACCCTGAGGTACCCATGAGCTGCAGGTAATCGATAACCACTAAACCAAGTTTACCACATTGTTTATGCAGGCGTCTTGCTCTTGCACGAACCTCATAAGGGTTGAGGGCTGAGCCCTCGTCAATAAATATTGGAGCTTCATTCAGCTGACCCAAGGCATATGATAATTTTTCCCAATCATTATCATCTAATTGACCCGTTCTCATTTTATGTTGATTGAGCTTTCCAACCGACCCAATCAGTCTTGAAACCAGCTGTGTTGAAGACATTTCCATTGAAAATATTGCTGCCGGTAATCCGGTATCAATCGCAACATATTCTGCAATATTTAGGGCCAGCGATGTTTTTCCCATTGACGGTCGACCGGCGATAATCACCAAGTCACCTGGCTGCAAACCGGAAGTCATCATATCAAGGTCTTTATAGCCTGTTGGAACTCCAGTCACATCTGATGGGTTATCACGTTGAAATAATTGATCAATTCGTTCTGCTACTTGTGGAAGAAGTTCTTTAATGTCAGTAAACCCAATCCGATTATTTTTTCCAGCTTCTGCAATTTGAAAAATTTTTGATTCAGATTCATCGAGTAACTGTTGAGCATCTCTACCTTGCGGCGACAGAGCACTGTCCACAATTTCGGTTCCAACCTGAACCAAGTTGCGCATTATGGAGCGTTCACGAACAATTTGTGCATAGCCTCTAATATTCGCCGCAGTGGGTGTATTTTCAGCAAGCAGTCCGAGATATTCAAGACCACCCACCGTATTTAATTCAGCATTGGATTCTAAAGATTCGCCCACGGTGACAATGTCTGCCGGCTGAGATCGCTCAATCAATTGATGAATATGTTGATAAATGATTTGATGATCCTGGCGATAAAAATCACTGACTGAAACTACATCGGCGACTTTATCGAGAGCTTCATTGTCAATTAATAAACCTCCTAAAAGAGATTGTTCTGCCTCAATTGAATGAGGCGGAAGTCTTAACCTGTTAATTGATTCATCAGCCATTGAATGATTATAAACGATAAAAAAAAGGCTGCCAGTGGCAGCCTTTTTATAATTTTCTTATTCAGTCTCGCCAAGGACTGAGACAGTGATTTCAACCACCACGTCAGTATGCACCGCAATAGAAACCTTATGATCGCCAATCACCTTGAGTGGGCCATCTGGCATACGAATTTCTGATTTTGCAACCTCGTGGCCTGCTTTAGCAAGCTCTTCAGAAATGTCAAAATTAGTAACAGATCCAAATAGTTTTCCATCAACGCCTGCTTTTTGGGTTACTTGTAAAGTATACCCGTCTAATTTAGTCGCTCGATCTTGGGCTGACTTCAGTAATGCAGCTTGCTGTTTCTCAAATTCAGCTTTTTTAGCTTCAAACTCGGCCATATTTGCCTCGGTTGCTCGCTTAGCTTTACCTTGAGGTATTAAAAAATTTCGTCCATACCCATCTTTTACTTTTACAACATCACCAAGGTTTCCAAGATTGGCAACTTTTTCCAATAAAATAACTTGCATATGCCTTCTCCTTAATGTTTGTCAGTGTATGGAAGAAGTGCTAAAAACCTTGCTTTTTTTACTGCAGTGGTAAGCTGTCTTTGATAACGAGCTTTTGTACCAGTAATCCTCGCAGGAATAATCTTCGCATTCTCTGAAATAAAATCTTTTAAAAGGTCGATATCCTTATAATCAACTTCCTTGATACCCTCCGCTGAAAAGCGACAATATCTTCTTCTTCTAATCATATCTCTTGCCATAATACTTAACTCCTTGTTTTATATTCCTGAACATGAAATATAAGCTGTGAAGACTTTTGTGATCTCTTATCCAAAAATCCTTTGAATTGATAATCTTTGTGTAACTCAATTTTTTCAACAAGATCACCAACTACTATCGCATTTATCTCAAATTCAACATGTTTATATAATTGTTTTCGCGTTAAATCTTTAAAATGAATTCTAAAATTTCTAATTGAAACATTGCCCGGTGTAAATCGAATATCGTCAAGCTCCGCAATGGTGCCGTCCAAAATTAATTCATTCAAGATCCCCTAACTACCTCATCTTTTTCTTCTACCACTTCTTTATCGCCAACAATAGACTTTGATTTTTCTTCTTTCATCATTGGTGATGGAGAAGAAACAGGTCCTTTGGTTGCAAAGGTTAAGTGTCTCAGCACGGCATCATTAAACCTAAATGAGGTTTCTAATTCTTCAAGTGTTTTTTGATCGCATTCAATGTTCATTAATACGTAATGAGCTTTGTGAATTTTTTGAATTGGATAAGCTAATTGTCTTCTGCCCCAGTCTTCTAAACGGTGAACAAAGCCAGAGTTTGTTTTTAGCAATGTTTGGTATCGCTCGATCATAGCAGGAACTTGCTCGCTTTGATCAGGATGCACAATAAAAACTACTTCGTAGTGTCGCATACTATTTCCTCTCGGTTAAAGCCTCCTGTCAAATGCAGTGAGGCTAAGGATTAAAAAAGGTAAATTATACTGTTATTTATAAGATTATCAATAATTTCATCCAACTAATGTATGAGTTTAGGCAACATGGTCTTTGAGATTGGGCCCATAAATACGCACTTTTAAAAACTTAATTTCATCTCGCACTTCCGCTGCTTTTTCAAATTCAAGATTACGAGACATTTTTTGCATACTTTTTTCTAATTTCCCAATCTCCTTAATCAGTTGAGGCTCTGTCATATCCTCATACTTCCTATACTTTCTTTTATCATTCTGACTTAATTTAAAGGATTCGGTATCCAGTTCTTGCTCAATAATATCCTTAATTTTTTTCTTAATCCCTTCGGGGGTAATATTGTGAATTCTATTGTATTCGATTTGCTTTTCACGCCTTCTGGCCATTTCATGCATGGCTGACTTCATACTTTTTGTTTCAGAATTTGCATAAAAAATGACTCGACCATCAAGATTTCGGGCTGCACGACCAGCAGTTTGAATTAATGAACGTTCAGATCTCAAAAAACCCTCCTTGTCTGCATCTAAAATAGCGACTAATCCAACCTCGGGGATATCCAAACCTTCTCTTAATAAATTTATTCCCACCAACACATCAAACTCTTTGAGGCGGAGATCTCGAATAATTTCAACCCTCTCGATGGTATCAATGTCTGAATGCAAATATTTTACCTTGACTCCATTTTCAGTCAGGTAATCTGTTAAATCTTCAGCCATTCTTTTTGTTAAGGTGGTAACCAAAACTCGATTTTCCATCAAAATGGTTTTATTAATTTCACCCAGAAGGTGATCCACCTGAGAGTCCGCAGGATAAACTTCAACCTGAGGGTCCACAAGACCAGTTGGTCGAGCTACCTGCTCCACAATTATTTTTGAATGTTTTTCTTCATAATCGGATGGAGTTGCCGAAACGAAGATACATTGATTAATAAGCGCTTCAAATTCTTCAAATTTTAATGGTCGATTATCCATCGCAGAGGGCAATCTAAAACCAAAATCAACAAGGTTTTCTTTTCTCGCTCGATCGCCTTTATACATTCCTCCAATTTGCGGAATCGTCACATGACTTTCATCAAAAATCATTAACGCGTTATTTGGCAGATAATCGATTAAAGTTGGCGGTGCATCTCCAGCTTTTCTGCCTGACATGTGTCTTGAGTAATTTTCAATCCCTTTGCAAAATCCAATTTCATTTAACATCTCTAAATCAAACTTTGTTCTTTGCTCAATCCGCTGCGCTTCAACTAATCTTTTTTCCCTAAGGTAATAATTGACTCGATCGTGTAATTCGATTTTGATTTTTTCAATAGCATTCACCGTTGTTTCTCTTGGTGTTACATAATGACTTGATGGGTAAACAGTGAACCTTTTTATTTTGTCATACATCTGCCCAGTTAACGGATCAAAGAGAGTTAATGTTTCCACCTCATCATCAAACATTGAAACCCTTAACGCTGTTTCTGAATTTTCTGCTGGAAAAATATCTATCACATCTCCTCTGACTCGGAATGATCCACGAGAAAAATCAAAATCATTGCGATCATATTGCATAGACACCAAGCGTTGTACAATATTTCTTTGTAAGATTTTTTCGCCAACCTGAATATGAAGAACCATTCCTTGATAATCAACCGGATCACCTATGCCGTATATTGAAGAAACAGAGCTCACAATGATTGAATCATCTCTCTCTAAAAGTGCCTTTGTTGCAGATAATCTCATTTGCTCTATGTGATCATTAATACTTGAATCTTTTTCTATAAAAAGATCTCGAGCGGGAACATAAGCCTCGGGTTGATAATAGTCATAATAAGAAACAAAATATTCAACGGCATTATTCGGAAAAAATTCTTTAAATTCAGAATATAATTGTGCAGCAAGGGTTTTATTGGGAGCCATCACAATTGTGGGACGCCCAGTTTGAGCGATCACATTGGCAATAGTAAATGTTTTTCCAGAGCCCGTGACGCCCAATAAAGTTTGAAATTTTTCCTGATTATTTACACCTTGAATCAACTTTTTAATTGCTTCTGGTTGATCCCCAGAGGGTTCAAAAGGCAAATAGAGCTCAAAAGGACTGTTAGGGTAAGTTTTAATTTTATCTTTTTTCATCAACTTTAAATTTTAACAGCAAAAGAACTTTCTAGTTTGCCCCTAGTCATTAAGATATGAAAAAAATTATTCTTCTATTGCTTGTGTTAACAACGACCTTGTTTGCTTATGATCAATCTGCATTATTGCATGCGTTCAACTCCGTTGTCATGATTCGCGGTTATCATGATAATGGATCATTAGGTTACGGCTCAGGAGTTATTGTTGGTGACAACCAAATTGTGACCAATTGTCATGTCCTAAGAGGGACAAAAAAACCTTGGGTATCTCAAGGTGATCAAACTTATTCGATCGTGTCTGTTAAATCAAATCCCTGGCATGATCTTTGTCTTATCGGCACTCATGGAATGAGTCGAACTCCTGTCCCCCTTGGCTCATCTGAATTGAAAAAAAACAGTGAAGTCGTGGGAATAGGTCATTCTCATGGTGCGCCTGTACCATTAACTATAGGAGGGTTAATTATTGCTACTTATCCCAATGATAATGGTAATTTAATTTTATCCAGTGCGAAATTTAGACTTGGTGCAAGTGGTAGTGGTTTATTTAATATGCAAGGTGAATTAGTGGGAATCAACACTTTTAAAACGACAGGTTATGGCAGCTACTATGCAGTCCCGGTTGAATGGTTGAAGGATCTAATGAATCAAAAAGAATTTGATAAATTTCCCCTCCAGGGAAAAGCATTATGGGAAGAGGATGAAGATAAAAAACCTTACTACCTAAGGATCGCTATTCCCAAAGCGAAGGAACAATGGAGCAGCGTTGTAAAACTTGCAGACGAGTGGACAAAAAAAGAACCGAGCAATACAGAAGCTTGGTTTGAGCTCGGCTATGCGCACCTCTCATTGGCAAATATGGATGCAGCAAAAGAAGCATTCAAAAAATCTAACGAATGTGATAAAAAAAATATTGATCCAATATTTGAACTTGCAAAAATAGCAAAAAGTGATGATCCAAATCAAGCTGAAAATTATCTTGAACAGCTGAATCAAATTGATTTAAACAAGGCAGCTGAATTAAAAGAAATATTTAATAAATAAAACTTCCCGTCTTGTTAAATATTTTGTAAAATCAATTCTCTTTAATTAAATTTTTTTCCCGCTTTGTCTACCGACCAAATTTTATCTCAGGCCGTTCAACGAATCAAAGAATCACCAACTTTAGCGGTGACCGCAAAAGCTTCTTTACTCAAATCACAAGGCATTGACATTATTAGTCTTGCTGCTGGTGAGCCTGATTTTGATACACCCGAATTTATTAAGCAAGGCGCCATTAAAGCAATTGAAGATGGAAAAACTAAGTACACTCCAGTGGGAGGTATTCTAAGTTTGAAAGAAGCTATTGCTATTAAATTTAAAAATGATAATGGTTTGAATTATAAAGCAGATCAAATTGTTGTTGGTGTTGGGGGAAAACAATGTATTTTTAATTTATGTTTGTCGATTCTAGATGAGGATGACGAAGTTATTATTCCTGCTCCTTATTGGGTATCCTATGAAGATATCGCTGTGCTCACTGGGGCGAAAACGGTAATCATTCAAGCAAGCATTGAAGATAATTTTAAGATCACAGCAATGCAGCTTGAACAGGCAATCAACAAAAATACAAAATTAGTTTTTCTTAATTCCCCATCAAATCCAACCGGCTCAGTTTACTCAAAATCAGAATTAGTTCAAATTGCCGAGGTTCTAAAAAAACATCCAAAAATTATTATTGCCTCTGATGACATATATGAGCACATCAGTCTTAATGATAAACCATTTAGTAATATCGTTATGGTAGAGCCTTCATTGCTTGACCGAACGGTAGTTGTAAATGGCGTATCAAAGGCATACTCTATGACAGGTTGGAGAATCGGATATGCCGCAGGTCCAACAAAAATAATTAAAGCAATGACAAAACTTCAGTCGCAATCAACCTCAAACCCTTGTTCAATTTCTCAAGCGGCTGCTGAAACGGCGTTACGCGGTTCACATGAATGTATTCAAATCATGGTAAAAGAATTTAAGTTAAGACATGAATTTGTGATTTCAGCTATAAATAATATTCAAGGCCTAAATTGTATTCCCGCGGATGGAGCTTTTTATTCATTTGCTTATGCTAGAGAAGCTATTCAAAACTTATTCTCAAAACAAATTATTGATCAAGAAAATGATCTTGCGCTGTGTGAATATTTGCTTGAAAAAGCGAACGTAGCGGTAGTCCCAGGTTCTGCATTTGGAGCTGAAGGATACTTCAGGTTATCTTTTGCCACTTCGATGGATAATCTTGTTGAAGCATTATCAAGAATAAAAAAAGCTATTGAAATTTAATATTAGAAAATATTGACCAAACGCTTTTTCTTGTTTACCATCTCACTTCTCTTCCCCAATAGCTCAGTCGGTAGAGCAACGGACTGTTAATCCGTGTGTCCCTGGTTCGAGCCCAGGTTGGGGAGCCAAATTTTTAAAACCACGCCTTGTTGGTGTGGTTTTTTTATATAAATTTACGGTATAAATTTTTTATGAATTTAAATCGAAATAATATCACCAAAACAGCGCATAAGATAATGCTAAAGACAACCACCATCGAGACAATATCAATAATTTGCTCTGACCCTGGGATATTGTATGTCAATGGAATAGAAGCCAATACTGCCGCAGCTAATCCTTTAGGGGCCATCATTGAGATATAAGATTTATCCTCAAAGTCTGCTCTCTTAAAAAGATATTTTGTTATCGGGACTCTAGCCATAAAGACTGCTATGACAATACCCAGAGCAAAAATTAATAAATAGTATTCTTTAATTTCAAACTGTATGCCAAGATAAATAAAAAAGAAAATTTTTAGTAGGAAAACTAATTCTTTGTAAAAATCTAATTCGACTTTGGTCAGCGGCTTAATCTCATGCCGAGCAAGAACATAGTTATTGATAAAACCAAAAGATTGATAATTAGTTAATATTAATCCAAACGCTAATGCCGCAATTGGACCTGAATAACCAAATACTTCAGTAACTCCGTAGACAATAAAAAGCCATGCAATAGTGGTAGTTAGCGAATTTGGGAAATTTTTTAACTTATCAATAATGATTAGCCATAATGTTCCGGAAAGTAATCCAACCACAACTGCCATCACGAAGGAGGTTCCAATGCTAGAAATAAATTTAATTAAGTTAAAAGCTTGATTCAACTCGGAAAATTCAATTAAAGAAAACAAAGTTAAGATACATAAGACATCAGTTGCTGCCGACTCAAGCAGAAGGGTAGTTTTCGTTTCAGGATGAATTTTCAGTACATCTGTTATTGGAACTACAACAGCTGACGATGTCCCCCCCAAAATTACCCCGAGCATTAAGCCTGTTAAGAAACTCATATTTAGAAATAGAACTGCAAATATTAAAACAATCAAAGCTGTTATAAAAAAACTTAAAAGAGTCAGATAACCTGAAGTCCTAAATGACCTGAGTAAAACTTTAAAATCAAGAGAACATCCACTCTCAAATAAAATAACAACTAAAGCAATAGTGGTAATAACCTGCCCTACTCTTCCAAAGTCATCGGGTAAAATGATATGAAATATTGGTCCTAATAAGATTCCAAAAATGATTAGAATTAATACATCAGGAATATAGGTTTTTTTAAAAATGAAGTTTAATGCATGCGCTGCAAAAATAATTAAACCAACAGATAAAATAATATGATGCATAATTTTAATAATTAAAAATAATTACTTATAATAGCGCCATGAAAAAAAAAGTGTAGGTCAAATTGACATAGTTTTAGTGGGAGGTGGAATAATGAGCGCAACCCTCGCTGCTTTGTTGAATGAATTAAATCCTAAACTTAAAATTCATTTATATGAAAAGCTTCCCAGATGCGGACAAGAGAGTTCCGAAGTTTTAAACAATGCTGGAACAGGCCATGCTGGTAATTGTGAATTAAATTATACTCCTGAAAAAAAAGGTGTAATTGATATCAGTAAAGCATTATTAATAAATGAAATGTTTGAGCTAAGGAAATACCCAATTTCAACAAAAAAATTAGACGTATTTTTCCAAGTTATCAGATCGAACTAAACAAACAACCAAAAAAATTAGAAATAATTAGACGAAACTACAGGCGAATTCTTAAGTTATCCTAATT
Organism: Pseudomonadota bacterium; assembly: GCA_027621535.1. GTDB lineage: Bacteria > Pseudomonadota > Gammaproteobacteria > Burkholderiales > Methylophilaceae > BACL14. The sequence continues at coordinate 17,316 of JAQCBB010000007.1, read as the reverse complement.
TTCTTCTAATTTCTGAGACACAAATACCGGTAGCCACTGATACATTTAAACTATCAATGGATCCTTGCATTGGAATTGAGAATGTTAAATCGCACTTATCTTTCGTCAACCGGCGAATGCCCTTACCCTCAGATCCCATAACGAGAGCAATATTTCCAGAAAATGCTTCATCATAGATTGAAACATCTGAATATCCATCCGCCGCATAAATAAAGAAATTGTTTTCCTTTAGAAAATCAAGAGTTCTTGAGAGATTCGTAACTTGAAAGAATGGGACATGATCAACAGCTCCACTGGCAACTTTGATGACTGCTGGTGTTATTCCCACTGAATTATTTTTTGGTGCGATAATGCCAGTTAAGTTGAATGCACTTGCAATTCTAAAGCACGCTCCAAGGTTATGTGGATCTTGAACTTCATCTAAAATAAGAAAAAATAAATTATTATTGTTATTTCTTAGGAAATCTTCAAGATTTATTGTTTGAGTGGATTGCGGTAATAAATTTGCAGCCACGCCTTGATGATTCACATCACCTAATTTTTTATCCAACCATCCAAGATCAGCAAAGGTAACAGGCACTTTATTTTTTTGGGCTGCCTCAATAAGCTGATTCACCTTATAAGTTTGTCGGTCCTTGAGCACATACAAATGATCAACTTTTTTAGCATGGATAGCTGACTCAACAGCATGAATTCCATATACAAAATTAGGCATCTTTAATTTTCTTAATTAATGAAAAATCAATTTTACCTAACTCTAAGTCCACTCGGATAAGTTTTACTGATAACTCATCTCCCAGCCTAAATTTTTTCTTAGTTTTCTCTCCTTCAAGCATTTGCTTCTCTTTATTAAAAACAAAATAATCATTGCCTAATTCAGTAACATGCAATAGGCCTTCAATATGTAAATTTGGAATCTCAACAAAAAGCCCAAAGTTTGTGACGCTTGACGTTATTACCTCGAATTTTTCTCCTATTCGATCCTTCATAAAGAAACATTTAAGCCAATTCTCAACATCTCGAGTTGCTTCATCAGCCCTTCTCTCTGTGGCTGAACAGTGATTAGCAATAGATTCAAGGTTTTCGGTTTTAAATTTACGTTTATTTAAAATTGACTTAATAACTCTATGCACCACCAGGTCTGGATAGCGACGAATGGGTGAAGTAAAGTGCGTATACATTTCATAAGCTAAACCAAAATGGCCTTTATTTTCAGAGCTATAGTTAGCCTGCTGCATAGATCTTAAAACCATAGTTTGGAGCATTTGAAAGTTCTCTTTTTGTTTAATTTTCTCTAACAATAGTCCATAATCTTTTACATCTGGTTTAATTCCTCCATCCATATGAACCTTAAAATCAGATAGTACTGATTTTAAAATTTCTATTTTTTCCTCTTTAGGTTTTTCATGGTTACGAAAAAGCCCTAGATCATTTGAAAGAAGAAAATCTGCTGCGCTTACATTTGCTGCAAGCATACACTCCTCAATCATTCTATGAGCTTCATTTCGTGATAATGGCACCACATTTTTAATTTTTCCTGATTCGTCAAAAATTATTTGTGATTCAATACGATCAAATTCAATTGCATGTCGCTGCTTTCTTTGCTTACTTAAAGTTTGGTATACCTCCTTCAAAGCAAGTAATTTTTTAACAAGCTCCTCGGGATATTCTTGGTCAGGTATGTCCTTAAAGATTAATTGATCAACAATAGTATAGGTAAGTCTAAATTTTGAATTAATGACTCCGGGATAAAATTTATATGCATAAACTTCTCCAGAGTTTGAAATTTTCATATCCGCAACCATAACCAAGCGATCGACATTTGGATTTAATGAACACAGTCCATTAGAAAGAATTTCAGGTAACATTGGAATCACTCTTCTTGGGAAATAAACTGAGTTTCCGCGGTTAAATGCTTCTTTATCAAGCTCGGTTTCCTCCTCAACATAATGACTTACATCAGCAATAGCCACCATTAAACGATACCCGTCTTTATCTCTTTCTGCATAAACTGCATCATCAAAATCTTTTGCAGTTTCTCCATCGATTGTGACAAACATATGTTTTCTTAAGTCAACACGATCCTCAAAATCTTTATCACAGATATCTTTAATTTTAGTTAACTCTTTATCAACTTTTTTATCAAATCGAAATGATAAATTATGTTTCCTGAGTGCAATTTCAATTTCAATACCACTGTCATCGAGCTTTCCGATAATTTCTATGACTTGACCCATGGGTTTAATATTCATTGCGGGTTGTGTCGTAATTTCAACCTCAACAATATCCCCAGGCACCGCATTTAAATCCTTACCATAGGGAATAAGAATGTCTTGATTTATTCTTTTATCTTCTGCAGATACGATTGTGACCCCATGCGACTGAATAACTCTTCCAACCAAAACCTTATTATTTCTTTCAAGTATTTCAATAATAGTTCCTTCTGCTTTTCCTTTCCTATCCAAACCTGAGATTTGAACCATCACTCGATCATTATGAAAAACTTTAGTCATCTCGCGTTGACTAAGAAAGATATCGTTTTGATTTGAATCATCCGGGATAAGAAACCCATAACCATCGGCATGACCCTGAACTTTTCCAGGAATACAATTTAATTTTTCCGCAACACAAAAAACATCTTTTCGGTTCTTCAGAATCTGTCCATCTCTCCTCATCGCTTTTAAACGATGAGAAAGTATTTCTTCTTCTGACTCTTGAATACCCAATAATTGAATTAGTTGGTTTTTTTTAATAGGTGTTCCATGCTCTTTCATGACATCAAGAATAAATTCCCGGCTAGGAATTGGATTTTTATATTTTTGAGACTCTCTTTTAAAAAAGGGGTCTTTTGACTTAACCTTTACTTTGGGCTTAGGTATTTTTGACATATAAGTTTAATTCATTCCTTTGGAGGCCGGATTTATCTAAACCAAAACCATAAACATACTCATTAGGCAATTCAAGCCCTTTGATATCGGCATTTATTAGTGATTTCGTATTGGGTTTATAAAAAAGAACGCATGACAAAATGGTTTTAGCACCAAGTTTTTTTAAAATTTTTATGCATTCTTGTAATGTGTTACCTTTGTCTAGAATATCATCAATTAATATGATATGACGATTAACCAGCTCCTCTCTTTTTGGAAGATATTTCCATTCACCAACATCAGAACCTTGATCATCTTTATATCGCGAGTAATGAAGATAATTTACAGATAAATGCTGATGATTTAATAACGGAAGTAAATGTCCAGCAAAAACTAAAGATCCTGACATAACTGGACAAAAAACAACATCTTTTGATTGTGTTTTTATATTAATTTGTCGAGAAATTTTATGAATTGCATCTAAAATTTGCCCATAAGTATAAAGGCATAAATCTTGATTTTCTAAGGTCATACTAAATCTTTTATGTAATTTCGTAATTCATCACCAAATTCTTTATGTTTTAATCCATAATCGATATTAGCCATTAGATAACCTAATTTTGACCCGCAATCATAACGTTTACCAGAAAATAAAAAAGCGTAAATACTCTCATGATTGAGCATAAGCTTTATACCATCTGTTAATTGAATTTCATTACCCGCGCCAAAAGTTGTTTTCTCTAGAAAATTCATTAGCGAGTTATTGAATATATATCGCCCAACCACTCCTAAATTAGATGGTGCAAACTCTGAATCAGGTTTTTCTATAATATTCGATAATTTGACTAAATCACTGTCTAAATTATTGGAATCTATTATCCCATATTTTTTTGTTTCAGATTGGTCCACCTTTTGTACCGCGATAATAGAACTTTGTTGTTCATTAAACTGATCAACAAGCTGTTTTAAGACTCCAGGTTCTGAATCAATCAAATCATCTGCAAGGGAAACTGCAAAAGGTTCATTCCCGACAACTGGTTTTGCTTGTAAGATGGCATGGCCTAAACCCAATGGTTCTCCTTGCCGAATATAAATACATGAAATACCCTTGGGAATTATTTGGTTCATTTCATCCATTAATTTCGCTTTTTTATCATCAATATTTGAAAAACGCTCTAGAGTTGAATCAAAATGATCAGTTATAGCTCTTTTTGATTTTCCAGTAATAAATATAAGATGCTTAAATCCAGCATCTATTGCCTCCTCTACAGCATACTGAATGAGAGGTTTATCTACGATAGGGAGCATTTCTTTTGGGGTAGCTTTTGTCGCCGGGAGAAATCTAGAACCTAGGCCAGCTACAGGGAATATTATTTTTCTGAGTTGTTGCATACTAATTTTTAGTTTTGTTATTAATACTCATAGTATAGCAATACAATTTTTAAGACACGCTTTAAAAATAAAAAATTCTAATAAGTTAACGTTATAAGGGTAAATACTAAATATCATAAAAAATAATGAAATAAATTATTTAACTTACTGTTTCAATTACCATTTATTTCTTTTTTCAATATCATCTATATTAACATTAACCCAGCGCGATACCTCACCATCAAACTCTTTTTTCCAAAATGGAGCATCTGTTTTTAAATAATCAATAATATACTCACATGCCATAAAAGCCTCTTTTCTATGTTCTGATGAAACTGCAACTAAAACTATTTGATCATTAATCTCTAATTTTCCATATCGATGAATAATCCTGACATCACTTACCTGCCATTTTAGACGCGTTTTACTTTCAATAGCCATTAAAGATTTTTCAGTCATAGCTGGATAATGCTCAATTTCCATGAAAGATTCGTTTTTCTTTTCTATATCTTTTGTTATATTTGTAAAGTTTCTTACATATCCAATGAAGCTTAAAACAGCTCCCGTATTGGGATTTTTTCGTAATTCCTCAATCACCTGTTGTAATGAAAAATCACTTTCTTGAACGATGACGCTCATTTAACCTCCTGTAATTGGAGGAAAAAAAGCAATTTCATCTCCATCCTTAACTGGCATGTTCCAATCGGATAATAATTCTTGATTGAGTGCTGCACTTATATTTTTTTCATCATTAAGCTGTTTAAACTGAATCTTTATTTCCTCAAGCACAGTCTTTACAGTGGGTAATTTATCGAGTGAAGGTTGATATTGAATACTTCCCCGCCCCACGACTTCTCTTAGACGTGCAAAAAAAAGAATATTAATCATCATGATCGTCTTTTTGTTCCATTAAAGAATCCTCAAACTCCAAGAGATCATTTGGATTATCTTTTAACTCAACTCTTTCAATTTGTGAAAATCGACGTGAAATTTTTTGTGATGTCACATGAACATCTTGAGCATTTTCATGCGCTAAACGAATATTGTCTGCAAGCTTTTTCATGCGCTGATCAAATCTCTCAAATTCCTTACCAAGCTTTCCAAGTTCTGACTTAATAATATGTACTTGCTGTCTTGTTTCAACATCTTTTAAAACTGTCCGAGCCATATTTAAAACAGCCATTAAAGTCGTTGGGGAAACAATCCATACCTTCATGCTCATAGATTCTTGTATGAGATCAGAATGATAGGCATGAATTTCGGCAAAGACCGCCTCTGCCGGGACAAACATTACCGCACCATCCGTGGTTTCACCGGGAATGATATATTTTTTAGCAATATCATTAATATGTTTTTTTACATCTATTTTGAATTGTTTTTCTACTTTTATTTTATCAACATCATTAAGCTTTACGTCGAACATTTTTTGATAATTTTCCATAGGAAATTTTGAGTCAACTGCCACCGTTCCTGTTGGCTCAGGTAAAAAAAGAACACAATCTGCTCTTGAACCATCTTTAAAACTATGTTGAAAGGAATACGAGTCTGGCGGTAAGATGTTTTTAACTAACCCCTCTAATTGAAGTTCACCATATGCTCCTCGTGATCTTTTGTCACCGAGAAGCTCCTGAAGGCTGACAACATTCATGGTAAGACCATCGATTTTCTTCTGAGCTTCGTCAATTGTAGCCAATCTCTCCATTACACTCATAAAAGTTGCATTTGTTTTTTTGAAACCCTCTTCTAGACGTTCATGCACTTTACCAGTAATTTCTTCAAGCCTTGAATCTACAGATTTTGTTAATGCTTCGACTGACGCCAACAGCTGTATAGTTGTATTTTTTAATGATGATTGAATTGAGTCTTGTTGAATTTTTGCTTGATTACTTAAAGCCAAGTTTATTTTTTCAACAACTTCTGCTTTTAGCTGATTGATACTCTCTTGTTGATTAATTTTTAAACTTTCTAGAACATCTCTATTGTATTTAAATTCCTCACTCACTAATTTATTGAAACGATCCGTCGCTTTATTTAGAGATTCGTTAAAGTCTAGTAAAATTTTCCTGTGGTGATCATTCAGTTGGGCATCGTTAATAGTTGAGTTTGATTTTTTTAAAAGAATAAATATCAAAACTATTAGAAGGAATATAACAACACCTATCAAGAAATGTTCAAGCATCATTTAACTCCAACCGATTTGAGTCTACAAAGTTTTTTATATTTTTTACCTCTCCCTTAGGTAAGCGAATATTTAAAAGGATATCCTCCCCAAAATCCCTTTGCAAAACTTCACCATTTAAACTATAAATTAAATTAATAAATTTATCTAATATATTGTATTTTAACACTATTTTATATTTAATATACTCAACATACTGGATGAAATTTGCCTGATCAATTGTCACCTGCGCTGCTTCACTGTAAGCTTTTACCAACCCCCCTGTACCGAGGTTTATTCCTCCATAATATCTTATTACAATTACTGCTGTATTTATAATAGATCTTCCTTCCAACAAGGCTAATAATGGTTTTCCTGCAGTTCCAGAAGGCTCCCCGTCATCAGAAAAGTTAGGTTCAATAACCTCATTCTTATTTTTAAATCTAATAGCATAAACAATATGACTGGCATCACTAAACTCTGATTTCCATAAATCTTCAAGCTTTAGTTTTAAGTCTTTTAAGTTCGATGAAGATAACAGCAAACCAATAAATTTTGATTTATTTACAGTAATCTCAGATTTTTTAATTTTTTCTGATGCTAAAACAAGCATCAGAACAGCCCTTCTAGGTCACCATTTGAATTAAGTTTAATTATTTCAGCAGCTGGTTTTAAAGGCAATCCTGGCATGGTCATGACAGGCCCGCATATTACAACTACAAAGCCTGCACCATTCTTTAAATCAATATCTTTTACCTCAAGGGTATGATTCAAAGCAGCGCCTAATTGTGAAGGATCTGAAGAAAAAGAAAATTGTGTTTTTGCAATACAGACCGGCATCTTTTTTACTTTAGGCAACCGTTCAAACTCTTTTAATTTACGTTTTGCAATTACTGAAAATCTTACCTTTTTTGCTTTATATAGTTTTGTGGCGATTGATTCAATTTTTTTGATAATAGAATCATTAATATTGTATGCATAATAGGACTTGTTTGGTGTTTGTGCCAGTTTTACAACACCCTTTGCTAAATCGACCGCCCCTATTGGTCCTTTTTCCCAATGTTCACAAAGATACATCTGGCAATCTTCTTGATCAATTAAATTCTTAAGGGTATTTATTTCATCCTGAGTATCAAATTTGAATCGATTAACCGCAACTGCAACTTTCAATCCAAATTCTTTTTGACAGTTTTGAATATGTCTTTGAAGATTTGCAAATCCTTTTTTTAATGCGTCAATATTTTCTCGATTCAATTGTTTTTTTTCAACCCCACCGTGATACTTTAGTGCTCTTATGGTTGCTACAATTACAGCTGCATCAGGCTTTACTCCTAAGGCTCTTGATGTAATATCCATAAATTTTTCAGCACCCAGATCAGCGCCAAAACCAGCTTCAGTTACAACATAATCAGCAAGTTTCAAGCCCATTTGAGTAGCCACAACACTATTGCAGCCATGAGCTATATTAGCAAAAGGGCCGCCGTGAATAAGTATAGGGGTTTCATAAAAAGATTGAACAAGATTTGGCTTGTAAGCATCTTTTATGAGAGCCGTCATTGCCCCATGGGCTTTTATTTGTTTTGCATATATCGGTTTTCCCTTTTGATCAAAAGCAATAAGAATTTCACTTAACCGTTTTTCTAAATCGTTTAAATCTTTTGCTAAACAAAAAATTGCCATCACTTCTGAAGCAACAGAGATATCAAATTTTGATTTTCTAGTGTATCGAATGCAATCTTGTGAAATATTCCTGAGAGATCGATCATTCATATCAAGACATCTGCGAACTTGAATTTTCTTTAGGTCAATACTCAACTTATTACCATGAAATATATGATTATCAATCATTGCCACCAGAAGATTATTTGCTGAGGTGATGGCATGAAAGTCACCGGTAAAATGTAAATTAATCTCTTCCATTGGAAGAGCTTGAGAATAGCCACCTCCGGTTGCTCCCCCCTTCATTCCAAAAACAGGCCCTAATGAAGGCTCCCTCAAGCAAGCAATAGTTTTTTTTCCAATTTGTTGTAATGCATCTGATAACCCAACTGTTGTTGTAGTTTTACCTTCTCCCGCAGGAGTTGGACTCATGGCAGTAACTAAAATTAATTTAGCATTTTTTATTCTTTTTGGAATTCTATTTATTTTTGCTATGTGTTCACCATATAAAAATAAATCTGATTGTTTTAAACCAATTTTGTTAGCAATGTTTGAGATATTTTTGAGTTTTTTTTCTTGAGATATGTTTAAATCTGATTTCATGTTCTATCCTTTAATTTTTCTTTTAAATGATCAGCTGGCATTCCTGTGAAACGCCAAATAAAATCAAAAACAAACTCTCTTATGAAGAGGTCTTGCCTAATTCCCAATAGAGTTGTGCTCGAAGGAAACAAATGACTTAAACTTATAGCTGATAAGTCTTGATCTTTATGTTTATCGTAAGCCATTTCTGCGATTAATCCAATCCCTAAATTCAAATTAACATATGTCTTTATTACATCAGCATCAATTGCAGTCAAGACTATATTAGGCATTATCTGGGCTTGTTTAAAGACTTTTGACACACTTGTACTTCCAGTAAAAGCATAGTCATAAGTTATTAATGGATGTACTGATAAATCATCTAAAGAAATAGGTTTTTTTAAATTCATAAGTTGATGATCATGAGGTGCAACTAAAATCCTATTCCATTGGTAACAGGGTAATGTATAAATTTTTTCATTATGGCCAATAGACTCTGTAGCAATTCCAATATCTGCTTCTCCAGATACCACTTGCTCAGTAACTTGCATAGGGTTACCTTGATGAATGTTAAGTTTAATATTTGGATATTTTTTTATAAACCATTCGACAGCTTCAGGTAACTTGTATCTTGCCTGTGTATGTGTTGTAGCAATTGTAAATACTCCTTCTCCAGATTTTGAATAATTATCTGAAATGTGTCGTATATTTTTTTCTTTTTTTAATATTTCTGAAATGGCCTCATATACAAACTGACCTGGCTCAGTCAATCCAACCAACCGCTTGCCATTTCTGACAAAAATTTTTACTTTTATTTCATCCTCTAGTAATTGAATTTGTTTGCTGACTCCTGGTTGAGAGGTATATAACTTTTCTGCAGCACTGGTCACATTAAAGTTACTATTCACAATTTCATAAACACATCTAAGTTGTTGTAATTTCATATAACTTTTTAATATATATTTAGTAATTAATATTATTATTTTATATATAAATTCTGCTATAGTTCAAACTATTTTTTTATATAAACTTATATGCTTCTTTCTGTTTCAGGCTTTGTAATTGGTCTTCTCGTTGGTCTTACTGGCGTTGGTGGGGGATCTCTGATGACTCCATTGCTAATGCTTTTCTTTAAAGTCCCAGCGGCAATTGCTGTTGGAACCGATTTACTTTACGCATCAATAACTAAGTCGTTTAGCATATTTAATCATCAAAAATATGGTCATATACAATGGTCTATAGTTAAATATTTAATTATTGGTAGTGCGCCAGCTGCTATTGCGACTAGTTTTTTTCTCAGCTTTAATCTTTTAAATCACAGTGACATGACGTCCTTTATTGAAATATTTCTCGGCATTGCTTTAATTTTTACCTCGATAGCTCTTTTTTTTCAACCTCTAATAATTAATAGAACCCTCAAAAAACCATCTATTTCTTCAATAAACCGAAAAAAATATACAATTTTATTAGGTATAATACTGGGTTTTATTGTGACGTTAACCTCGGTTGGTGCAGGTGCAATCGGGGTCACTATGTTATTAATCCTATACCCAGGTTTACCGATAAAAAAAATTATAGGAACAGACATTGCTCATGCTGTTCCGCTTACATTAATTAGTGGAATTGGTCATGCCACAATTGGTACCGTAGACCCAAAATTACTCATGATTTTATTAATTGGCTCTATTCCAGGTGTCTGGATCGGTTCAAAGTTAAATGCCAAGGCTAATGAGGAATGGATCAGATTACTCTTAGTGATTATACTTATTGGAATTGCAATTAAATTAATAGGTAATAATATAAATGTATAAATATGATCATATAGATAGCCAAATTGTTAATGAAAGAGTTAATCAATACCAAGATCAACTTAACCGTTTTCTAAAAAAAGATTTAACTGAGGAGGAGTTTCGCCCGCTTCGACTGCAAAATGGCTTATATATTCAGAGACATGCTCCCATGCTTAGAGTGGCGATTCCTTATGGTCTTCTTTCATCAAACCAACTGAGAACACTAGCTGACATCGCCGATCAATTTGATCGAGGATATGGTCATTTCAGCACTCGTCAAAATATACAATTTAATTGGCCAAAACTTGAAGATACCCCTCATATATTGAGAAAATTAGCTGAATCTGAAATGCATGCTATTCAAACATCAGGAAATTGTATTCGTAATATTACAACGGATCCTTATGCCGGTGTAACACCTGATGAAATTATAGATACTCGATATGTTGCAGAAATTATTAGACAATGGAGCACATTTCACCCTGAATTTGCTCGTCTTCCTAGAAAATTTAAAATTTCAATAAGCGGATCAAAACAAGATCGGGCATTAATTAAAACCCATGATATTGGCTTAGAGTTAGTTCAAGATAATACACAAATCTTTGTGAATATTTATGTTGGTGGTGGTTTGGGGAGAACACCAATTATTGGCCAGCTTATTAAAGAAAAACTTCCTATCGAAGATTTATTAACTTATTGTGAATCTATCATAAGAGTTTATAACTTGTATGGTCGTCGAGATAACATATACAAAGCAAGAATTAAGATACTTGTAAAGTCTCTGGGCGTTGAGGAATTTACAAGGCAGGTTGAGGATGACTGGAAAGATGGAGATAATTCACCAAATAAAATTGATCTAAAGGAAATAAACCGCATTAAAAAATTCTTCACTGCACCAGATTATAAAATACTTACTTTAATAAATTTTAAGGATAATTATAAAAATGAATCTTATTTCTTAAAGTGGATTGACCGCAACACTCGTCCTCACAAAATTCAAGGTTATCGATCCGTGACCATATCACTTAAAGGAAAAAAACAGCAAGCTCCTGGAGATATTCTTAGTCAACAGATGAGGGATGTTGCAGATCTTGCAGATAAATATTCATTTGGAGAAATTAGATCAACACACGAACAAAATTTAGTACTTGCCGATGTTGAGGAAAGTCATTTATTTGATATTTACAGCCAACTTATTGAATCTAATTTGGCTGAAGCTAATATAGGTTTAATAACAGATATGATCTGCTGTCCAGGTGGAGATTTTTGTAGTCTAGCAAATGCAAAAAGTATTCCTATCGCTAAAAGTATTGAGCAACTTTTTGATGATTATGATTATCTTTATGAATTAGGAAGTATGACTCTAAATATTTCTGGCTGCATGAATGCTTGTGGTCATCATCATGTTGGCAATATTGGTATCTTAGGTGTTGATAAAGATGGGTCAGAATGGTACCAAGTTACCTTGGGAGGACAACAAGGCGTTGATGCATCACTTGGTAAGGTTATTGGGCCATCTTTTTCAGCTGAAGAAATTCCCAATGTTATTAATTTAGTGTTAAAAACTTATATAGAAATGAGGCTTGATGAGGAATTATTTATTGAATGCTTTAATAGGATTGGAATAGAGCCTTTTAAAGAAAGGGTTTATCAGCATTAATCATGAAAACACAATTAATAAAAAATAATGAGCTTATAAATAATGACTGGGTATTGATAGTTCCCGAAATATCAACAGAAAATGTAAAAAAACAAGCCGGAAAAGTTGTTCAGTTTAAAACTACTGGAGAAGAGATCCCTAGCCATGCGGATTTAGAAAAAATTATACTGCCAGAAGGCTCCAAAGCTTTAGTCCCTCTTAAATTATATCTTCTCAAAAAGACAGAATTAGAAAACAAATATAATGAGATTGGCTTATGGATTTACTCTCATGAAGAAATTAATTTATTCAATCAACTAGATAAGGACATTAATGATTTCCCGGTTGTTGCTGTAATGATTGAAAAGTTTGCTGATGGTAGAATCTTTTCACTTGGTAATCTGATAAGAAGAAAACTAAAGTATAAGAATGATATGAGAGCCTTGGGAGATATCCTTAAGGATCAGCTTTTTTTTCTTAAGCGCTCTGGCTTTAATAGCTTTCTAATTAAAGAGGGTCGTGACCCGATAGATGCCCTAAAAGGATTAAATGATTTTACCTATTCTTACCAAGGTATTCTTGATGAACCCCCTCTCTGGAAGAGAAGATAATATATGGCTTTATCATCACACTCAAAAAAAACTGAATCTTTATTATTAACAGATCAGCTTAAAACTGAAGTTGCTGATAAATCAACTCAGGCTCAAAATTTTTTAAGCAAATCATTTAATGATTATAAAAATATTTGTTTTGCAACAAGCATGGGTGCTGAAGATATGGTTATCTATGATCTCATTAATAAAATGAACCGAACAATAGAAATATTTACCCTCGATACTGGACGTCTTCATGCTGAAACTTATGAATTAATTTCGCATGTAAATTCTAATTTCAAAAATAAAATCAAAATTTTTTTTCCTGATGCAAGCGAAATTAAAAAATATGTAGACAATAAAGGCATCAATGATTTTTACAACTCACTCGATTCAAGAAAAGAATGCTGCCGTATTAGAAAAATTGAACCATTAAAAAAAGCTCTTAAAGGTCATGATGCTTGGATCACAGGACTAAGAGCTGAACAATCCATAACTCGATCAAATCAAAAACTTAATGTAAGAGATAGTAATTTTGAGATTGACAAAATTAGCCCACTTCTCAACTGGAAAGAAGATGAAATTTGGGCATATATAAAAATTAATCATGTTCCCTACAACAAACTGCATGATCATTTTTTTCCTAGTATTGGCTGTCAGCCATGCACAAGGGCCATATCATTGGGTGAAGATATTCGAGCTGGAAGATGGTGGTGGGAGAATCCTGAAAATAAAGAATGTGGCTTACATAAAAAATGAGGAATGAGAATGCAAAATGAATTATCACATTTAGATTGGCTTGAATCAGAAGCAATCCATATAATGCGAGAAGTTGCTGGTCAATGCAGCAACCCCGTCTTGCTCTTTTCAGGGGGAAAAGATTCACTATGCCTTTTGAGGATTGCTGAAAAAGCATTCAGACCTGGAAAATTTCCCTTTCCATTAATGCACATTGACACTGGTCATAATTATAAAGAGGTTATAGATTTTAGAGATAAAAAAACAAGTGAACTTGGTGAGCGTCTTATTGTTAGATCTCTAGAGGATTCAATGACTCGAGGTACAGTAAAATTAAATTATGAATTAGAACCGAGAAATAAATATCAGTCTATTACGCTTCTTGAAGCAATCGAAGAATTTGAATTTGATTGTTGTATTGGTGGTGCTCGCAGAGATGAAGAAAAAGCTCGAGCTAAAGAGAGAATTATGAGTTTTCGTGACGCATTCGGGCAATGGGATCCAAAAAATCAAAGGCCTGAATTATGGGATCTATACAATGCAATGACACATAAAGGAGAGAATATTAGAGCATTTCCTATTTCCAATTGGACTGAGATGGATGTATGGCAATATATTGAAAGAGAAACTCTCGAACTTCCATCTATCTATTTTGCTCACAAAAGAGATATTATTCGAAGAAATGGATCCATCGTTCCAATTACAGACGTGACGCCACCAGAACAAGATGAAGAGATAGAAAATATCATGGTAAGGTTCAGAACGGTTGGCGATATCACTTGTACTGCGCCTGTTGAGAGTCAAGCAGATACGGTAAAAAAAATAATTATAGAAACCGCCGAAACAAGAATTTCTGAACGAGGTGCAACACGTCTTGATGATCAAATGTCTGAAGCGTCAATGGAACAAAGAAAAAAAGAAGGATACTTTTAATGAAAAAACAGTCAGATTCATTATTGAGATTTATTACATGTGGAAGTGTTGATGACGGTAAAAGTACATTAATCGGTCGCTTACTGTATGACTCAAAAACAATATTATCTGACACTTACAATCAAATTGAAAAAACATCTCAAAAAAGAGGACTTAATGCAGTCGATCTATCGCTTTTAACAGATGGGCTTCAGGCTGAAAGAGAGCAAGGAATAACAATTGATGTAGCTTATCGATATTTTTTCACACCGACAAGAAAATACATCATTGCAGATACCCCAGGTCATGAACAATATACAAGGAATATGGTCACAGCCGCATCCACAGCTCAAGCTGCAATTATTTTAATTGATGCTCGCAAAGGGATTCTGACTCAAACAAAAAGACACACTTATCTTTCTAAATTATTAGGTATCAAACAGTTTTTTGTTGCAATCAACAAAATGGATTTAATTGATTACGATGAAAAAAAGTTTAATGTTATAAAAGATGAATATCAAAAAATGTTTGAATCTATCCAAGTCAATAAAAATAGTCAATTTAATACTAAATTTATTCCTTTATCAGCTTTAAATGGGGACATGGTTGTTGAGCGCTTAAATAATATAAATTGGTATCAAGGTGAAACCCTTCTTGAAGTATTGGAACTTGCAGAAACTCAATCATTAAATAGCACATTAGATTTTAGATTTCCCATCCAATATGTTTGCAGACCGAGAGATTCAGAAAGTAAAGATTTACATGACTTTAGGAGCTTCATGGGACGCATTGATTCTGGAAAAATTAAAAAGGGTGATAAAGTTAAATGCTTGCCTAGTAATCACCAAACAATCATTAAAGATATTTTAATAGGAAATGAATCAATAAGTGAGGCTATAGCTCCTCAGTCTGTTTCAATTCTTTTAAATGATGAAATAGATATTTCAAGAGGTGATATGTTTGTGGACATACAAAACTTTCCCAAAATCTCAAAAGAAATTAATGCAACTATTTGTTGGTTTTCCGAAGAAAAATTAAATCCAGGTAGAGTCTATAAAATTATGCACACAAGTAAGATTGCAAAAGCTAAAATTGCCACGATTTTTGATAAAATAGATGTAAATACCTTGTCATCAATTGCATCAAACGAGATAATAACAAATGACATAGCAAGGATTAAAATAAAACTTGCTCAAGCAATTATGGCTGATTGTTATTTTGAAAATAGAAAGACGGGATCTTTTATTATGATTGATGACAGCACAAATCATACCGTTGCTGCTGGAATGATAAACGAAATATTGTAAGAGGAAAAAAAATGACTTATGTAGTTACCGAAAATTGTATTCAATGCAAATATACAGACTGTGTAGACGTTTGCCCTGTCGATTGTTTTGTTGAAGGCCCAAATTTTTTAGCGATTGATCCTGAAGAATGTATTGATTGCACCTTATGTGTAGCCGAATGTCCTGCTGAAGCGATTTTTGCTGAAGATGATGTGCCAGAGGATCAATTAGACTTCATTGAAATTAATGCGAAACTTGCAAAGATATTACCGATTATATCTGAAAGAAAAGATCCGCTTCCTGACGCTGATTCCTTTAATGGTAAAGAGGGTAAAAGGAAATTATTAATCGAGAAATAAGTTTTTTTCTCTCCAGGCGATTGTCTTATTTATTGAAAACAAACCTAAAAGAAAAATCAAAAACATACCTAACGCCAATGTTGTAGGTGATGACCACGTAATTGGTACAATAATTCCAGCAACGATTGAAGCAACTAGCATCTGACTAAATGCTTGCCCAGATGCTGCAGTTCCCCTTGCTTTAGGGAAACAATCAAGAGCTTTAATTGAGATGAGTGGCATTGCTGAGGCCATAGCAATATTGTACAAAGCAATGAGTAAAATATTAAGCCAAACAAGAGTTTCAAAAAAAGTACAAAAAATTAAGTTAGCAAAAGAAATGATAAACATCCAAGCATAAGCAAATTTGAGCATTTTTTCTGGACTAATAATTCCTGCAGTTTTTTTAGAAATCATTGACCCTATAATCATTCCTGTTACAGTTGGAACAAATAAAAATCCGAATTCAGATGAATTAAGATTTAAATGATTAATAAGAAAAATTGGACTAGCCAGCACATACAAAAAGAATGCCGAAAAATTAAATGATACAGCTAAGATCAAAAAAATATAATTTTTATCGGCTAGTAAATCCTTATACCTAGCAAATACTTCTGACAAGCTAAATGAAAGTCGATTCTCATTATTGATTGTTTCTGGTAGATATTTAACTGCAAAAAATGAAATAATAATTGCATAAACCATTAAAAAAATAAATATCGACTGCCATCCAAATCCTAGTAATACCCCGCCCACCATTGGCGCAACGGCTGGAGCAATTCCAAATATGATTTGTATAGTTGCCATTACCTTTTGAGCAGTTGGACCACTATATAAATCACGGACCATTGCGCGCGCGACAACATTACCGGCACCCCCTCCAACCCCCTGCAGCAATCTACTAAACCATAACATTTCAATTGATGTTGAAACCGCACAACCAATAGATCCAATAATAAATAAAATTAAACCAAACTTTATGGTCTTTATTCGACCAATTGAATCAGATATTGCACCATGAAATAAAGTCATTAGGGTATAAGGGACTAAATAAAAAGTTAGTGTTTGTTGAATAAATTTTGAGTTGGTATTTAACTCACTTTCCATAATATAAAATGCGGGAAGGTAAGTATCAATTGCAAAAGGTGCAAGAGCGGTAAGTGAGGCTAAGATTAGTATTCGGGAATTAAAAAAAAACATAAGTTATTATAAGGCTAAGGTAGTGCTTTAAAATCTTTTAATCTCTGCTTATGTTCGCCTTGAATAATTTCTTTTGAATTTTTATCAGTTCTAAAAATAATAGGTTGTGCTTGTAATCTTTCATTTTTAGAATCTTCGAGAGCTTGATCAATTAAATGTCTATGCGGTGATTTAGTACATATT
>JAQCBB010000006.1 GCA_027621535.1 Pseudomonadota bacterium | reverse complement strand
AAAGCAAGAGCTTGGCAAAAGAATCCTCATCATGGATGGGGCCATGGGAACCATGATTCAGCAGCAAAAATTTACTGAGGATGATTATCGGGGGAATTGTTTTAAAGACTTTTCAGCACCAAAAGGAGAGCGTGAGCTTTTCCTTAAGGGAAACAATGAATTATTATCCATTACCCAGCCGCATGTGATTCAAAAGATCCATGAGGATTATCTTGCTGCTGGCGCTGATATTATTGAAACCAATACCTTTGGGGCAAATAGTATTGCTCAGGATGATTATTTCATGACCGACCTGGTCAAAGAGATGAATACCGAGTCGGTCAAATTAGCGAAAGCCGCTGCCCAAAAATATTCCACAGATGATAAACCTAGATTTGTTGCGGGCGCCATAGGCCCTACTCCAAAAACTGCGTCCATCTCCCCTGACGTGAATGATCCAGGGGCGAGAAACGTTAATTTTGATCAGTTATGCGAGTCTTATGCTGAACAGGCAGAGGTGCTCATTGATGCAGGAGCCGATATCATTCTGATTGAAACAGTGTTTGATACTCTCAACTGTAAAGCCGCTATTTTTGCCGTGCAATCGATCTTTGAAAAAAAACAAACTACCCTGCCGATTATGATCTCGGGAACGGTGACAGATGCCTCTGGAAGAATTTTATCAGGACAAACGGTCACTGCATTTTGGAACTCAATTCGTCATGCAAAACCACTGACCATTGGATTAAATTGTGCACTGGGAGCCGCCCTAATGCGACCCTATGCAGAGGAGCTGTCACACATTGCAGATACTTTTGTTTGTATTTATCCCAACGCAGGTCTTCCAAATCCAATGTCCGATACGGGGTTTGATGAAAAACCCCATGACACTTCAGGTTTATTAAAAGAATTTGCTGAAAGTGGTTTTGTGAATGTTGCTGGCGGTTGTTGTGGAACGACACCAGAGCATATTGCTGCGATTGCAGAAAGCTTAAAAGCATGTCGACCAAGATTAGTTCCAAAAATTGACAGCAAAATGCGCCTGTCGGGACTTGAGCCGATGGTGATTGGTGATTCTGAATTATTTATCAATGTGGGTGAAAGAACCAATGTGACTGGATCAAGAGCCTTTGCTAAGCTTATCATTGAGGAACAATACGAAGAAGCTGTTGTTGTAGCAAGGCAGCAGGTGGAAAATGGCGCACAGATTATTGACATTAATATGGATGAAGGCATGTTAGATGCTGAAAAAGCCATGGTGAAATTTTTAAACTTAATTGCCTCTGAGCCGGATATTTCCAGAGTGCCTATTATGATTGACTCCTCTAAATGGTCTGTGATCGAGGCTGGGCTTAAATGTGTCCAAGGTAAACCGATTGTAAACTCTATCTCTTTAAAAGAAGGTGAAGAGTTATTCATTCATCAAGCTAAGTTATGCCTCAGATATGGTGCTGCAGTGATTGTGATGGCGTTTGATGAACAAGGACAAGCCGATACTTATCAGAGAAAAATTGAAATCTGTGAGAGAGCGTATCAAATTTTAAGGGATCAAGTGGGTTTCCCAGTAGAAGATATTATATTTGACCCAAACATTTTTGCCATTGCAACCGGTATACCTGAGCATAATAATTATGCTGTGGACTTTATTAATGCAACAAAATGGATCAAAGATAATTTACCGCATGCGAAAATTTCAGGCGGTGTGTCCAATGTGAGTTTTAGTTTTAGAGGAAATGAAGCAGCACGCGAAGCGATTCACACGGTCTTCCTAAACCATGCTGTTAAAAATGGTATGACCATGGGAATCGTGAATGCAGGCATGATTGGGGTCATTGATGACCTGTCGGAAGAATTAAAAACAATAGTCGAGGATGTGGTTTTAAATCGAAAAACCGATGCCACGGATCGGATGATTGATATTGCCGGATCACTTCAAGGTAAGAAAAAAGAAAAAGAAACAGATGAGTGGCGAGGCGATGAAAATAATCCTGTGTCTGTTGAAAAGAAAATTGAGTATGCCTTAATTCATGGCATCACTAATTTTATTGAAGAGGATACTGAAGAGGCCCGGATTCAAGTTGCTAACCAGGGAGGGAAGCCCATTAACGTTATTGAAGGTCCTCTAATGGATGGTATGAATGTTGTCGGTGATTTATTTGCCGAGGGCAAAATGTTTCTGCCACAGGTGGTTAAATCGGCTCGAGTCATGAAGCAGGCTGTTGCCCATTTGATACCCTATATCGAAAAAGAAAAAGAAGCAGAAGAGGCTAGAACCGGAAAAAAGTCTAAACCTAAAGGAAAAATGTTAATTGCAACCGTTAAAGGTGATGTGCATGATATTGGTAAGAATATTGTGTCTGTGGTGTTGCAATGTAATAACTTTGAAGTGGTCAATATGGGTGTGATGGTTCCTTGCGCAGAAATATTAAACAAAGCAAAAGAAGAAAATGTTGACATCATTGGTTTGTCAGGACTGATTACCCCCTCATTAGAGGAGATGGCGCATGTGGCGAGTGAGATGCAGCGTGATCCTTATTTTAGGTCGGTGAAGATGCCGTTACTTATTGGAGGCGCGACTACATCCCGAGCCCATACCGCTGTGAAAATATCCCCGAATTATGAAGGACCAGTGGTCCATGTTGCCGATGCTTCTCGTTCGGTTTCAGTGATGCAATCTTTATTATCACCTGAAACAAAAAATGAATATATTGAAAAGCTGAAGAGTGATTATGACAATGTTCGTAAATTACACAGCCAGAAAAAAGGACCAGAATATATTTCACTGGCTGATGCGAGAAAAAATAAATTATCTTTATCTTTCAATCCAGTAAAGCCTAAATTTATCGGAAGGCGAACTTTTAGAAATTTAAATTTAGGGGATCTCGCTGAATTTATTGATTGGACTCCATTTTTTAAAACATGGGATTTGGCAGGACACTTCCCAAAAATTCTTGAGGATAAAGTAGTTGGTGATACCGCAACTCAACTGTTTGCGGATGCCCAAGCTATGCTCAATAAAATTATTAATGATCGAAAATTAAAAGCACATGCCGTTGTTGGATTTTGTAAAGCATCGTCTATCAATGACGATATTGAGATACTCAATGAAAATAATGAACCCCTATTTACTTTTCATACGTTGAGGCAGCAAACCAAAAAACCTGTGATTAATAATGAAGCTAAACCCAATTTGTCCCTGAGTGATTTTATCGCACCTAAAGAGTCAGGACTCGATGATTACATCGGAATGTTTGCGGTGACTGCTGGAGACGGTGCAGATTTTTATCTGAAACAGTTTGAAAATAATAAAGATGATTATGGTTCAATCATGTTTAAAGCACTGATGGATCGATTAGCTGAGTCCTGTGCGGAATATATGCATCAAAGAGTCCGTAAAGATTTATGGGGTTATGCTCAACAAGAAAATCTATCCAATGAAGATTTAGTTCAAGAAAAATACATGGGAATTCGACCTGCCCCTGGCTATCCAGCCTGCCCAGAACATTCAATAAAAGAGGAGATCTTCTCATTTTTACAGACAGATGAAATTGGGATGAGTCTAACTGAGAACTATGCAATGATCCCAGCATCATCGGTTTCAGGGTTTTATTTTGCTCATCCGGATTCAACCTATTTTAGTGTTGATAAAATTGATCTCGATCAAGTAGAAGATTTTGCTAAGAGAGCTGAGGTGAGCTTAGATCAAGCTCGACGTTTGCTTGCGACTCATATAAAGTAATTTTATGCATATTCATGTTTTAGGTATCTGCGGAACATTCATGGCAGGACTTGCTGCCTTGGCCACTGAATTGGGGCATAAAGTGACTGGATGTGATCAAAATGTTTATCCTCCAATGTCAACTTTTCTTGATTCTTTAGGCATCAGCGTCATTGAGGGCTATGATGAATCTCAATTAAGTTTAAAACCTGATCTCTTCATCATTGGCAATGTCGTCTCTCGCGGAAATAGCTTAATGGAGGCTATTCTCAATCAGAATCATTATTTTCAATCCGGGCCAGAGTGGCTTTACCAAAATATTTTAAAAGGTAAATGGGTCATTGCGGTATCGGGTACGCACGGAAAAACAACAACTTCGTCCATGATCAATTGGATACTTCGAGATAACGGCATCGATTGTGGTTATCTTATTGGGGGGATACCAGGTAATTTTAAAAGAAGCAGTCAGCTCTCAAAAAGTGATTCTCCATTTTTTGTTATTGAAGCCGATGAATACGATACGGCTTTTTTTGATAAACGCTCAAAATTTGTGCACTACCATCCAAAAACTTTAGTGATTAATAATATAGAGTTTGATCATGCAGATATTTTTGAAGATTTAAATCACATTCAAAAACATTTTCATCAACTGATAAGAATAATTCCAAAAATAGGAAAAATTCTAGCCAATGATCAAGATGAAAATATAAAAAAAACATTGGCTATGGGAGTATGGTCAGAATTAGATAATTTTAATTCAGAACAATCTTTACACATCAAAAAAAATGGAAATGGTCAACTGTATTACAAGAATCACAAGATTGGCGAACTCAGTAAAAATTTAGTGGGTGAGCATAACAAATTAAATGCTTTAGCTGCGATATCCGCTGTAAAACATGTAGGTATTAGTGAAGATAAAGCACTCACTTCTTTAGCAGGGTTCAAGAATACAGCCCGTCGTTTAGAATTAATTTATCAATCAAAGACGTTAAAAATTTATGATGACTTTGCGCATCACCCCACGGCAATAGAGTTCATAGTAAAAACCTTTCAAGAGGAATTTAACAAAGAAAGTACTTTATTTATAGTTGATCCAAGGTCCAATACAATGAAAAGAGGAGATTTAAAAGAGAATCTGCGATGGGTTTTATCAAGCATGCAGTCATTTATTCTTTATTCAAAAGATCTGCATTGGGACGCAGATGAATTTATGGGCGAGTTAAAACATGGATTTATATCTAGCCAAGTGAATCATATTATGGAAAAAATTAAACAGGTTCATAAGCAATATAATAATATTGTCTTTGTTAGTAATGGAAGTTTTGATGGATTACAGAAAAATGTGATTCATTATTTGGTACATGATCAACTATAAAAATAATTATCTTTTTTTGTTTATTGTCATATCTTTATGTATTCATATTGTTGTTTTATATTCCTTCAATCACAAAACAAAAACAATGATCAACAATGATGAATTCATTGTGAATATTGTTCAAATTCAACAAAAATTAGATGACCAAGTTTCAGAAACATCGCCAAAAAAAGAAATTATTCCTCAAGCCATCGAAAAAATTAAAAAAGATCAAAAAAAATTCAAAGAAAAAATACAAGAAATCATCAAAGAAAAAGAATCATTAGATCAGGAAATAAAGCCAATTGAAGAAATAGAAAAACCAAAACAGATCAGTATAGATTCCGATTTTATACAATCCAAAATATCTGACTTGATTTCGGATAAGGCGATTCAAGAAAGAACGAAAGTCATTTCAAGCCAAACAAAAGAAAGAGACTATCAGTCCTATTTTCAATCCTGGAAAAATAAAGTAGAAAAAATTGGCGCATTAAATTATCCGAAAGCAGCCAGGAGTGGTATTAATGAAACGTTGATTATGACTGTCACTTTAAATCAATCGGGTGAGGTAATGAATATTCAAATGAATAAGTCATCAGGGGTGAGGGAACTAGACGATGCAGCAGAAAATATAGTGAGGCTTGGATCGCCCTATGCACCTTTTCCAAAATCGATAAAAGAAAAAGTCGATACACTTCAGATCAGAAGGGTATGGAGATTTTCAAATAATTTAGGAGATACCAGTGACAGATAATTATTATAAATATCATGTTTTCATATGTTTAAATCAAAGAGAGGATGGTTCCCAATGCTGTACTCAATTTAATTCAGAAAAAATATTTGAATATATGAAACAGAAAATTAAAAAATTAAATTTAAGAGGACAGGGATTAGTGAGAATTAATCGGTCAGGATGTTTTGATCGATGTGCTTTAGGCCCTTTACTGGTTATTTATCCAGATGCAGTTTGGTACAACTTTATTGATGAAAGCGATATTGATGAGATTATTGAATCACATATTATGAATCAAAAGCCTGTTCAGCGTCTTGTTGTTTAATCATGCTTGTTAGCTGATGCTTCAAATTTGAAATTTCTTCATTAGTATTTTCGAATAGATTATTTCTGGTCGGTTTTGACCAAATACTTTCAGGAAAAAAATTATCATGTTTATACCGAGAAATAATATGCCAGTGAATGTGAGGAGTCTTATTACCCAATGATGCTATATTAATTTTATCGGGGTTAAAAATGTTGATTAAATTAATTTCAATAATATTCAAAAGTGAATACATCTGGTGTTTAATACTTTGAGAAAGTTGATGAATTTCCGAAACATGCTCCAGTAACTCTAGCCTGAGGTAACCCTTGATATTTTGGTCAGTTACGAGAACGATACGAAAATTATCATCACTCCAGAGGATAGGTAAAATTGGAACTTTACACAAATTACAATCACACAACAGTGAGCATCCTGTCGAGAGCAACTTTTGCAGATTGAGCAATGGTTGGCGGTACAACAATTTCATTCACAATTTTATTGTCTACTAGATTTTCTAATACCCATGAAAGATGTTGAGGATCAATTCTAGCCATAGTTGAACATTCGCAGATAATATGTGACATGAATTTCACCATCTTATCCTCTTTAATCATCTCATTAGCAAGTCGGTTGACGAGGTTTAATTCAGTACCAACCAGCCATTTTGTACCTGGCTCAGCTTTTTTGATGGTATTGAGAATAAACTCAGTTGATCCCACAAGATCTGAATTTAGGCAAACTTCAAAAGGTGATTCAGGGTGAGATATCACAAAACCACCTGGATATTCCTCTCTAAATTTTTTGATATGTTCTAATCGAAACATTTGATGAACTGCACAATGACCCTTCCATAGAAGTATTTTAGATTGTGTAATTTGTTCTCTAGTTAACCCCCCTGAGGGCAGGTCAGGATCCCATACTACCATCTGCTCGAGTTTGATGCCCATTTTATGACCAGTCCACCTACCTAGGTTTTGATCTGGAAAAAATAAAACTTTTTCTTTTTGTTTGAAGGCCCATTCTAAAATTTTAGGGGCATTTGTTGAAGTACAAACAATTCCATCATGATCACCACAAAAGGCTTTCAGATCAGCAGCCGAGTTAATATAAGTAATGGGTGTAATCTGTTGGTCAAAATTAAGAACTTTATTTAATTCTCTATATGATCTTTTAACTTTTTGTAGGTCCGCCATATCAGCCATCTGACATCCCGCTGATAAATCTGGAAGAATGGTAACTTGATCTTTTCTAGACAGGATATTAGATACCTCCGCCATAAAATGTACGCCTAAAAAAATAATGTATTTGGCTTCTAGTTCTTGTGTATATTGAGCAAGCTTTAAAGAATCTCCGGTAAAATCCGCATGCCTATATACTGATTCATTTTGATAATGATGACCGAGAATAACTAGATTATCCTTAAGTTTCTTTTTTGCATCAATTATCTTTTGCTGACAGATGTCCTCTTGCAGTTGATGGAATTGTTCAAATTGAATTACAGATTCATTCATATAATTTTTTAAATTTAATTAGTGCTTTTCGATTAGTCCAAGAAAAAACTTTCTTTATGGCATCTTCTAAATTAAGCCATTTGTATGACAAATGTTCTTCTTTATTTATCATTATATTTTCTTTTTTAGGTAATTGTAATGCAAAGAGGTGTTCGGTATTGTTGTTGACCCCATCCTCATAACGATGACGCCATTCGGGGTAAATGGAGTATTGATTAATCTGCCCTAGTGAAAAGAAATTATATTGATTGGCATTGAGTTTTGTTTCTTCATATAGCTCACGGATAGCGCAGTCTCTTGGCACTTCATTCATCTCTAAACTACCTGTTACAGATTGCCAGTAGTTGGGGTTATCTTTCCTTTGTAACAGTAAAATCTGTTTTTGATTGGTAAAAACAATGATTTGTGATGAAATTGGAATTTTTTTTAACTTAGTCAAATTTTTGGTAGCTTAAATATAATATTTTCTTCGATACCATTAACTTCTTTAATTTCGACTTGACTGTGAATTTTAATTGTATTTATAAGCGCTTGAGTCAGTATTTCTGGTGCAGATGCACCTGCCGTAATTAGGACTTTATTTTTATTCTCAAGCCAGAGCGGATTAAATTCATTCATATCATCAATTAGATAACTTTCTATGTTATTTTTATCGCCAAGCTCTTTGAGACGATTTGAGTTTGAGCTATTTTTCGAACCCACAACTAAAAATAAATCTGCATCATGTAGTAATTTTTTTACAGCATCTTGTCTATTTTGTGTTGCATAACAAATATCATCAGCTTTTGGACCTTGGATGTTTGGAAAGCGGTGTCTTAATAAATTTATAATTTCTTTTGTTTCATCCAAGGATAAGGTTGTTTGTGTGACAAAAGCAAGTTTATTAGGATTGTTTATATTTATATTTTTGGCATCCTCTAAGGACTCAATCAGATGCATCTTGCCTTTTGAATCTGATTCTTGACCTAAAGTACCCTCAACCTCAGGATGACCCCTATGTCCAATCATAAGTATTTCAAAATCTTCAGACAAATATCGATTAACTTCTTTGTGAACTTTTGTAACCAAGGGGCAGGTTGCATCAATTGATTTTAAATTGTAATTGAGACTATCTGCTTTGACTTTTTTAGAAACTCCATGCGCGCTATAAATTAGGAAGGAATTTTCAGGGACTTGCTTGAGATCATATACAAATATTGCACCTTTTTGTTTTAATGACTCAATGACATATTTATTATGCACAACCTCGTTACGAACATAGATAGGTTTTCCATATTTTTCTAAAGCATTTTCAACAATCTCAATGGCACGATCAACACCCGCACAAAATCCTCTTGGGTTTGCTAAAGAAATATGAATGACCTTATTGTTCATGAAAATTATTTTTTTTGATTAACAAATTCAATTTCATGCTGAATTAAATCATCGATGGTTTCTCTTTGTCGAATTAACTTGAAATCAGTTTGATCAACAAGAATTTCAGCAATTTTAGGCCGTGTATTATAATTAGAACTCATAGAAAAACCATAGGCTCCTGCATCCATAAAAGCGAGAAGATCATCTTCAGATGCTGAAATCTGTCGATCTTTTGCTAAAAAATCTCCAGTTTCACAAATTGGGCCAACAACATCAAACATCTCATCAGAATTTTTATTATTACTAATATTGACAACATGATGATGGGCGCCGTAAAGAGCAGGTCTCATTAAATCGTTCATTGCAGCATCGACAACAATAAAGTTTTTATGCTCTGACCGTTTTATGTACTCAACTTTTGTGAGTAAAATTCCAGCTTTTCCAATAATTAATCGGCCAGGCTCAAGGATAATTTTTTTATTATATTTTGATAAATATTTTTTTATCATGGAAACATAATGCTTGAGGGGCGTTATTTTTTCATCGTTATAAGTGATACCAATTCCACCTCCGATATCAATATGATCTAATTCAATACCGAGAGTTTTGAGATGGTCTATCATATTTGATAATTTTATAAATGTATCTTCAAAAGGAGATAGATCCGTGAGTTGTGAACCAATATGGCAATCAATCCCGGTGATATTAATAAAGTCCATAGTTTTTGCGAGACCATATAATTCAATCGCTTTTTTTTCGTCTAGACCAAATTTGTTATCTTTGAGTCCTGTTGAAATATATGGGTGTGTTTTAGCGTCAACATTTGGATTGACTCGGATGGAGATATTTGCTTTTTTTGTAAATTTTTTTGCAATGTTATTTAGTCGAATTAATTCAGGTTCAGATTCGATATTAAAAGCAAGAATATTATGATTTAAAGCATATTCAATTTCATCTTTAGATTTGCCAACTCCAGAAAATACAACATTTGCATCATAATTTCCAAGTGCGATAACTCTTTTTAATTCT
Source organism: Pseudomonadota bacterium (assembly GCA_027621535.1). Lineage (GTDB taxonomy): Bacteria > Pseudomonadota > Gammaproteobacteria > Burkholderiales > Methylophilaceae > BACL14. The sequence goes on along the minus strand of JAQCBB010000006.1, from coordinate 33,067 downwards.
CCACCAGAGACAATATCAAATCCACAGCCTGCGTTTTTTATTAAATTAAGAATACTTAGGTTGGAATTTGATTTAACTGCAAAACATATCAGATGATTAATGTCAGATAAAGCTTCTTGAAGCAACAATATTTGATGAAGAATGGAATGCTTCGAGTAAATGTATAGGGGCGTCCCATAATTCTTAGCGAGTATTTTAATGTCAACCTCTTCTACAAAAAAACTATTATTTTTTTCTGTTACAAAATCGTTATTCATCAACTGTTCCGGATGGCTCATCAAAAATCTGGGGATCAGTATTTTGTGATGTTCCTTGCTGACTGTCGTCTAGCGGATACTTTGTTTCAGGAAGATAGAGAGAACCTCCTCTTCCGCAGGATTGAAGCAAAATAAATAGAATAAAACATAAGATTTTTCTCATAAAGCAGATTTTACCATTAATTAAAAACTAATTCGATGGACTTATTAATTTAGAAACAATGAAGGCATTGATTAAGGAAAATATAAATGTAAGTAATAAAAATAGAGGAAATAAAATATAAACTCCATCATCTGGAATGATAAATATTCTCACTATAGTAAACTGACCCAGAATATGCCCAAGACCCATCAACATACTAAAGGTGTAAATTGAAAAAAATTTATGACTAAGAAATTGACATAAAAATAAAAAAATTAAACTCACTATAGCTCCAGACAAGCTAATAAAAAAAGTTGGTGTGATGAATGTGCCTATGATAAGACTTGAAATAAAAACTCTTATTAATGAGACATAGACTGCAGATTTAAAATTGAATTTAAGATAAGTAAATAAGATAATAATATTCGCAATACCCGGTTTAATTCCAAAAATTGGAGTTGGAAAAAAAAACTCAGCGGAATGAAGAATAATGGCAATTGCACAAAATTTTGAGATTTGATGAATATTAATAGTTTGTGCTGTCATAACTTAACGTTTTTGATTTTATAGACATTTTAAATAAATTTGGAATGCAGACTGCTGAATGATTTATTTTCGAGATCCAACCTTGCATGACGCAATATTGATTAGAACAATTTGATTTTTTTATCTTCGCTTTTCCCATATTTATCTCAACCTCAATTTCATCAAAAATTAAAGTTTTATTTTGCATTAATGTGTATTGCTTTGTTTCATTTCCATGTGAGATTTCCAAATAGTCTCCTTTTGGAAGCTGAAAATAGAAATTTAATGAGATGATAACGATAGATATAAATATAAAAAATATCAAAAAATCACCTAACTTAAATAACTTCAACAATAAAATCTCCCTCATTGAATAACCAAATAATTTCATCAGCAAATGATTTTGAAATTATGATATGGTTTTCATGATTGGTGATAAAAAAGTTATTTAACTGAAGACTTTTTGAAGTTTCTTTGAGATTCTCTGAAAAATATAATGGTTTTGAAAAAATATCTGATTTTATTCCAACATCATTCTCATCAGGGTTTATGAGAACTGTTGCTGATGAATATATAGAAAATGCTTGACCATTTTTTGGGTTGATTAAGTGAGAATATTTCTGGTGATCGTGTATAAAATATTTTTCATAATCACCTGAGGTGCCAATCGCAGATCCAGGTTGCATTTTCAGTTTGGCTAGCAATAATTTATTATTGTGAGGGTTTTGAATTGCAACTTCCCATAACCGCTTACCTGGTTTTCCATGTGCATAAATATTACCTCCAAAATTAGTCAAAACATTTTTAATCCCAATATCTTGATAGGTTTGTTTGGCCATATCTAGCGCAAGTCCTTTAATCATTCCCCCTAAATCAATTTTTAAAAAGAAGTTATTACTGCTAATAGAGTTATCTGTTATCAATAGTTGATTCAGGCTTGGCTGAGTCAGGAGTATTTTATTAATATCTTCTTCATTGGGTACTTGCCCTTTAATGACATCATCATGAAAACCCCAAATTTCAATTAATTTACCTATCGCTGGGTTGAATGTTGAATAGGTTAGATTTTCATAGTATTTTGCTGTTTGTATAATATTAATAAAATCTTGATCACAATTCTCGATTTGGTGAGTCTTGTTAAATTGAGAAATTAAGCTATTTTTCCATGGGTGAAATTTTTTATTGAGATCATTGAGTTTGTTAACGATTTGGTCAATAGCCTGATTCGCTTGATCGAGATCAGTGTCATAGAATTTAAATTCTAGGATTGTTCCATAAATCAGTACTTTGTGTTCATAAAAGTTTGAATTAGAGCAAGAATTGATGAGCAATAATAAAAAAATTGAAAAATATTTAAACAAGAGCTTGGATAATCTTTTTGCTAACATTTTTTTTACTTAATTGTTCGATTTCAACGAGACCTGTTGGACTGGTCACGTTGATTTCAGTCAGAAAATTTCCGATGACATCAATACCCACAAAATTTAGATTATTATTTATTAGGTAGGGTTTGAGTATGTTAATAATTTTTAAGTCATTCTTTGTTAATCGAGATAATTTGGCCCTGCCTCCTTTTGCCAGATTTCCCCTAAAATCACTTTTCTGAGGAATTCTTAAAAGTCCAAATTCAATTGGATCGCCATTGATAATTATGATTCTTTTATCCCCATACTTAATATCTGGGATATATTCTTGCAACATAATCAGGGAGTTGAAGTTATTGCTCAGCACCTCAAGGATTACTTTTGTATTAGGGTTACCTTGATTAATCAAGAAAATTTTATTTCCCCCCATTTCATCAATAGGTTTACACACAACTGATTTATGTTTTTTTATAAAACTTTGAAATTCATAATAATTACTTGAAACAAGAGTCGGTGGAATAATTTTTGGAAATTTAAGAATAGACAGTTTTTCATTGTGCGATTGTAAAGTCTTAGGATTGTTAATAACTTTCGTTGTTTTTAGTAAGTCTAAAGTCATAGTGAGAAATAGATAATCTTTATCAAAGGGAGGGTCTTTTCTAATAAATATAGTGTCAAGACTGTTTAAGTTCAAAGATTTTTCTGTGAAAAGTGATAAACCATTATCAAACTTATCAATTAATTTGATATTTCCAAAAGGGATATTTTTTTTTATAGAGATATCTTTAAATGAACAAAAAAATACTTGATGACCCAGATTAATGGATGTTTTCATCATGAGTAAACTTGTATCTTTCTCAGGTTTTAGAGTTTCAGGTGAATCAATGATGAATAATAATTTTTTACCCATTAAGCTCTCCAGCTGCTGCGAGCAATGCTAAGCGTGCAATCACCCCATATACATAAAATCGATTTGGAGGGTCATTACAGTCTCGTCCCTGGTCAGGCATGAGGCATGATTGTTCAAAGGGTGTGGGAATAAATTGCATACCTGGAGAATTTAGGTTTTCATTTTTATCTTTGTTGGTATGAATTCGATAGAATCCACCAATGACAAAATGATCGATGGTGTAGACAACGGGCTCACTTACCGCTTGATTAAGAATTTCTTCTGAATGAATCCCTTCTTGGATAATCACTCGATTCACTTTTTGCCCATCTTTGATGATTGACATTTTATTTCGTTTTTTTCTATTGAGTTGCAAGACTTCTTGAGGATCCTGAATGGTGATTATTCCCATGCCATAAGTTCCAGAATCGGCTTTGATTACAAGATAGGGTTGATGGGTTATCTGGTATTTTAGGTATTTTTCCTTAATTTTTTTTAAGAGAAGCTCAGATTTGTCGGCAATAATTTGAAGGTCTTGTTCGTTATTGATATCCATATTGTCATAAGTATCAAAAAAAGGATTGATAAGCCATTCGTCGATTTTTAAAAAATTTGAGAAATCTTTGGCAACTTGGTTATATATAGAAAAATGTTGAGATTTTCTTCTATTAAACCAACCTGCATTTAAATTTGGAAGAATTGTTTGAGTTATATTTTTTAAAATTTCAGGTTCACCAGCTGATAGATCATTATTCAGTAAGACTGAACAAGGAACAAATTTTTGATTACTTTTTTCAATATAAATTTTATGTTTTTCTTTTTTAATTGGATAAATACTAAGTGTCTGCCCAGGATTAACTTCAAAGTTAGTCTGAATAAATAGCGGATCTATACTTCCCAATTCAACCTCTAGGCCAGCATTTCTTAAAATTTCCATGAGGTATAATAAATTTTTAAAATAGAAAATATTTCTTGAATGATTTTCAGGAATTAAAATGATTTTAGAAGCCTCTGGACAAACTTTTTCAATAGCAATGACTGTTGCTTGAATTGCAAGAGGCTCAAATTGGGGATTTAAGTTATTAAATCCCGCTGGAAATAAATTTGTATCCACCGGAGCAATTTTGAATCCCGAGTTTCGCAAGTCTATTGAAGCATAAAATGGAGCAGAATAATCTTGCCATTTCATCCTAAACCATTGTTCGATTTCACATGAATTTCTTATAATTAAATTTTCGAGTTTAAGAAATTCAGATGTGATTGGGGTTTTTAATTCGGGGATCATAATACACTTTTCGCTTGAATATCGGCATGATAGCTGCTTCGAACAAATGGCCCACATGCAATCGATATAAAATTAAACTGTAGTGCAATTTTTTTTATCTGATCAAAGTATTCAGGCTGATGGTAAGTGTCAACAGGAAGGTGGTCAATTGAGGGCTGGAGGTATTGCCCTATGGTAACCATTTGTACTCCATGAGTATCAAGATCATGCAGTGTTTGTTTAATTTCATCGATTGTTTCTCCAAGGCCTATCATAAAACCTGATTTTGTAATTACTTCGGGATAGGCTTTAGAAAATTTTTGTAATAAATCTAATGATTCTTGATAACTTGAGCCAGGCCTTACTTTTTTATAAAGCCTTGGAACAGTTTCGATGTTGTGATTTAGAACGTGAGGTAATGATCGTTTAAATTTATCGACCGCAAGATCTTGTCGTCCTCTAAAATCAGGAATTAATATCTCGATTTGAATATCTGGATTCAATAAGCGTACTTCTTGTATACAGTTTACAAAGTGTTCTGCACCTCCATCTTTGAGATCATCACGATCAACGCTCGTTATCACAACATATTTAAGTTTTAAAATATGAATAGATTTTGCTAGATTTTTAGGTTCATTTAAATCTAAAGCTAATGGTCTACCATGTGATACATCACAAAATGGGCACCTCCTGGTACAGATGTCACCCATAATCATAAATGTAGCAGTACCTTTACTAAAACACTCTCCAATATTTGGGCAGCTGGCTTCCTCACAAACTGTATGAAGGTTATGTTCACGAATAAGGTTTTTAACTTTTGTAAAATTTTCAGAATGGGGTAAATGTATTTTTAGCCAAGAAGGTTTTTTTTGTGGCATGCTGGGATATATTTTTATTGGATTGCGCGCCATCTTATCTTTATGACTATCTTTAGTTCCGGGTTGTTTCATATAACCTTATTTTTTTCAAAAATATACTTACTATTTTATCAGCAAGCTCTTTATTCTCTAAAGAAATTCCTAAGTCTTTTAACTGGATCATTTCTAAATTACTAAATCCACAGGGATCAATATTTAAAAAAGGGTTCAGATTCATTGAGTTATTAATACTGATGCCATGATAAATTTGATTATTTTTTATTCTAAGGCCAACAGATGCAATTTTTTTTGAATTTATATAAACTCCTGGCGCATCTTGTCTTCGCTCCCCTCTTATTTTGTAGGAAATTAAAAAATCAATAATCGATTCTTCAAGCAGTCTGACAAATTTTGATATTGTTAACGAATAGTGATTTAAACTTATTAAAGTATAGATGATAAGTTGACCCGGTCCATGATAAGTAATCTTTCCTCCCCGATCAGATTCAACGATGGGAATTTGAGAATCAGGTAGACGGAGGTTTTTTTTATTAACACCGATTGTATATACAGGAAAGTGTTCTAGGATCCATAATTCATCTTCAGCTAATCCCTCTGCAATTTTTTTTTTCATTGCACGGAAGGTAGAACAATAATCCTGCACACCAAGATATTTGATTTTCATTTTAAATCACAAATTTTGTATCAGGATGAGAGGATAGTTTTGAGTAAATTAAATCCAATTGACTTTTTGAGGTAACAAACACCTTACATGTCAGGCTGATGTATTTTCCATGCTGGCTTGATTGAATATCAACTTTTGTGGCATCAAAGCTTTGATCAATGTTATAAATTTCAGTAATAATTGATTGAGTAAAATTTTCGTTCATCACTCCAATGACTTTTATAAAAAAATCACAAGGAAACTTTATAAGAGTTTCTTGATTGCTATTATCAATATTTTTTGACATATACAGACAGGCTATATTCAGACTCTAGTTTTTCTTTGATTTTGAGCAATGATGTATTATCTACAACTGGACCAATTAAAACATGAAAAAGATCATTAATTTTTATAATTTTAGAATCAAATTCGCTTGAAAAGTCTAATGTGTTAATTTTATTTAATAATACTTGGCCATTTAAATAATCTTTAAAAGCTCCCACCTGAAGAAAGCTCAATTGATTTACACTGGCAGGATTATTTTTTTCTGGATCTATCAGTTCGATTTCAACATATTCACTTCCTTTTTCAATAATATCTAATTTATAAGCTGCTGCATAAGATAAATCCACAACCCGATTTTTTAAAAAAGGACCGCGATCATTCAATCTGATGATCACCTGTTTATTATTTTTTAAATTACGCACTCTTAAATATGATGGTAGGGGTAATGTTTTATGTGCTCCTGACATTTCATACATGTTATAGGTCTCGCCAATTGAAGTTTTATTCCCATGATATTTTTTACCATACCAAGATGCGTAACCTTTCTCTTTGTAAGGAATAATTTTTGTCATGGGAACATATTTTTCTCCGAACACCTTGTATGGTTTTTTTGTATTATTATTTATTGCTTCTATTTTGGGGGTAGCATCTTTAATATCATCAAGTTGGATATCAATTTGAGCATGTGGACCATCATCTTGATAATAAGCCCCTTTATTATCATTAGTTTTTTGTACGGTCGAACAGGCGCTTAATAAAAGTATTAAACCAGTTAAAAATATTTTCATCATCAGTTAGCTATTAATGTCTTTCTATTTTGAAGAGCATTTATTAATCCAAAGATTATAAGGTAAATAAACAAAGAGCTTCCCCCATAACTAATTAGAGGAAGGGGAATGCCGACAATTGGAAATAAACCCGAAACCATTGCGATATTAATTAAAAAACAAACAATAAAAATAATAACATAGGTGACAGCTAACAATCGATTAAAATGCAGATGCAGATCAAGTGCAATTTTAATTAATCGGGATATGAGTAAAAAAGAGATAATAAAATAAATAAGGCTTCCTAAAAATCCAAAGTTTTCTGCGAGAACGGCAAATATAAAATCAGTATGAGTTTCTGGCAAAAAAAGCAAATCCGTTTGTGTTCCGTATTCAGAGTTTTTACCAAATAATCCACCAGATCCAATAGCAATGGAAGATTGAATGGAGTGGTAACCACTTTCCAGCGGATTAGAAAATGGATCAAATAAATTCAGTATGCGTGATTTTTGATAATCTTTGAGGAGGTTGACCCAAGCATAAGGTATAGCAGCTAAAATAAGAATCAAGACAGAAATAATTTTATATTTGTTCAGTCCATTTAAAAAAATAATTATCAAGCCTATAAATAAGATTATTAAGCTCGAGCCTAGATCAGGTTGAATAAAAATTAGAATGAATGGAATGAGCGTAAAACCTAGAATGAAAAATTCAACTGCTGTTTCTGATTTTTTTTTATAATTTTCAACAATAAATATTAAAAAAATAGGGAGTGTAATTTTGATCAGTTCCGAAGTTTGAAATTTAAAAAAAATTAAATTGAGCCATCGCTTAGAACCATTAACCTCATTCCCAAAGAAAAAAGTTAGAATTAATAAAAAAATTGAAATAAGATACAGTAAAAATGAAAACCGATATAAAATGCTTAGATTAATTAGACTCACGATATAATAAATAAATAATCCAGCAATAATAAAGATGAGTTGTTTATAAAAAAAATTAGAGTCAAATCCAACCGCCTCTCCAATTAAATATAGTCCAAATATCATAAGGATAAAAAGATAGATGGTTAATTGCTTATCCACATATTTAAAAGTATTGTTTAATAAATTATTCATGATTCATTTCTAATTCAAAATAATAATCAATAAGTTTTTTTGCAATTGGAGCTGCTACAGAGCTTCCATGGCCACCATTTTCAATGACAACAGCAATAGATACTGTTGGATCATCAAAAGGGGCATATCCAATAAAAAGTGAATGATCTTTTAAGTGATCTGCGATATTTGCTTCATCATAATCTTTATTTTTTAATGAGAAAACTTGTGCTGTTCCGGTTTTTCCTGCAAGTTTATTCAAATTTTTATGAGCAATTGATCGAAAAGTACCTGAAGCCCCGGTAACTTGTTGCATACCTAATTTCACAATATTTATAAATTCATCATCTGTAATTGTTAAAGATTCAATACCATCATTATTAAAATTTTCTTTTAATACGATCGATGGCGGTGAAATTTTTGTATTATTTAAAAGTGTATTAAGTGCTTGTGTGAGTTGTATTGGCGTTACCAAAAAATCACCTTGTCCAATAGATGTATTAATTGTCTCGTATGTATTCCATTTACGCTGATGTCGATTTTTTTTCCACTCCGGTGAAGGCAAAATTCCATTTTTTTCTGAGGGTAACTCAATGCCTGTTTGGTTCCCAAATGAAAATTTTGATAAGGTTTGTGAAAGCTTATTAATTCCTAATCGATAGGCGAGATCATAAAAATAAACATCACAAGATTCAGCAATAGCTTTAATTAAATCAACTTCACCATGACCTTCTTTTTTCCAATCTTTAAAAATTTTTTTAGAATGAGGAAGGCGATAGTATCCAGGATCAGAAATTTTAAAATCTTTTGATATTTGATTATGTTCTAATCCAGCAATTGAAACGAAAGGTTTAATTGTTGATCCAGGTGGGTAGGTAGCAGAAATGATACGATCGAGCATTGGTTTTTTTGGATCAAGATTTAAATTATTCCACTCATCAAAACCGATTCCATTAACAAAGTGATTGGGATCAAATGTTGGATTGCTTTGATAAGCTAAAATTTCATTGGTTTTAACGTGCGACATAATAATGGCACCTTTATAATCTTTTAAAAGCTCAGAAGCCCTGATTTGTAAATTCAAATCAATACTTAAATTTAAATCATTGCCATTAATAGGTGGGATGTATTCAACTTCATTCACAAATGAGTTTTGGGCATTAACTCTAATTCTTTTTAACCCAGCCTTGCCCTTTAAACTTTCTTCGAAGAATTTTTCTACTCCCTGCTTTCCCTTATGAGAAAGTCCAAAGTAACTTTCGAGTAAGTATTGATCTTGCTTAAATTCATTTAAATCATCAGCAGATATTCGGTTGATGAAGCCTATAAGATGAGAATTGATATGTGCATGTGGATAACTTCTTAAAAATTCTTCTTTAACTTTTACATCAGGAAATTGATATTTTGTTGATATGAATAACGTTAATAATTTTGTATCAATATTATTGAGGATAGGGATAAATCTTAAAAATTTTCTTTCCGTTTTTAATTTATAGAATTTTTTTTTGTCTTCGTCATTAATTGGAAGGATTTCACTTAATTTATTAATGATATTTTCAATATCTTTGTTACTTTTTTCTTCAATATTAATAACAAGATCATAAGTTAGTATATTCTCAGCTAAAACATTTTTATGACGATCGTAAATAATTCCTCTCTGTGGTTTGATAGTTTCTATTCTTTCTGAATTTAATTGGGAGCGCTCAATATAGAAGTCGTTCTTATAAATTTGTAACCAGAAAAGACGAGTAATGATTAAACTAAAAATAATAATAAATGTAACTAGTATGAATTTAATACGGCGATTAAAAATAAATTTTTTATCTTCCATACTTTACTAAACTGAAAAAATATAGATATCCAATAATTAGATTTATAATCAAGTAAGGGATTAAATCAGATGTTGAGTGATTTAAAATGAGAGAAAAAATAAGACCATTTAAAATGAGTAATAGAGAATAATAATGCGTGCGTTGATTCTTTAAGGGTATGATTTTTTTTAGCCAAAAGTCTATTAATATAATTTCAAGAAAAATTAGGTTTGTAAATCCGAATAAATACCCGAGAGTTCCATCATAGATAAAACCAAAGATTAAAATAATTATTAGGCTATCAAGTTTTTTATGAAAGTATTCAAAGATAAAAAAAACAATTATTAGGATAGTTATTGGCTCAAAAATTAACCAGCTTGAAATTAATAAAGAGATAAATATCGTTAAGGCAAATAAGCCAACAATATTAGAGAGTTTATTTTTTGATTTCATTTTAGAACAATCAAATATTTTTGAGCATTAGGATTTGATGCTGGCTGAATAATTACTTTATAAAAATCTTTTAACTCCGACTGTTGTAATTTAACGACTTTACCAATTCTTATATTTTCGGGTATATACATATCATCACCTGTGGTATAAATACTATCATTAATTTGAATAGGTGTATTTTTGCTAAAGTAGTTGATGGTTAAGTTTTGGTTATCACCTTGGACTAAAGTTAGATAAGGTTTATCTTTAATCATAATATACCCGGTTAAATAAAAATCCTTCGAGCGAATGGTTTTAACGGTAGATTGGTCTGTTTGAACATCTATGACCTGACCAAGAATGCCTCTATCGTCAACAACTATGTTTCCAGCTTGTATTTGGTCTGATAGTCCTTTATTAATTAAAAAATGATGTCTTTTGCCTGAGTAATTTATTTTTAAAATTTTAGCTACAACAGAATTATCAAAATACTGTTCTTTAATTTCTAATTTATTCATTAATTCTTGATAATCCAAAATAAAATTTTCTTGCAGTAGAAGTTTGTTTTTTAGAAGGTAAAGCCTGTTTTCAAGATCATTATTTTCTTGAATTAATGTTTTTTTAAAATGGAAGTATTGGTGAACTGAATCGGCCCCATTACTTAAGCTATTCAATAAAAAATTTAAAGAATAGGGCGTTAAATTTAAACTACTTTTAATGGACTTAAAAAATGGATTATTTTGATTAGCTGAAAAAATAAAAAAATTTACAATAAATAATATTAAGCTTAAGTTAATACTGATCTGCGATTTATTAAATAGAGAATGACTTTTTCTTTTTTTTGCAGTAATGAGCATTAATCATTCGTAAATGAGGTCTTAAATTCGTCGAGTGACTCAAGGGCCATGCCACAACCTTTAACTACGCACAAAAGCGGCTCTTCAGCAATAATGACTGGGATGCCTGTCTCTTCATAAAGTAAGCGATCAATATTTTTTAATAGCGCTCCGCCTCCGGTTAAAACCATTCCATTTTCAGCAATGTCGGCACCAAGCTCCGGAGGTGTTTGCTCTAGAGCACCTTTGACAGTTCCAATAATTGTGTTTAAAGGCTCTGTTAGTGCCTCTAATATTTCATTACTACCAACCATTATTTTTCTAGGAAGACCTTCGGACATACTTCTTCCTATTATTTCCATTTCTAAAATTTCATTTAAAGGAAAGGCGCTGCCTATTTGTTTTTTGATTCTTTCAGCTGTAGGTTCAGAGATTGTCAAGCCATAATTTCTTCTCATGTAATCAATGATGGCTTGGTCAATTTTATCTCCACCTACCCTTTGAGATTCTGCATAAACAATCCCCCCTAATGAGGTAATACCGACTTCAGTTGTTCCACCGCCGATATCAATAACCATAGACCCGGTTGGATCGTTTACAGGAAGCCCTGCTCCAATTGCAGCAGCCATAGGTTCTTCAATAAGAAAGACTTGCTTTGCTCCAGCACGCTCTGCAGACTCACGAATTGCCCTTCTTTCTACTTGGGTTGCTCCGTAGGGAACACAAATAACAATTCTGGGATTAGGACTAAACCAACTTTTAGAAGTCACCTCTGTGATGAAATATTTAATCATCTCTTCAGTGACATTAAAATCAGCAATCACCCCGTCTTTCATAGGTCTAATGGCAGTAATATTTAGAGGTGATCTCCCGAGCATAGTTTTAGCTTTTTTTCCCACAGCTAAGATATCACTCTTAGGTTGAGAGCCTGACGGACCCTGTTGGTACTTCATTGCAACCACAGAGGGTTCGTCAAGAACAATGCCTCTTCCTTTAACATAAATAAGGGTATTTGCAGTTCCTAAATCAATTGCCATATCTTGTTCAGAAAATAACTTTGCTAAAAATTTTTTCATACTTAATTAAAACCAAAATATTAATGAAAAGCACTATGCAATGTATAATACTGCATTTCGCAATAAGAGCATTATAGCCCTAAAATTATGGCACTTACAGACAAAGATATAAAAAAACTAAGCCATCTGGCCAAAATTAATATTAGTTCAGATGATGAAATGATTGTTTTAAAAAAACTTGATGGCATCATAAAACTGATTGATTCAATGCAAAAAATTGATACCACCGATGTTCAGCCAATGTCTCATGCATTAGATATTTATCAAACCTTAAGAGATGATGTTGTGACTGAAATGAATCAAAAAGAAAAGTTCCTAGAATTAGCCCCTGAATTTAATGAAGACTATTTTATTGTCCCCAGAGTGGTGGATAAATTATGAAGGACTTATCGTTAAATGAATTGAAACAGGGCTTAAAAAATAAAGATTTTTCAAGTGTCGAGCTTACTCAGTATTATTTAAATCAAATTAAAGATCTTAATAGTCAGATTAATGCCTTTATTACTATTGATGAAGAAAAGTCAATCCAGCAAGCCCAACAGGCTGATCAATTAATTAGCAAAAATCATTTTTCAGAATTAACTGGCATTCCCATTGCACAAAAAGACATTTTTTGCGCATCATCTTGGAAAACAACTTGTGGCTCAAAAATGTTGGATAATTTTTATGCTCCCTATGACTCAAAGGTAGTTGATCTTTTTAATAAGTCTGGTGCAATTAATCTTGGTAAAACTAATATGGATGAATTTGCCATGGGATCCTCTAATGAAACATCATATTATGGAGTTGTAAAAAATCCATGGAATTTAGATTTTGTCCCCGGTGGAAGTTCAGGAGGAAGTGCGGCAGCTGTTACATCAGGAATGGCCCCGGCTGCGACTGCTACGGATACAGGAGGGTCAATTAGACAACCCGCATCATTATGTAATTTAACAGGGTTAAAACCAACTTATGGGCTTGTTTCAAGATTTGGGATGATTGCATTTGCCTCAAGTTTAGATCAGGCCGGACCTATAGCTAAAACTGCTGAAGATTGCGCGCTAATGCTCAATGTTATGGCAGATTTTGATGAAAGAGACTCAACATCAATTAAACGTGATAAAGAAAATTATACGCAATCTCTTACTTCATCAATTCAAGGAAAAACAATTGGTGTTCCAAAAGAATTTTTTAACAACGAACTTAATCAGGACGTAAAAATTATTCTAGAAAAGGTGATGCAAGCTTATCAATCTTTAGGTGTTAACTTCAAAGAAATTTCTTTACCTAATTCCCAATTATCAGTTCCCGTTTACTATGTAATTGCTCCCGCAGAAGCCTCAAGCAATCTATCAAGATATGATGGAGTGAAATTTGGCTACAGAGCATCCAACTATAAAGATTTAGAGGAAATGTACTTAAAAACTCGCGAAGAAGGTTTTGGTGATGAAGTTAAAAGAAGAATTTTAGTTGGGACATATGTTTTAAGCGCAGGTTATTATGACGCTTATTATTTAAAAGCCCAAAGAATTAGGCGATTAATTGCTGACGATTTTATAAAGGCATTTACCCAATGTGACTTGATTTTAGCACCCTCTTCACCATCAACAGCTTTTAAAATTGGCGATAAAACCGAGGATCCCGTTGCAATGTATATGCAAGATATGTTCACCATTTCGACAAATTTAGCTGGTCTTCCAGCAATCAGTGCCCCAGCCGGATTTATTAATAAGATGCCGATTGGGTTTCAGTTAATCGGAAACTACTTTGATGAAGCTAAAATTTTAAATTTTACGCACCAATATCAATCCATTTCTGATTGGCATAAACACTTACCAGGAGGAGTCCTATGACCTGGGATATTGTGATTGGAATTGAAACGCATGTTCAATTAACAACAAAAACAAAAATTTTTTCTGGAGCGTCTACTGAATTTGGATTGCCAGCAAATGAAAATGCATGTCTTGTTAGTTTGGCATATCCAGGAACTTTGCCTGTGTTGAATAAAGAGGCGGTCATGAAAGCCATTAGATTTGGTCTGGCCGTTGACGCTGAAATTGCCGAATATTCAGTTTTCGCTAGAAAAAATTATTTCTATCCAGATTTACCCAAAGGGTATCAGATAAGTCAATTTGAATTGCCAGTAGTGAACCATGGCCATCTAAAGATTAATAATGACGGTGTGAATAAAAAGATAAGAATTCTTCGAGCCCACTTAGAAGAAGATGCCGGTAAATCCGTGCATGGAATTATGGATAATAAGACAGGCATTGACTTAAACAGAGCTGGAACGCCCCTACTTGAAATTGTAACAGAACCAGACATGAGCTCCGCAAAAGAGGCCATTGCCTATGCGAAGAAATTACATAATTTAGTTCAATGGATTGGTATATCTGATGGAAATATGCAAGAGGGAAGCTTTCGTTGTGATGTGAATGTATCTGTCAAGCCTAGTGGATCAAATAAGTTAGGGACCCGTCGTGAAATTAAGAACTTAAATTCTTTTAAATACATGGAACAAGCGATCAATTATGAGGTGAACTGGCAAATTGAGCAGATTGAGGATGGCCATGACATTATACAATCCACTGTTCTTTTTAACCCAGATTCAGGAGAAACAAAAGCAATGAGGTCTAAAGAGGAAGCAAATGATTATCGCTATTTTCCAGACCCTGACTTACTCCCGTTAAAAATTTCTCAAAATGATATCGATTTCATCAGAAGTTCCTTGGGCGAGCTTCCTGAGGAATGCCTCAAAAAATTAACGGTTGATTACAAACTAAATGAGGCGGATGCGTCTATTATCGTATCTGATAAAAAGACATACGAATTTTATCAATCTTTGATTGCATCTGGTTTAGATGCAAAAATAACTGCCAATTGGGTTGTTGGTAATCTTTTTGCAAAATTAAATGAGCATGAACTGTCTATTAAGGATTGCCCGATAGCACAGGAGCAATTTGTTCTATTAATTAAACGTATTATGGATCAGACAATTTCAAATAATGCAGGTAAGAAAATTTTTGATTTGCTTTGGGAAGATCCAGATAAAAATGTGGATACATTAATTGATGCGCTTGGTTTAAAGCAGGTGAGCGATGTTTCTGCAATACTTCCAATGATCGATGAAATTATTAAAAATAATCCAGAAATGGTGGAGCAGTTTAAATTGGGTAAAGATAAAGCTTTTAACGCCTTAGTTGGGCAAGTAATGAAAATTTCAAAAGGCAAGGCCAATCCTGGACAGGTCAGTGAGCTTTTAAAAAATCAATTAACAAAAAGCTAGATACCGTATTTTGCTCGATAATTTTCTATTGATGATAAATACGGCGAATATCGATCATCCTTCTTAATATATTCAATGATGTCATCAAGACATATCAAAGAATGAATATTTAAATTATAAAGACTTTTAATTTCCTCAGTGGCACTCAATTCACCTTGACCCTTTTCTTGACGGTCTATTGCAACAACAGCCCCTTGAGGATTTCCTCCATGAGATTTAATGATGTCAATTGACTCTCGTATCGCCGCGCCTGCAGAAATTACATCATCTAAAATTAAAACATTTCCACTGATGGGAAATCCAATAATTTGACCACCTTCCCCATGGTCTTTAATTTCCTTTCGATTGAAGGCAAAATTGATACTTTTAAGATTTTTGGATGACAAAGCAATTGCTGTTGAACTTACCAGGGAAATTCCTTTGTAAGCAGGACCAAAAAGCATATCAAAAGATATATTTTTTTCTAAAATAAAATCACCATAAAATTCACCAAGTTTTTTTAGGCCAAGACCGTTACTGATTAAACCAAGATTAAAAAAGTAAGGAGAAATTCTTCCAGCTCTTGTTTTGAATTCACCAAATCTTAGAATTTGATTACTGATGGTAAAATCAATAAATTGTTTTGAAAAAGTATCCATAGATGAGAGTTATTACAATTAATTTAAATGGTATCAGATCTGCTTCTAGAAAGGGATTTTTTGAATGGCTCAAACTCCAGGATGCTGATTTTGTCTGTGTGCAGGAATTAAAAGCACTTGAAGTCAATATGACTGATGAAATGCTGCGAACAAATAATTTGCAAGGATATTTTTCATATGCACTTAAACCTGGTTATAGCGGTGTTGGAATATATTCAAAAAAATTACCTCTTAAAATTATTGATAGAGTCAATTTTCAAACAATGGACAATGAGGGGCGCTATATTGAGCTCGTTTTTGATAACTTATCTGTAATATCGATTTATTTACCTTCTGGATCAAGCGGTGATATCCGCCAACAAATAAAATTTGAATGTTTAGATTTTCTAGAACCTTTTTTAGAAAAAAAAATTTCATCAAATCAAAATGTCATTTTATGTGGTGACTTGAACATAGCTCATCATGAAATAGACTTAAAAAATCATAAAGGGAATAAGAAAAACTCAGGTTTTTTGCCAAAAGAAAGGGATTGGATAAGCACATTAATTTATAAAATGCATTGGGTGGACGCTTATCGTGAACTCTTTCCTCATGAAGAAGAATTGGCTTATACCTGGTGGAGTAATCGTGGCCAGGCATTCGCTAATAATGTTGGTTGGAGAATTGATTATCAAATGACTGCATCAAATCTCTCGAAAAAAATATTACAAGCCACCGTCTATAAAGATGAGCGCTTCAGTGATCATGCTCCGTTAATTCTTGATTATGACTTTAAATTATAAGGAGCAACTTTAATGAGTAAAAGCATTCCTGGAATAGCCAAAATAAAACAAAGGTAAAAAAAGTTTGTCCACCCCAAAGATTCAACAAAGAACCCAGTGGAGGCATTTGTAAGTGACCTGGGGATAGAGGCAAGGCTGGTGAACAAAGCAAATTGTGTTGCTGTATACCTGGGATCAGTTTGTTTTGCGATGTATGCAATGAGAGCTGTTGTTCCAAGACCCATTGCAAAAGCTTCAAGCCCGACTGTTATGCCAAGAAATAAGAGGTTATAGCCTATGATTGAAAGAACAACAAAGGGAATAATGGTAATCATTTGTAAAAAACCAAAAATCCATAAAGCTTTATTGATGCCAATCTTTATCATCCACATACCACCTAAAAATCCTCCAATGACACTTGACCATAGACCCACATTTTTTGCGATTAGACCTATTTCTGTCATAGTAAAATTAAGGTCAATATAGAAAGGAGTTATCAGGGCTGTGGCCATGCTATCTCCAAGCTTGAATAAAAAAATAAAAAGTAAAATGTATAATGCATGTGATGTTCCATTTTTTTTAAAAAAGCTAATAAATGGATCAACAATTGAATCTTTTAATCTTTTGGGTTGCTCGAACTGAATTTTTGGCTCACTAATAAATAGAGTCATACAAATTCCAATGAGCATAAACAATGAGGTAATAATAAAAACTGATTGCCAACTGATAAAATCAGCAAGAATTAAAGACAATGAGCCAGGAATTAAACTTGAAATTTTATAAGCATTTACATGGATGGCATTACCAAGACCAAGCTCTTTATCCGTTAAAATTTCTCTTCTAAAAGCATCAATAACAACATCATGACTTGCGCTAAAAATAGCAATGCAGAATGAAAGTAATGCAATAGTTTGTAAATTTAGAATGGGTGAGTAAAAGCCTAAAGAAGCAATATTGATGGTCAATAAGACTTGAAAAAAAAGCAACCACCCCCTTCGTCTTCCCATGAAAATTTTATATCGATCAAATAGCGGCGCCCATAAAAACTTCCATGTAAAAGGTAATTGAATTAGTGAAAAAAGACCAATCACTTTTAGGTCAATATTTTCGATCCTTAACCATGCAGGAATAAGGCTTATAAGAATAAACAAAGGTAGGCCTGAAGCAAACCCAGTGAGACAGCACACTCCCATTTTTTTATTTAATAGTATTTTAAGGTAAGCCTGCATGAGTTATTGGGACAGTTGAAAAATTCCTAGAGAACCTCTTAAATTAGAAAAGTATTTTACCGGTTGATTGTTTGTCAAAAATAATTGATTGGTGATAGTTAAATCTTTTTTTGAACATAAATCTTCGAAATCTTTGATTGTACATAAGTGAATATTTGGAGTGTTATACCATTCATGAGGTAAATCAGTAGATTTTGGCATTTTTCCATTTAGTATTTGAAACCTATTTTTCCAAAAACCAAAATTTGGAAAAGAAACAATAATATTTTTTCCAACTCGCTTCATCTCATCCATTATTTTGTCAATATTCACCATCGCTTGAAGAGTTTGGGATAATATAACCGTATCAAAAAATTGATCATTAAATACAGACAGCCCGTCTTCCAAATTCATTTGAATAATATTTATTTGATTTTTAATTCCTTTTTCGATATTGCTTGGATCAATTTCGATGCCATACCCATTGATATTTTTTTGTTGTTTAAGAAATTTGAGCAATGTACCGTCTGCGCACCCCAAATCAAGAACTTTAGTTTTCGGATCAACCCATTCTGAGATTTTAATAAAATCTAATCTTTTCATGTTCATGACCTAAGGTAGTTTAAAATTAATTGATGATAATGATCATTATGCAGTAGAAAAGCATCATGCCCTGTTTCAGCTTTGATTTCTGCATATGTCACATTAATATTGTTATCTAATAATGCCGTAACTATTTCTTTAGATCGTGCGGGCGGAAAGCGCCAATCACTGGTGAAAGAGATCACCAAATAGTCTGCTTTAATTTTTGAAAAAACTTTTAAAAGCTTTTTTTTATAAATTTTCTCTAAATCAAAATAATCCAAAGCTTTTGTCATTCTTAAGTAAGTGTTGGCGTCAAATGATGATGCAAATTTATCTCCTTGGTAATTCAAATAAGATTCAATTTCATAGTTTTCTTGGAAATTATAATTATATTTACCTTGAATTAATTTTCTTCCAAATTTCTTATCCATTGCATCATTGGATAGATAAGTAATGTGACCGAGCATTCTTGCAATTCTGAGCCCTTTTTTTGGTTTAGTATTATGTTGATAAAAATCACCTTTAAAAAAATCATCGTCTTGAAGTATGGCTTGACGAGCAATCTCATTAAATGCAATATTTTGTGCGGTTAAGCTTGGAGCAGCAGCGATGCAGAGAATTTTTTTTACCGAATCTGGATAGGCAATGGACCATTGTATTGCCTGCATACCACCCAAGCTACCACCAACGATAGCAAAAAGGGTATTAATACCGAGATGTTCTATTAGTTTTTTTTGGGATAACACCCAATCTTGAACTGTAACAATAGGAAATGATGAGCCCCATATTTTTTTTGTTTTTGGATTAATTGATTTTGCTGATGTGGAGCCATCATTACCGCCAATATTATTTACTCCTATTACAAAGTATTGATTTGTATCGATAGGTTTTCCTGGTCCAACCATGTTATCCCACCAGCCTAGGTATTCATCATCCTTGTGATATTTGCCTGCCACGTGATGATTTCCTGATAAGGCGTGCGGAATTAGGATGGCATTATCTTTTTTTGCATTAAGCTTTCCGTAGGTTTCATAAACAAGCTCAAATTCTTTTAAAGATTGTCCACATGCAAGAGATATTTCATCCTTGCAATTAAATAATTTTGATTTCACAATTCCAACGGATCGACTCAATTTATTTTCTTACACCTTTAGTTATTCGATAATTACCAGTTAAGTCCTTAAATGAAACTACATCTTTATAATTATATCGTTTAAAAATTTCTTGTACGTTTTGTTTTTGATTAAAACCATGTTCAATAAATAACTCGCCATTATCTTTTAAAAAGTTTACTCCATTTTTTAAAATAGTCTCAATGTCAGATAATCCTTGATTGCTTGCAATGAGAGCACGTCTGGGTTCAAATGATAAATGCTTGAGGTGATGGTCATTCTTTGATATGTATGGAGGATTTGACACGATGATGTCAAATTTTTGCTCAGGCAAATATTTAAACCAATCACTTAAATATATATCAGCAGTCAGGTTGTGAAAGAAAAGATTTTTTTTTATCACTTTCAAGCACCATTTACTGATATCTGTTAGAACAAGTTTATCTATCGATGAGATTTCAAGTTTGGCAGTGATGCCAATAACTCCGCTGCCAGAACCTAGATCGAGCAAGCTTTTAATTTTTTGCTTTGTTAATTCTTTTTTAAGAATATCAATCATTAATTCAGTATCAGGTCGAGGAATTAAACAAGACTTGTTGAGAAAAAATTTTCGACCATAGAAATCCCATTCCTTGAAAATATAGGCCAGTGGGGTTCCTTTAATTCTTAAATTAATAATTCTTTCAATTTGTTGAAATTTTCTTTTGCTAACTTTTGAATCTTTACTTAAAAGTTTTGCGTAATCAATTTTAAAAATAAATTGAAGTATTTGATTAAATTCAATCGCTGCTTCTCTTATGGAAAGATCTGAATTCTGAATTAATTGATCTTGAAAAAAAATTTTAATTTGATGAAATGAAAACTCATTCATTATTCACTATCTTGAGCTAACAAAGTGGCTTGGTGCTCAAGTGATAAGGCATTAATCATTTCATCCAGGTCACCATCCATAATAAAATCAATCTTATAAAGGGTTAGATTGATTCGATGATCAGTAATTCTTCCTTGAGGAAAATTATAGGTTCTGATTCTCTCACTGCGATCTCCACTTCCAATTAAACTTTTTCTTTCGCTCGCAATTTGTGATTGTTGTTCTTGAATTTGATTATCTTTTATTTTCGCAGCCAATATACTCATGGCTTGAGCCTTATTACGATGTTGAGATCGATCATCCTGGCATTCAACAACAATACCTGTCGGTTCATGAGTTATTCTCACGGCTGAGTCAGTCTTATTAATATGTTGTCCACCAGCACCTGATGCGCGATAGGTATCTATGCGAATATCGGCTGGATTGATATCAACATCTTCAATTTCATCAGCTTCAGCAAGAATGGCGACTGTGCAAGCAGAGGTATGAATTCTTCCTTGTGTTTCAGTATCTGGAACACGCTGAACACGATGGCCTCCAGATTCAAATTTTAATTTTGAATACGCACCATCACCAATAATTTTAGCGACAATTTCTTTATATCCACCAATACTTCCCTCATTTAATGAAAAGACTTCAACTTTCCAGTTTTGTCTTTCAGCATAACGTGTGTACATTCGGTAAAGATCAGCAGCAAATAGTGCTGATTCGTCACCTCCCGTTCCGGCTCTTATTTCTAAAAAGATATTTTTATCATCATTAGGATCTTTTGGGATCAATAATGCTTGAAGCTTAGTTTCTAAGCCCTCAATTTTATCCTTCCCTTGCTCAATTTCTTCTTGAGCAAATTCTTTCATTTCTGGATCAGATAACATTTCTTTGGCTTCAGAAATGTTTTGAATTATTTTTTTATAATCTGTGTAAGTTTCAATGATAGGGGAAAGATCGGAATGTTCTTTGGAAATTTTCTTAAAAACGTTTAAATCATTAGTAATATTTTCCGCACTCAATTTTTTATATAACTCATTATATTTTAAGATTAAATTTTCTAATTTATGTTTCATTGAATCATTCATTGATTTAATCCTTTAAGTTAAATATTTCTTTAATAATTTGTGCATATTTTTTATTTTCATTCAAAGATTTTGTAGGATGGTGCAGCAATTTATTTGTTAAATTTCGAGCAAGCTTTTTACATACTTGATCAGCTTCGGAACCATTTTTAATTTCTTTTAAAGCTTTTTTCAGCTCATTTTCTTGAACATGGTCAAAATATGTTTTTAATGCAATAGTAAGTGATATGTTTTCATTTTTTTTATTTTGAGCAAAACTTTGTATTAAGTCTTCAAGTAAATTATAGGCATTTACAAGCTCCTGTTCTCTCATGGTAATGCCTTCTTGAGCAATTTTGGCAAGATCTTCAAGATTATATAAAAAGGTATCATCTAAATTTTCAATCTCCTTTTCGATATCTGCTGGAATGGCTAAATCAACAAAAAACATGGGTTGATGTTTTCTTTGCTCAATAGCTTCCTCGATCATGCCAAGTCCAATAATAGGCAATTGGCTGCCGGTACATGAAACCACTACATCATAATGATGAATAATTTTATTCACATCACCGATGAGGCAGGAATGCCCATTAATTTTTTTCCCTAATTGTTCGGCACGCTGAAGAGTTCTATTCGCAATCATAATTTTTTTTGGATTGTGTTTGGCAAAATATTTAGCGCATAGCTCATTCATTTCACCAGCACCAATAAATAGAATCGAAAGTTGTTTAAGTTCTCCAAAAATTTTTAAAATTAATTTAAGTGCAGTTGACGCAATTGTTGTGGAGTTGGTTCCAATTTGAGTTTTGGTTCTAATAATTTTTGATAATTCAAAAACTTTATTAAAAAATAAAATTATACTTTGATCGATTAGCCCAACATTTTGAGAGACTTTGAAGGCTTGTTTGATTTGACCTAAAACTTGAGGCTCACCGATAATCATACTATCTAGTCCAGCGCCAACTGCAGCGGCATGTTTAAGAGCTTCAATTTTTGAAAAAAAATAAGTATGTTTGCCAAGTTCAGAAATTTTTACGCTATGGTGCTTACTCAGCCAAATTTCGATCTCCTTACGATCAGAAATAGTTGAATAAATTTCGGTTCGGTTGCATGTGGATAAAATCACAACCCCAGAATTAAATTTTTTCTTAAACTCATTTAATGACTGAGTAATAGCGTCATGATCAAATACAAGTTTTTCCCTCAAAGAGATTGGAGCTGATTTGTGATTTATTCCAAGAACAGTAACTTTCATGAGCTTGAGTTTTATAAGATATCGTTTATGTTGTTACTAAATAACAATAAAAGCAGTTAAAATAACCATTTTACATTACTAATAGATATTAAGGATTAAAAGTATGAGTAAGGATTTTAGGATTGCGCCCAGTATTCTGTCTGCAGATTTTGCTAAACTCGGTCAAGAAGTAAACGATGTTATTTCATCAGGAGCAGATATCGTTCATTTTGATGTGATGGATAATCATTTTGTACCTAACCTAACTATTGGACCGCTTGTTTGTGAAGCGATTCGTCCAGTTACGGATGCAATTATTGATGTGCATTTGATGATCGAGCCTGTGGATAGGATAATACCTGACTTTGCCAAGGCTGGAGCTAACATCATTACCTTTCATCCTGAAGCATCACATCATATTGATCGAAGTTTATCATTAGTAAGAGATCAGGGCTGTAAATCAGGATTAGTATTTAATCCGGCAACACCTCTTGATTATCTTGATTATGTTATGGATAAAGTTGATATGATACTTTTGATGTCGGTGAACCCTGGTTTTGGCGGTCAAAAGTTTTTACCCTCAGCCCTTGAAAAATTAAAGGTCGCCCGTAAAAAAATTGATTTATATACTCAAGAAACGGGTAGGGAAATATGGCTTGAAATTGATGGCGGTGTCAATGTTAATAACATTGCTGAAATTGCTAAAGCTGGAGCAGATACTTTTGTGGCAGGCTCAGCTGTCTTTGGAGCTGCAAATGACAATGATCCTCATCGCTATGACTCCATCATCAAAAAACTTAGAGAGTCCTTAGCAAGTGCCTAATTGAGCTCCCACATTAACAATGAACAATACATTTAAGGCAATTTTCCTTGATCTTGACGGGACCATGTTTGATACTGCACCTGAGCTCATTCGGTCGATCAACGAAATGTTAACGAGATTTGACTTTGAAATGCTTCCATTTGCCACCATAAGAAATTTTATCGGCAAGGGGGTTGATCATTTAATTCAAAGATCAATAGAGTCATCGACAAATCAAAAATATGATTTAGATTTTAATTTAGCAAAAGAGACCTTCAATGATATTTATCAAAAAATCTCTTATCAAAGTAAGCCCTATGAACATGTTGAAGAAACCTTAAGATTTTTAAAGGGGAATGATATGAAATTGGCTTGTGTAACGAATAAACCCTCAATGCATACTCATGAGATTTTAGAGAAATCAGCTTTTTTTAATTTTTTTAACTTTGTCATCTGCGGAGATGAAATGACCTTCAGGAAGCCTCATCCATATTCATTAGAGTTAGTTAGGTCTAAACTGATGATCAAAAAAGAGGAAGTTTTGATGGTCGGCGATTCTGTGAATGATATTCAGGCGGCGATTCGTGCCGGTGTTAAAATAGCAACGGTTCCCTATGGGTATCAACATGAAGAAGCAATTGATCATTTTCAAGTTGACTATAAATTAAATAACTTCAGTGAGTTAAAGCACATTATTCATTAATTAAAAATGTCAGTGAATTTAAATAAAGAGCAGTTCAAGCAATACCAGGATAAAGGATGCAATCGAATTCCTTTGTTGAGAACATGTTACGCTGATTTGGAAACTCCTTTATCCATTTATTTAAAAACAGCAAACGCACCTTATTCATATTTACTCGAGTCCGTTGAGGGAGGCGAGAACTTTGGAAGATACTCCATCATTGGCCTGCCGGCTAAAAAAATTTTCCAGGTTCATGGAACAGAAATAAAGATTATTGAGCAGGGAAAAAGCTCAAGTATCAAACATGAAAGTGATCCTCTAAAATATTTTAATGATTATTTAAATACCTTTAAAACCCCAAATGATCTTGATTTACCAAGATTCTCCGGAGGTTTAGCGGGGTATTTTGGCTATGAGACCATTCACTATATTGAGCCTAAATTAATTAAAAACTTTATTAAAGATGAGTTAAATTTGCCTGATATTCATTTGATGGAATCAGATGAGGTTATAGTTTTTGATAATTTAACAAGTAAGTTATCCATTATTGTATACGCTAATGAGAAAGATGATTCTTATGATCTCGCTCTGTCTAGAATAAATCAGATAGAAGAAATAATAAATACGGCCCATATTTCAAATATAAATGATCTTTCAATAAATAACGAATCCCAGCTTGCTTCTTCTGAATTTGGAGAGCAAGCTTTCTGTGAAGCCGTTGATAAAATTAAAAATTACATATTTGAGGGCGATGTAATGCAAGTTGTCTTGTCTCAACGTTTGGTAAAGAATTTTACTATACCTCCTATTAGCTTATATCGGGTGTTAAGAAGCATTAATCCATCTCCCTATATGTTCTTCTATCATTTGGATGATCACTTTATTGTCGGCGCATCACCTGAAATTTTAGTCAGACTTGAAAATAAAAAGGTGACTGTGAGACCTATTGCAGGAACTCGTCCGCGGGGACATGATTTTCAAAAAGATAAAGATTTAGAAAGAGATTTATTAAATGATCCAAAAGAAATTGCTGAGCATATTCAACTCATGGACCTTGGAAGAAATGATATTGGCAGAGTCTCAAAGCCAGGAACCGTTAAAGTTACTGATAATATGAAAATTGAACGGTACTCCCATGTAATGCATATTGTTTCAAACGTCGAAGGAGAGATTCAAAAAAATTTATCGCCTCTCGATGTATTAAGAGCAACGTTTCCAGCAGGAACCGTGAGTGGCGCTCCAAAAGTTCGTGCGATGGAAATCATTAATGAGCTAGAAAAAACTAAAAGAGGAGTTTATGCAGGCGCCGTGGGTTATATTGGTTTTGATGGGACATTAGACGTTGCTATTGCTATTAGAACCGCGGTCATTAAAGAAAAAAAATTGTATGTTCAAGCGGGTGCCGGGGTAGTTGCCGATTCAATAGCAAAAAATGAGTGGGATGAAACAAATGATAAGGCTAAAGCAGTAATTCGCGCTGCTGAAATAGCAGAAAAGGATTTTTCATAGTGCTGTTAATGCTCGATAATTATGATTCATTTACTTATAATCTGGTTCAATATTTAGCTGAACTTGGACAAGAGGTAGAGGTATATCGTAATGACAAAATTACAATTGAAGAGATCGCAAAAAAAAATCCAGTTTATATAGTTATTTCACCTGGCCCATGCACACCAAATGAGGCTGGAATTTCATTGGCATTGATTGATGCTTTTAAGGGTAAAATTCCTATCCTAGGGGTATGTTTAGGACATCAATCCATTGCTCAAGCATTTGGTGGAAAAGTTATTCATGCTAAAAAAATCATGCACGGTAAAACATCAAAAATTGAACATCAGAATAAAGGCGTTTTCCAAAACTTAAATAACCCTTTTATAGCTACACGTTATCATTCTTTAGTTGTTGAGCGTGAAACATGTCCGGATTGCTTTGAAGTTACCGCATGGTCTCAGGAGGATCATGAAATTATGGGGATTAAGCATAAAACATTACCCATTGAGGGGGTACAGTTTCATCCTGAATCAATTTTGACTGAACACGGTCACGAGCTATTGAAAAACTTTTTAAAGACTTATGAATAGTTTATTAACAAAAGTTACTTCATTCCAGGATCTAACATTTGATGAAATGAAACATTCAATGCATCAGATTATGTCTGGACAAATATCATCCAATGTTGTTTCTGCTTTTATCACAGCCTTAGCCATGAAAGGTGAAACTGTCGATGAAATTTCTGCAGCAGCACAAGTTCTCAGAGAAAATTTAACTTCGGTAAAGACTGATCATGATGTTGTGGATACTTGTGGCACCGGAGGTGACGGCCTCAAGACATTTAATATCTCAACGTGTGCATCATTTGTGGCTGCAGGAGCGGGAGTAAAAATCGCAAAGCATGGAGGCAGGTCAGTATCTTCATCTTCAGGAAGCGCCGATGTTTTAGAGAGCCTGGGAGTAAATGTTTCTATTGATCAAGTCAAAATGAAAGAATTAGTGGAACGTATTGGAATTGGTTTTATGTTCGCACCAAATTTTCATCCAGCAATGAAAAATGTAGCGCCTATTAGAAAAGAATTAGGCATTAGAACAATTTTTAATATCTTAGGACCTCTTGCCAATCCAGCAAGCGCAAAAAGACAAGTGATTGGTGTTTTTAAAAAATCACTCACTTATACCTTTGCAGAAGTTTTAAAGAATCTTGGTTCATCAAAAGTATTGATTGTACACGGTGAAGATGGGATGGATGAGATTTCTATGTCAGCAAAAACGTTTGTATCCGAATTAAACGGAGAGGTAATAAAAAATTATGAAATTCAACCTGAAGACTTTGGTTTAAAAAGATACGGTATAGAACATTTATTTGCTGAAGATGTTCAATCTTCGAAAGATCTGATTGCTAAAATTTTAAACGATGAGGATATTCCAGCAAAAAATATTGTGTTACTGAATGCAGCTGCTGCTATTTATGTATCAGATATCACCAATAATTTTAAGGATGCGATTGATATTGCACAAACTTCAATCAAATCTGGTAAAGCACTTAATAAACTAGATGAGCTTATTAAAGAATCAAATGGATAATATTTTAGACATAATTGTAAAAACAAAGTGGGAAGAGATAGAGCGTTTTAAACAAACAACTCCTGTTGGAGAATTAAAAAGCTCACCTAAAGTAAAGTTACCCTCGAGAAATTTTGTTCAATCCATTAAACACCATCATAAAAGCAAACAACCAGCTGTGATTGCTGAAATAAAAAAAGCGAGTCCTTCAAAAGGAATTATTCGCGAAGATTTTGACCCGGTGGAAATTGCTAAATCTTATGAGCAAAATGGTGCATCGTGTTTATCAATCTTAACGGATGAGATCTACTTTAAGGGACACTTAAGCTATTTGAATCTTGTCAGATCTGAAGTCAATCTTCCTATTCTCAGAAAGGATTTTATTGTTGATCCTTACCAGATATATCAAGCAAAAGCCGAGGGAGCCGATTGTATTCTTTTAATCGTGGCGATTCTTACCGATAAACAATTGGTAGATTTTGAAAAAATAGCAATGGATCTTGATTTGGCTGTTCTGGTTGAGGTGCATGATGAAAGAGAACTTCACTCAGCACTAAAGCTCAAAACTCCATTAATTGGAATTAATAATCGAAATTTAAAAACTTTTGATGTATCACTTGAGACCACCATTTGCTTAAAAAAATTGATAGATTCAACTCGAATTGTTGTTACCGAGTCAGGAATTTTCACTAAAGAGCATGTAGCGATGATGAACGAACAAGATATTCATACCTTTCTTATTGGGGAGTCTTTTATGCGAGAAGAAAATCCAGGACATGCGCTTAAATTATTATTTGAAAGATAGTTATGATCATAAAAAATAGATTACGAAGATTAAGGTCAAATGAATTCTCCAGATCATTGGTGCGAGAAACCTCAATAGCGGTAAACGATCTTATCCTACCCCTATTTTTAATTGATGGTGAAAAACAGCAACACGCGGTTGATTCTATGCCAGGAGTATTTAGGTTATCACCAGACCTTGTTTTAAAAAAAATAGAGGTTGCACAAAAATTAAATATCAACGCCATTGTCTTGTTTCCTGTGGTTGAAAAAAGCCTCAAATCAGAATTTGCAAACGAGGCCTTTAATGAGAATGGCCTTGTACAAAAGACTGTAAGAGCAATTAAAAAAGAATTTCCAGATATGGGAGTGATTACCGATGTAGCTTTAGACCCCTATACCAGCCATGGACAAGATGGATTGATTGATGATAACGGCTATGTCTTGAATGATGAAACCGTAGAGGTATTGATCAAGCAAGCACTGAGCCATGTTGAGAGCGGGGCGGATATTGTAGCGCCATCTGACATGATGGATGGAAGAGTTGGGTCCATTCGCGAGGCTTTGGAAAATATTAAACATGTCAATATAAAAATTTTATCCTACACCGCAAAGTATGCCTCCGCATTTTATGGTCCATTTCGAGATGCGGTGGGTTCAAAAGAAAATTTAGGCAACTCCTCTAAAGAGACTTATCAGATGGATCCGTCCAATTCAGATGAAGCGTTACATGAAGCAGAACTAGACATCAGTGAAGGCGCAGATATCTTAATGGTAAAACCAGCAGGTTTATATTTAGACATCATTTATCGAATTAAAAATCAGTTTAAGAAACCTACCTTTGCCTATCAAGTTTCAGGTGAATACTCGATGCTCAAAGCGGCGGCGATTAACAATTGGTTAGATGAAAAAGAAATCATGATGGAATCATTAACCGCGATCAAAAGGGCAGGAGCTGATGCAATTTTAACTTATTTTGCCCTAGAGGCTGCGGAGTGGATTAAATCTAGAGATTGAATCTACTGTTTTAAACTCCTCAAGCTTGAGTCCTTTTCCTTTCATTAAGGATTGTGACTTATGGATATTTCTAGATTCATTTAAATCAAAAACAATTAGTTCAGTTTCTATTTCCTCATAGAAAAAAATATATTTACAGAGATGTTGATCTATCTTTTTTCCATCTTTGGTTTTAAAAGAGTAATGATTGCTTAATAAAAAATATTCAATTTCTTTGATATCGTCGGTAAATAAATTGATCAGAATTTTTTGATGTTTAGTTGTTCTACCCTCTTGAAGTGAGCCTGTGATTAAAGGGTTAAATTTTTCAAGACGATTCATTAACTCAATGACAATCGGTTTGTAAAAATTAAAATCATTGTCTTCATCAGATTGATAGGTCGACTGATAGTCGCGAATAGCCTCATCAATTTCATGATTTGAAGGTAAAACTTCATGACTCATAAAGTTTAATGATTTAGCAGCCTTTCTTTTAGCGTAGTAATAATCACTAACCCCTTCCTCTAAGATGATTTCAGCAGCCAGGGATGCAATGTGTTTTTTTACAAGCTTGTCCGATGTTTTTTTCATAAAAATTAGTTGATCATAAAGAAGGCATTCTCATGAGGTAAAAATTCCTCATAAAAATACTCATACACTCCATTGTCGTTGTCATTGGAAATCAACGTTCCGTCTTTAGGATTGATTTTATGAGGAACGATTCCGTCGGGTTCCGCATACATTTTTTCAGGAATACCGTCAAGCGCACCTTTCATGTAGTCAATCCAAATGGGTAAGGCTGCTCGTGATCCTGTTTCTTGATCGCCTAAAGTTTTTGGAGTATCAAATCCAAACCAGGTTAGGGCAATATGATCAGGGTTGTAACCCACAAACCAGGCGTCAATCAAATCATTGGTGGTACCGGTTTTTCCTGCAATGTCGGTTCTGTTCAATTGTTTTGCTCTTTGAGCTGTTCCATAATTAATCACATCTTTCAACATCGAGTCCATAATAAAAGCATTTCTAGGGTCGATAATTCTGGGCGTATCAAGATTGGTAATGCTGGACTTCAGTTTGATTTGCCGGTCATTGGTATCAATAATCTTATCAATATAATAGGGCTCTTTAAGAAACCCACCATTGGCAAAAACAGAAAAGGCTGAAAGCAAGTTGATGGGTTTAACTTCAGCAACACCCAAAGCTAAAGAGAGATAGGGGGGTATTTTTTTCTTGTCAAAACCAAATCGAGAGACATAATCCTGCGCATATTTAGGGTCAATATGCTTGAGTGTTCTGATGGCGACCATATTTTTTGATTTTGCTAAACCCTCCCTTAAACGAATGGGGCCTTCATATTTAGCATCGTAATTTTTGGGCTCCCAATTTTCTTTTGTGTGAAGTTCATTTGCAGTCATAAAGAAGAAGTTATCGTTCACTATAGTGGCTGGTGTGATTCCTTTTTCCAAAGCAGCTGAATAAATAAAGGGTTTAAAAATGGAACCGGGTTGTCTATAAGCTTGTGTGATGTGATTGAACTTATTTTTATGATAATCAAAACCACCCACTAAGGCTGTAATTTCACCTGTATTGGGATCCATCGAAACTAGAGCTGATTCTACTTCGGGAAGTTGTGTTAACAGCCATTCTTTTCTTGATTGAATAAAATGATACATGCCCCCTACTTTAATTCGTCGATAGTCCTTATCTTTATCTGCATAATTTTTATCATTTGCTAAGAGCTGTAATCCATTTTTATATACTTTAATCATTTCACCGCTTTTCAATATAACTTCCACTTCAAGGGGTTGAATTTTGGTAATAATGCCTGGAAAAAAATCATTGTAGACTGGGTATTTTTTGAGAAACTCACGCACACTTTCAGCTAATTTTTTTTTGTCTTTAAAGTTTTTTAAATCCAGATAACCGTCTGCTTCTCTGGGTTGATGACGATTGATGTAGTTAATGATGCCGTCGTGAACGGCTTTATTTGCCAATTTTTGATTTTTTGATTTTATGGTGGTATAGACTTTTAATCCACTGGAATAAATATTTTCACCAAACTCTTCGAATAAATCTTTGCGCACCATTTCCGCAATGAATTCTGCATCGACCGCAGTTTTGATTTTTGTTTTTTTTAAATTAATTGATTGTTCTAATGTCAAGATATAGGTGGGTTTATCGATAAAACCATGCCTTAATAGGCTGTTGAGCACATCTCTTTGCCTTTGAAGGGCTAAATCGTAATTATTAAAGGGGTTATATTTACTGGGTGCTTTGGGGAGACCAGCTAACATTGCAACTTCAGCCAGATTCAGCTGGTCAAGTTCTTTACCAAAATAAGTCATCGCCGCAGAATTAAAACCAAAACTTCTTTGCCCAAGATATATTTGATTTACATAAAGCTCCAGAATTTGCTCTTTAGATAAATGTTTTTCAATTTCAATAGAGAGCAGAATTTCACTAATCTTTCTTTTAATGGTTTTTTCAGAAGATAGAAAAAAATTCCTTGCCACCTGCATGGTAATGGTACTTGCTCCCTCAAAACTGATGCCTAAGAGAGTTTTATAGGACGCCCTGAGTATGCCAATATAATCAATGCCATGGTGTTCAAAAAATCGACGATCTTCTGTGGCGATAATGGCATTGATCATCTTTTGTGGGACGTTTTTTATTTTTATAAAATCCCGGTGTTCCTCTCCAAATTGTGCAATCAAATCACCCTCTTTTGTATAAACCTGGAGAGGCTCCTTCGGGCGATACTCTGTGAGAGAATTGATAGGCGGTAAGGAGGGGATGATCCATAAATAAACATAATAAGCTAACGCTAAGATCGATAATAAGCCGGTAAGTGTAATGATGAAAAAACTTTTGAATGGATTCATATTCAATATTTAACTATTTAATATGCTTGTATAATGATTTAATGCAATCGATTATATATGAGAAATGGTGACAAAAATAATTTTAGTTGGGATGATGGGGGTGGGAAAAACAACCATTGGAAAATTACTTTCCAATCAGTTGGGATTTAATTTTATTGATTTGGATAGAAAGATCGAGGAAAAATCAGGTGTCAAAATTAATACGATTTTTGAGATTGAAGGGGAGGATGGTTTTAGGGAGAGAGAACATTTAGCCCTACATGATGCCCTTGCTGAAGAAGAAGTGGTCATTTCTACCGGGGGTGGAATAGTATCACGAGAGGTCAATCGAGCTTTAATCCAAAAAAGCGATGCACGGGTCTTTTACTTAAAAGCACACTTGGATGTTTTGGTGGGAAGGTTAAAGAATGACAAAACGAGGCCCATGCTAGATAAAGACAATAAACTTCTGTCGCTACAAAATTTTTTGTCTGCAAGAGAACCGTATTATGAAAATCTGGCAGATTTTATTATTGATACTTCAAAACTAAAAACCAATGACGTGTTAAAAACGATCCTTAAAAAAATGGAATCATTATGAAAACGCTGACTGTGAATTTAGGTGACAGGTCTTATCCGATCTATATTGATGTTGAGCTTTTACAAAATCAAACTTTAATCCAAAAACACATCCAAACCAAAGCGGTGTGTATTGTCTCGAATACCACGGTTGCAAAACTTTATTTAAATGAATTAAAAAAAAGCCTGAATGACTATCGGGTGATCGAAGTGATTCTTGAGGATGGTGAACAATTTAAAAATGCGGATTCACTCAATCAGATCTATACGACTTTGCTCGACAATAAATTTAATCGCGATTCCACCATTATCGCT
>JAQCBB010000005.1 GCA_027621535.1 Pseudomonadota bacterium | reverse complement strand
TTTGGTACGCTCAAATTTACCTTTAGCCATAATATATTCCTTAAAAAATTACTCTTTAAAAACTGTTGTGGTGCCCATGGCGGGAATCGGACCCGCGACCTCTCCCTTACCAAGGGAGTGCTCTACCACTGAGCCACATGGGCGATTCCTTTAATTCTGGAGCGGGCGATGGGAATCGAACCCACGAGATCAGTTTGGAAAACTGAGGTTTTACCATTAAACTACGCCCGCTATACCCCTTCGAATACCCATATAAAATCTGTGTTACAGAATTAATGGTGGAGGGGGTAGGATTTGAACCTACGTACTCAGAGAGAACGGATTTACAGTCCGTCGCCTTTAACCACTCGGCCACCCCTCCCAACCGAACCCGAAATTATCCATTTAAATTATAGAAATGTCAAATAAAAATAAGGGTTTATGTAACTTTTTTTATAGGTCAACAACGTGGTATAAACAGAAAAATACACTCTAAATTAAAATTGATGGTGCCGGATGTCGGAATCGAACTGACGACCTTCGCATTACAAGTGCGCTGCTCTACCATCTGAGCTAATCCGGCAACGAGAAAAGAACGTTACTATACCAACTTTTTAATAAAAGTTGAATAAATAATTTACTAAATTTATTTAATGATTTTTAAATAAGGTTTTTTGTTTATCCGAGACTTTTCTGTTGATGTTACAGAGGCTGTATGATCAAAATCTTTTTGTATATCAATACCTCTTTGAACCTCTTCATCGGATGATAATTTATCAAAAAAGAGGCCATCTTGTGACTCTTTAGAAAAAATACCAGCTATCTCAGAGTAGGATATGATTAAAGATTCTTCAACCCCATTAAATCTGGCTGAAAATGAAATTGTTTCTTTACCCATGTGCAGATTTTTTGTAGCAGATTGAGAGATATTAAAAGTAATTTCATTACTTTTTTTTAAGTATTGCGGAATTATGGACTGTTTAATAGGGTTAACAATAATGAGTGGTGTATGATCATAATCAGCGCACCATTTGTAAATAGCTTTTATCAGATATGGCTTTTTTAAATCCATCAAACTAAATTATTATGATTTCATTGCCTTTTCAGCAGGCGTCAATGCTTCATCAAACAGAGGACGGGTGAATAATGAGTCTGCGTATTTCATAAGAGGCTTAGCACTAACTGGTAATTTAATTCCATAAAAATCTAAACGCCAAAGGAGCGGAGCCATAGCAACATCTAGCATGGAATACTCATCATACAAAAGATAAGGTTGTCTATTCAAAATTGGAACCAATTGAAGCAATCCTTCTGTGATGACTTTTTTAGCCTTAGTTTTTTTTGTGTCATCGTCAGACTCTAAATCAATCATGTGAATAAAAAGTTGACTTTCAAAGTCTTTTAAAAACAATCTTGCACGAGCTCTCATAATTGGATCAGGTGGCATGAGCTGTGGATGAGGGAATCTCTCATCAATATATTCGTTAATAATATTCGGATCAGTTAAAACTAAATTTCTTTCAATTAAAACTGGTGTATCCACGTAAGGACTTAAGGTTGTTAATTCCTCAGGCTTATTATCAAGGTCAACATCGATAACCTCAAAATCCATACCTTTTTCAAACAACACAATTCTGCATCTGTGACTAAATGAATCTGTCGAGTGTGAGAATAACTTCATCATAATTATTTAATATCTTTCCAAAATTCTCTTTTTAAATTGATTACTAAAATCAAAAGAATCACCAAAAATCCTAAGACAAAGTAACCTATTTTATGCCTTACCAATTTTGCAGGTTCAGCCATAAAAACCATATAATTTGTTGTATCCAAAACGAATTGATCATACTCTTGTTCGGATAATACACCAGCTTTAAATAAGGATAATTCATTATTTTCATATACCTGTATACCCTGCAGCTCCCATAAGACATGAGGCATTGCTGCATTTGGATAAACAAGATTATTCCAACCCAACTCTCTAGACTCATCGATATAAAAAGTTCGAAGATAAGTATAAATCCAGTCTTTACCTCTTGAACGAGCTGTTACTGTCAAATTAGGAGGGTTAGCACCAAACCACTTTTTTGCTTCATCGCTATCCATAGAAATATTCATGAGTTCACCCGATTTGTCAGCAGTGAATAATAGATTTTTATTGATTTCATCTTCTGACAAACCAATATCCTGAAGTCTGTTGTAACGCATATAATTTGCGCTGTGACAATTTAAACAGTAGTTGATAAAATTTCTTGCACCCCGCTGCAAAGACTGTTGGTTATCTAAGTCAATTTTTGCATTATCTAAATGAAAAGATCCATCTTCAGCATGAGAGGTGTTCCATATGAAAAATGGAAATATAAATATTACTATAATAAGAAAGTTTTTTTTCATTAAGATGTAACCCTTTTTGGTACTGGCTTCGTTTTATCTTTTTTACTGTAAAAAGGCATGAGAACAAAAAACGCAAAATAAATAATCGTAAATATTCGCGCAACAAAAGTTGCCAAATCAAGCCCCCCTAGTAATGGAATAAAACTTGGAATTTGTCCCCAAATATTTGAAGGCACTGTTCCCAAATAGCCTAAAATCAAAAAACTTAGAACAAAAGCGGCTAACCATTTTTTATATAAAGTGCCTTTGTATCTTATCGATTTAACTTTACTTTTGTCCAACCATGGAAGGATAAATAATATCAGCACTGCTGCCCCCATAGCAGCAACTCCCGGAAACTGACTATTAAAGATAGGAGGTACTGCTCGAAGAATAGAATAAAAGGGAGTGAAATACCAAACAGGAGCAATATGTGCTGGGGTCACTAATGGATTTGCGGGAACAAAATTATTATGCTCCAAAAAGTAACCGCCAACTTCTGGCATGAAAAAAATGATTGCAGTGAATACTATAAGAAAAACGGTCAAACCAATGAGGTCTTTAACAGTGTAATAAGGATGAAATGGAATCCCATCTAGGGGTATTCCGGTTTTTTTATCTTTAGTTTGTTTAATTTCAATCCCATCTGGATTATTTGAACCCACCGAATGAAGGGCTGCTAAATGCAGGAAGATCAAGCCTGCCAAAGCTAAGGGAAGAGCAATAACGTGAAATGCAAAAAAACGATTTAATGTTGCGTCAGATACAAGATAATCTCCTCTTACCCACTCAGCAAGATCTGGACCAATAAATGGAACTGTTGCAAAGAGATTTACAATAACCAGTGCGCCCCAGTATGACATTTGGCCCCATGGCAAAAGATAGCCAAAAAATGCTTCCGCCATCAATAATAAAAACATCAAAACTCCAAATATCCACAACAATTCACGGGGTTGTTTATAAGAACCATATATAATCGCTCTAAACATATGCATGTAAATCACCACAAAGAATAATGATGCTCCGGTTGAATGCATGTATCTAATAACCCACCCAAATGAAACATCTCTCATAATGTATTCTACTGAGGCAAAAGCGTACAAAGCATCTGGCTTATAATGCATCGTCAAGAAGATACCTGTTAAGATCTGAAGCGCAAAAAGTACAATGGCAAGAGCGCCAAAAAAATATAAAAAGTTAAAGTTTTTAGGGGCGTAGTATTGAGTTAGATGGTTTTTAATAAATGATGAGACAGGGAGTCTTTCATCAACCCATGTCATCAAGTTAGTCTTTCTTTTCATAACGTTTCTTCCTTTTGGTCTTCGCCAATTAAAATAGTTTTTTCATCAATATATTTATGGGGAGGAACTACCAAATTAGTTGGAGCAGGCGATCCTTTATATACTCGACCTGCTAAATCAAACTTTGATCCATGACATGGACAAAAGAATCCTCCGGTCCAATCATCACCCATATCCCCCTTTGGCTGAAGTTTTGCTGTTGGAGAGCATCCTAAATGTGTACAAATTCCAACCACAACCAATAGATCAGGCTTAATTGATCTTGTAAGATTTTGGCAATATTTAGGTTGCTGTGAAGTTACCTTGAGTTGTGGATCAGCTAAATTTTTTTCCATTTTTGATAGACCCTTAACCATATATTCAGTTCGATTAAGAATCCATACAGGCTGTCCTCGCCATTCCGAAGTCAATAAACTACCCTTTTCGATTTTACTGGTATCTACAGCAATAGATGCGCCAGCGGCCTTAGCTTTCTCACTGGGTTTCATACTTGTTACAAAGGGAATACCTGCGGCACTGATACCTACTGCACCTGTAACAGCCGTGGCTGTCAACAAAAATTTTCTTCGGTCTTTGTCAAAACCATTATGCTTTTTGGACATTAATTTCCTTTTGAGAAACAAGCTAGATTAGAAGAGGTAACATTATACAAAAATTAGCTCATTAAGTTCAAGGAAGAATTGACTTATCTTTATTTTTTTTCAAAAAAATTTGAAATAAATAAACCAAACTCAAATAAAAAAATCATCGGAAGTGCTAATAAAATCTGTGAAAGAACGTCTGGGGGGGTTAAAACAGCAGAAAAAATAAATACAAGGACGTAAATATACGGACGCATTTTTTTTATTTTTATAGCGCTTATGATCTTTAAATGAATAAGGAATAAAACAATAATTGGAATTTGAAAGGCGACCGTAAATGCAAAAATTAAATTAATTAAAAGGTCAAGATAGAAATTAATATCTATTTTTAAACTTAAACCTTCAGGTGCAAAGTTGATAAAAAATAAAATAACTTGAGGAAATACTAAGTAAAAACAAAAACAAAAAGCAACAAACACTAGCGTCATGCTGATCATTAAAATGTTTTTTATAAATTTTTTTTCATCGTCATAAAGACCTGGTTTAATAAAAAACCAAATTTCACCAATAATGTAAGGAAAAATTAAATAAAAAGAGGATAACATTGACAACTTAAGAGGCACAACGAATGTAGATAAGAGTTGGGTTGCTATGACTTCTCCGTGAGTACTTTTTAAAGATAATTGTAACGGTTGTGAAAAGAAATTAAACACAAACTCATGAAAATAAAAAAAGATGGAAAAAACTATAGCAAAAAGGACTAACACCCTTATTAAGACTTTTTTTAAAATGAAAAAATGATCAAGGTAGCTAAATTTATTTTTCATTTTTTGAAAAAATCTCTTTTTCAATTTTTTTTAGCTTTTTAAACGTTTCTTCTCTATAAATTTCTTCTTTGACATCAAAAAATAAGCTATTAGTTTTTTTTAAAAAACGCCCGAACATTCTTCCAATTTCAGGTATTTTTTTTGGATTAACAAAAATAATAAACACTATTATGGATAAAACAAACTCGGAAAAAGAAATATCAAACATTAATTATTTTTTTTTATCAGACTGATCCGAGAGTCCATCTTTGAAATTTTTAATTGCGACACCAAGGTCTTTGCCAATATTTTTTAATCGCCCTGCACCAAAAATTATTAAAACAACAACCAAGATTACGAGTAACTCTTTTATTCCAGGCATACCAAGCTCCTTAAATTTTTTTCAAACGGTTGCTACCGCCATATACATGAAAATGAATGTGGAAAACCTCTTGTCCACCTTTTTTTCCTGAATTAATCATTGTTCTAAATCCCTCCAGTCCTTGCTTTTTTGATAAAACAGCAGCTAACTTCAACATTTCACCAAAGATACTAAAATCAATCTTTTCATCTTCAGCTGCAATTAGATTAATAATGTGAATTTTTGGAATAATTAAAAAATGAATCCTATCAATTGGATTGATGTCATTGAAAGCAATAAATTTATCATCTTCATAAATGATAGTTGCCGGTATCTCTTTTTTAACAATTTTGCAAAAGATACATGAATCCATTATTTTTTCCTATTGGATTTTTCTTCTAAACCAGATACACCAGATCTTTTTTTTAATTCTTCCACAACTTCTTCAATCGAAATATTATTTTCGGTTAAAAGAACCATCAAATGAAATATCACATCCGCACCCTCATAAATAATTTGAGTTTTATTTTTGCTAGCTGATGCAATAATTAATTCAATTGCTTCCTCACCAAATTTTTTTTGTATTTCTTCCAATCCTTTAAAAAAAAGTTGCGCTGTATAAGATTGATCTGGGTCTACATTTTTTTTAGATTGGATAATTTTTTGTAAATCAGTTAAATAATTCATATTTTTATTTTTTATAAATCTCTTTTGGATCTTTTAATATATCTTCAACGATATTTATTGTATCGCCATTATTTGTAACTTGGTTGAAAAAGCATGAATTTCTTCCTGTATGGCATGAAATTTTATTATCGACATTAACTTTAATTAAAAGAGTATCAAAATCACAATCAGCAAGAATACTTTCAACAAAATGAATGTGCCCTGAATCCTCTCCTTTTAACCATAATTTATTTCTTGATCTGGAAAAAAAATAGCACTGCTTAGTTTTAATTGTTTTTGCCAATGCATCTGAATTCATCCATGCCATCATTAAAATTTTATTGGTAAATGTATCCTGAATAATTACTGGAACTAAGCCTTGTTCATTCCATTTGATAAGTTCAATAATCTTCATTAGCGTACCTCAATAAAATTTTCTCTCATATATTTTTTTGCCTCCTCAATAGTAAATTCTCCAAAGTGAAAAATACTCGCCGCTAAAACTGCATCGGCTTTTCCTTGCACAATACCATTTACTAGGTCATCTAAATTTCCAACCCCCCCCGAGGCAATAATTGGAACATCAACTTCTGATGAAATAGATAAGTTTAATTCATTATCAAATCCTGACTTAGTACCATCTCGATCCATGCTTGTAATTAATAATTCCCCTGCCCCACGATTCACCATTTCTTTTGCCCATTTTACGGCATTTATTCCTGTTGGATTTCTTCCACCGTGAGTAAATACCTCCCAATGATTATTTACTTTTTTTGCATCAATAGCTACCACAATACATTGCGAGCCAAATTTTTGTGAGACTTGTGATACTAAAGATGGATTATGAATTGCAGCAGTATTAATACTTATTTTATCAGCCCCGGCGTTTAAGAGGGTTCTGATATCATTTATCCCTCTCACCCCTCCACCCACAGTTAGAGGAATAAAAACTTGCTCCGCCACTCTCTCAATAATATCAATGATAAAACCCCTATTATCAGAGCTTGCTGTAATATCAAGAAAAGTTAGCTCATCTGCTCCTTGATCATTGTATTTTTTTGCAATTTCTACTGGATCACCAGCATCAATAAGGTCAACAAAATTGACGCCTTTGACAACTCGGCCATCCGTGACATCTAAACATGGGATGATTCTTTTTGCTAACACGTGATCATCCCGTTAATCTCTCTGCAAGTTGATTTGCTTTTTCGAAATCTAGGGTACCCTCATATATGGATCTTCCAGCAATCACACCCTTTATACCAACATTGGCAACCGCACATAAATTTTCAATATCTGTAATATCTGATAACCCCCCACTTGCAATAATTGGTACATTTCCATTTTCCGCAAGCTTTACGGTAGCATCAATATTTATTCCTTGAAGCATGCCATCTCGACCAATATCTGTATATATAATTGAAGCGACTCCGTAATCTTCAAATTTTTTTGCCATTTCAAAAACACTATGCCCAGTTAACTTTGCCCAACCATTAATTGCCACTTCTCCATCTTTTGCATCTAGGCCAACAATTACTTGTCCAGGAAAGGCAAAACATGCCTCATGTAAAAAACCTGGATTAGTTATTGCAGCTGTTCCAATAATCACAGAATCAATACCAATATTTATTAAGTTTTCTACAGCATCAAGATTTCTAATACCCCCACCAAGCTGAATTGGGATATCACCCATCTCTTGAATTACTTCTTTAATGATTGATAAATTTTTTTGTTGCCCAGCGAATGCTCCATCCAAATCGACAAGGTGAAGACGGCGAGCACCTTTTGATTTCCATAGTTTTGCCATCTCTGCTGGATGCTCTGAAAAAATTGTTGCTTGGTTCATTAAGCCTTGTTTGAGTCGAACACACTTTCCTTCTTTTAAATCAATTGCAGGAATAACTTGCATAGTTTAAATACTCCACCGTGTAAAGTTTTTTAATAATTGTAGTCCTGCTAAAGAGCTCTTCTCAGGATGAAATTGGACAGCAAAAATATTATCTTTGCTTATTGCACAGCAAAATGGATGTTCATAAATTGTTTCAGCGGCAGATAAACTTTGATCTTTTGGCTCGACAAAGTAGCTATGTACAAAATAGAATCTTTCATTATTGTTTATACCATTCCACATAAAGTGATTGTTTTTGCGATAAACTTTATTCCATCCCATATGCGGTACTTTATTAAAATGATTTTTTGTCTTAAATTTTCGTACCCGTCCAGGAATAATTCCAAGACCTGGAACACTCCCCTCCTCAGAAAAGTCATTTAACATTTGAAGCCCAATACAAATTCCCAAAAAAGGTTTGTTTTTTGCTGCGTCAATAATTGTCTCAGTTAGATTTCTGTTTGCTAATTCTCGCACACAATCCGGCATAGCTCCTTGTCCAGGAAAAACTATACGTTCGGCTGATTGAATTAACTTTAGATCAGAGGTAACACAGACTTTTAAGTTGGGAGAGACTTTTCTAAAAGCGTTATAAACAGATCTGAGGTTGCCCATTCCATAATCGACAATGGCTATCATGAACGAACCCTATAATGCCCCTTTTGTTGATGGTAGTTGATCAGCTTGTCTCGAATCGATTTTAACAGCAGTTCTTAACGCTCTTGCAAAAGCCTTAAAAATTGTCTCAATTTGATGATGAGCATTATCTCCTCGAATATTATCGATATGCAAAGTTATAAGAGCATGATTAACAAAGCCTTGAAAGAATTCGTAAATCAAATCCACATCAAACTCACCAACAACAGCCCTTTTAAAATCAGAATGAAGAACTAAGCCAGGCCTTCCTGAAATATCAACCACCACTCTTGACATGGCCTCATCCAATGGAGCATAAGCATATCCGTATCGGGTAATACCTTTCTTATCACCAATGGCTTGATTGAACGCTTGGCCAAGAGTAATACCAATATCCTCAACAGTATGGTGTGCATCGATATGGAGGTCGCCCTTCGCGTTTACATGAAGATCAAATAATCCGTGCCGTGCAATTTGGTCAAGCATATGATCTAAGAAGCCAATACCTGAATTTAATTTACTGTCTCCGGAACCGTCCAAATTGAGTGAAACACTAATTTGCGTTTCTTTTGTATTTCTATCAACAGTCGATTTTCTTTGCATAATTATTTATACGAAATTTTAAATGAAATTTTAACTTATTATCAGCCCGAATCCTACTGATCGATTAATTTTTTTAATTCGCTCAACAATAAATTCATCTGCTCAGACGTTCCAATTGTAATTCTTAAATAAGATGAAATTATTTTAGGTTCTTTAAAAAACCTAACTAGGATACCCAAATCTTTTAAAGCTATGTAAAGATCTTCGGCATTATTATTACTGGGTGGCTTGGTGAAAACAAAATTTCCTCCAGATTGAAATACTTCAAAACCTAGTATTTGCAAATTAGTTGAAAAATTTTCTCTAATTTCTATGATTTGATTGCATCTCTCTCTAAAATAATTATCATCTTTGAAAGATGCTATTGATGCTTTTTGCGCAATGCGATCAACTGGGTACGAATTAAAACTATTTTTTACTCTTTTTAAACCATCGATTAATTCTGATGAGCCAACTGCATAGCCCACCCTAAGTCCTGCCAATGATCTTGATTTTGACATGGAGCGCGTTACCAAAATATTGGGAAAATTATTAACTAATGCAACGGCTGATTCAGTTCCGAAATCAACATATGCCTCATCAATAACAATGATTGATGACTCATTAAACGCAACAAAATTTTCAATACTTTTTAAGGGCAAGGGAATACTTGTTGGTGCATTTGGATTTGGGAAA
The DNA here is from genome assembly GCA_027621535.1 of Pseudomonadota bacterium. Lineage (GTDB taxonomy): Bacteria > Pseudomonadota > Gammaproteobacteria > Burkholderiales > Methylophilaceae > BACL14. The sequence goes on along the minus strand of JAQCBB010000005.1, from coordinate 33,408 downwards.
ATCACTGCAGAATTTGACTGTTGGTAGTCTGATAAATTAATTTTAAAATTACCATCTAACGGGATCGTTTTAAAATCAATATCAAATAATTTGGCATATACAGGGTAAAAGCTATAAGTAATATTGGGGAAAAAAAGATTTTTTTTATTTTTAAATAAGCCATAAAAAATAAAAGCTAAAATCTCATCAGACCCATTGCCAACGAATACCTGATCTTTTGATAAATGATGATATTTGGCTATTTCTTCACATAACTCATTTGACTCAGGATCAGGATACAGATTAATTTTATCAATACCAAAATTTGTAATCTCATCTAAAACTATTGGCGAGGGTAGAAAAGGATTTTCATTAGTATTTAACTTTAATCGAATATTTTTTTGAGACTGCTCTCCTGGAATATAAGGATCAAGTTTTGACACAAAATGGCTCCAAAACTTAGTCATCAATTTTTACTCTATAATCAGCAGATCTCGCATGAGCAAAAAGGCCTTCACCTTCAGCCATAACTGAAGCAATCTTACCAAGCCTCGAAGCTGCCTTTGATGATAAATTGATAATACTTGATCTTTTTTGAAAGTCATAAACTCCAAGTGGTGATGAAAATCTTGCTGTCCTCGATGTTGGAAGAACATGATTCGGACCCGCACAATAATCTCCTACTGACTCACAAGTATTGATTCCCATAAAAATAGCACCTGCATGTTTTATTTTTTTGATTAGATCATCCGGCTCACTAACCGATAATTCTAAGTGCTCTGGGGATATAAAGTTTGAGACCTCGGCAGCTTCATTTAAATTATCTACCTGAATAAATAAGCCTCGATTTTCAAGGGATGTTTGAATTATTTTTTTCCTAGGCATTGTATCAATTAATTTTTCCATGCTTTTAATGACTTTTTCAAATACAGAATTATCAGAGGAAATAAGGATCGATTGTGCAAGTTCATCATGTTCAGCTTGAGAAAATAGATCCATAGCCAGCCAATCAGGATTAGTGTGTCCGTCAGTTATTATCAAGATTTCTGAGGGTCCGGCAATCATATCTATACCAACAGTACCAAATACAATTCTTTTTGCTTCAGCAACATAAGCATTACCGGGACCAACAATTTTATCAACTTGAGGAATTGTCTCAGTACCAAAAGCAAGAGCTGCAACAGCTTGGGCTCCGCCAATAGTGAAAACACGATCTACATTTACTACATGAGCGGCTGCCAAAACTAAAGAGTTTCTTTCTCCATTAGGAGTTGGGACAACCATTATTATATTTTTAACTCCTGCGACTTTAGCTGGAATAGCATTCATAAGAACTGAAGATGGGTATGATGCTTTTCCACCAGGAACATATAATCCAACTGAGTCAATGGCTGTAATTTTTTGGCCTAACCTTGTCCCATCCTCTTCAACATAATCCCATGAATTTTGTATCTGATTTTGATGATAATCTCTAATACGCTGAGCAGACTCATTTAGTGCATTTTGAGTCGAACTATCTAATGAATCATATGCTTGTTTAAGGCTTTCTTTGGTCAATTCTAATTCTGATAATGATTTAGACTCAAGATGATCAAATTTTTTTGTATAAGAGAGTAATGCTGAATCACCATTTTTTTTTATGTCTTTAATGATACTGTTTACAACAGCCTGAATTTCAGAATTATCATGCTCATTTAAAGCAAGTGAATATTTTAATGATTTATAAAAGTCATCATTTCCAAATTTTATAAGCTTAATATTCATTTAAACGTTACTTTTAAGTAAATCAATGATCGGTTGCAAATCTGCATATTTTGATTTCAGTGATGCTTTGTTAACTATTAACTGTGAAGAAATATCAGAAATTTTTTCATAAGGTAATAAGTTATTTACTTCCAGCGTTTTTCCTGAGCCCACTAAATCAACAATTAAATCACTCATCTGAACTAATGGTGAAAGCTCCATTGATCCATAAAGTTTTATTAAATCAATATGAATACCTTTTTTAGAAAAAAAATCTTTTGTAATTTTTGTATACTTAGTGGCAATTTTCAATCTTGTTTTTTGTTTCAAAGCTTCTTGATATTTAAAATTTTTGGGTCCCGCAACCATCATCCGACATTTAGCAATCCTCAAGTCACATAATTGATAAATATTTGACGAAACAAACTCATCTAAAACATCTTTACCCGCAATTCCTAAATCAGCTCCACCACATTCAACATAAGTTGGGACATCTGAAGCTCTAACAATTAATAATCTTATTTTTAAATTATTTGTTTTTAAAATGAGCTTTCGAGATGAATCAGGATCTTCACTGATGGTAATTCCTATAGATTCTAAAAGCGGAATTGTTTCTTTGAAAACTCTTCCTTTTGATAGTGCAATAGTTATCATTACTTTATTCTTTCTACCTTTGCCCCAAGTTGATTTAATTTTTCTTCAATTCTCTCATAACCGCGATCTAAGTGATATATACGCTCAATTATAGTCTCCCCTTTGGCAGCAAGGCCGGCAATTACGAGTGATGCTGAGGCTCGAAGATCAGTAGCCATTACATTTGCACCCTCAAGATTCATAACTCCTTTTACAAAAGAAGTATTTCCTTTAACATCAATATTAGCCCCCATTCTAACTAGCTCTTGAACATGCATAAAACGATTTTCAAAAATCGTTTCTGTTATTTCAGATGGGCCATCAGCTAAGGAATTTAAAGCCATAAATTGTGCCTGCATATCCGTAGGAAATAAAGGATAAACACCTGTTCTGATATTAACGGGAAAAATTTTATCACAACTTTTAATCACTTCTATTTGATCATCACTAATATGAACTGATGCTCCCGATTCTTTGATTTTCTCAATAATGGATTCCATTTTTGAAGCATTGATATTTTTTAATTTTATTTTTCCGCCAACAGAGGCAACTGCGGCCATATAAGTTCCTGCCTCAATACGATCGAACATAACTTCATACTTTGTCCCTGAAAGTGATGAAGTACCATCAATTTGAATAATATCAGTACCTAAGCCTTTTATTTTCGCTCCCATTTGAATCAACATATTCCCTAGGTCTTCGACTTCGGGTTCTCTCGCGGCATTTTCAATCAAAGTTCTTCCTTCAGCAAGAGTGGCTGCCATCATGATATTTTCTGTCCCAGTCACTGAAACCTGATCCATAAAAATCTTTGTCCCGATCAGTTTTTTATTGGGCAAATGCTCAGTGCTCGCCTCTATATACCCATTATGTATGGTGATTTTGGCTCCCATTTTCTCAAGTGCTTTAATATGAAGATCAACCGGTCTTGCTCCAATAGAACATCCTCCGGGCAAAGATACATGAGCTTCACCAAATCTTGCTAACAAGGGTCCAAGAACAAGTATCGAAGCACGCATTGTCTTTACTAAATCATAAGGCGCTTCTGTTTTGCTTATTTTATCGGCCTTTAGTACTATCGAATCATTTGATTTATGGACATTAACACCAAGAAAGCTTAACAAATAAATTGTAGTATCAATATCCTTTAAAATAGGCACATTAAAGATATTTAATGGTTCAGATGTTAAAATTGAAGCCATAAGAATCGGTAATGCAGCATTCTTTGCTCCCGAAACAAAAATATCACCTTGAAGCGGTTTACCCCCAGTAATTTTGAGCTTATCCAACTTGATCCACTAATTTTTTTAATTCTCCTGATTCGAACATTTCTCGGATAATATCAGCTCCTCCAATAAATTCTCCGTTAATATAAAGTTGTGGGATAGTGGGCCAATTCGAAAAAATTTTCACTCCCTCTCTAATTTCATTATCCTCAAGAACATTATTAGTTTCATAAGTGGCCCCAATCTGATCAAGAATTTGACATGCCATTCCAGAGAAACCACATTGTGGAAATTTCCGGTCGCCTTTCATAAAAAGCATTATATTATTTGAATCAATTATTTTTTTTATTTTTTCTTGTACACTCATTTTTTTTCTCCTTTTATTTCATTCCACTCAGAAAGATCATATAACTTTAAAGACAATGCATGAATTTTTTCATCCATTAAACCTCCAAGAGCTTGATAGACTAATTGATGTCTTTTCACTCGATTTAGATTTTTAAAATCATCGCTGACAATTAATGCTTCAAAATGTGCCCCATCATCTCCAAGAACATCTAATTGATCACAGTTTATTCCAACAGCAATAATTTTTTTTATATCATCTTTATGCATCCTTTAACCTCTCAGTTTATACCCTGTTTTCAATAGTTTTATTGATAGGCCGGTCAATATTATAAAAAATGTTAAGACAATTAAGAAACTTAAATGAGGTGATGTATCTGATTGACCAAAAAAACCATACCTAAATCCATCAATCATATAGAAAAAAGGGTTGAAGTGAGATATCTTCTGCCAAAAAGGCGGTAAGGAATGAATGGAATAAAATACCCCAGATAAAAACGATAGCGGCATAATGACAAAGTTTTGATAGGCCGCCATCTGATCAAATCGATCTGCCCATATTCCTGCTATTATACCAAAAGTTCCGAGTAGTGCACCGCCCAGAATTGCAAAAGAAAAAACATAACCAGGATACATTATTGGCAAATCAATATAAAAACTCGCTAATAAGTAAATAGTTAAACCAACAAATAAACCTCGAACAATTGCTGCAATCAAAAATGCTATGAAAAATTGTATATAAGTTATAGGGGTGAGTAGAATAAAAACAATATTTCCCATAACTTTTGATTGCACCAAGCTTGAGGAGCTATTTGCAAAGGCATTCTGCAGAAGTGACATCATAATTAAACCTGGTATTAAAAATGCACTATATGACACCCCAGCATAAACTTCGGTCCTGCCATCGAGAACGTGTGAAAAAATTAATAAATATAATATACCAGTGATCACCGGCGCTGCAACGGTTTGGAAAACAACCCTCCAAAATCGAAGAAGTTCTTTTTTTAAGAGCGTCCATGTTCCTTTTAGTTGTATTTTCCAATTGATCATTTTTTTGTCATTTGTAAAAAAACCTTTTCTAAATCAGGCTCAGTTGTTTGGATATCAAAAAACTTTATTTTATTTTTTTTTAACAACACTATAATGTCATTTAATTCTTCAAGATTTTCCAAACTTATTGATAAAATCTCATTTTTAATAAAAACTTTAAAACTCTTCAAGATCTTCAAGATTTTTTGCTCATCCAAATTATCAATTTTTATATTTAAATTTTTTGCTGAATTTTTTCGAATTAATTTTTTTGTATCATCTAACGCAACTAATTTTCCTCGATTTACCATTGCAATTCTTTTACATAAATTTTCCGCCTCTTCAAGATAATGTGTAGTTAACACAATGGTGTGTCCACTCTGATTTAAATCTTTCATAAAAGCCCAAAGACGCTGTCTTAATTCAACATCAACGCCAGCAGTTGGCTCATCCAAAACAATTATCGGAGGCCGATGAGCTAAAGCTTGAGCAATTAATGCTCTTCTTTTCATTCCACCAGAAAGTTGTCTCATATTGGTAAAAGCTTTTTCAGTAAGATCTAATCTTTCCAGTATTTCATCAATCCAATCATAATTTTCTCGTCCTTTACCAAAATAACCTGCTTGAAATCTCAACATTTCTCTAACGTTAAAAAAAGGATCAAAAACAAGCTCTTGGGGAACAATACCTAAAGAATGACGAGCCTCTTGATAATTTTTTTCCACGTCAAAACCCATTGCCTTAATGGTTCCTGAGGTTGATTTTACAATTCCGGCCAGCATATTAATTAATGTTGATTTGCCAGCACCATTTGGTCCCAGAAGACCAAAAAATTCACCTTGATAAATGGTTAAATTTATTCCATTAACTGCTTGGACAGATCCATAGGACTTTTTGATGTTCTTAAAAACAATTGCTTTTTCCATAGAATTAAAATTATTTAAGAAACTTTTGAACGCCGTATAATGTTGCTAGATCAATTAGATTTTTTGGGACTTTTACTAGGTTTACCTTATGATTGGAAAGCTTGGCTTTTCTTTTTATTTCAAAAATAAAACTTAAAATTGATGTATCAATATTTTGAATCTGTGAAAGGTCTAATGTAATCGGCTTATCAATTTTTAGTGCATATAATTTTTCTAAATATTTTGGAATTTGATAAAAAGTATAATCTCCAACAAAACTCCAAATTGAATCTTTAATATTCATTAATTACCTTTATTATTTTTTTCTGATAATTTAGAGATTAATGAATCAATACCATTGTTTTTTATTTCCCCGGCAAATTGTGATCTGTAGTTTGTTACCAAACTAACGCCCTCAATCGCTATATCAAAAACTTTCCATGAGTTTTCAGTCTTCGCAAGCACATAGTCAACAGAGATCGGTTGGGCGCCATTTTGTATAATTTGTGTTTTTACCGTAGCCTGTTTATCTCCAGGTTCCATTCTTAAAGGTTTGAATTCTATTTCCTGATCCTTATATTTTCCAAGTGCAACTGCATAGGTTCTAAGTAACATTGTTTTGAATTCAGCTTGAAATTTTTGCTTTTGAGTCTCATCGATACTTCTCCATGTTTTTCCAAGAACTAATGCTGATATTCTTTCAAGATCAAAATTTGGTAGAATTTTTTCCTCCGCTAACTGGTATATTTTTTGTTTATCTGTCTGAATTTCTTGATTATTTTTTAAAACCAACAATACATCATCCGTCGTCTTATGAACTAATTCTTGAGGCCCTTGATCCTCTGCTAACAAGAAAAATGAAAATATAATCGATAAAACAAAAATAAATATTTTAAAAAAATTCACCTATTCCTCCTCTTTCGAAGCTTGATTATATAAAAATTGACTAATTAATTTTTCAAGAACTACTGCATCTTGCGTCTGAGAAATTTTATCATAGGCAACTAGATTTTCTGGATCGCCACCTGCCTCTAGACCAATATATTGCTCGCCGAGTAACCCTGCTGTATAGATATTAGCAAAAGTATCTTTCGGAAACACATATCTTTCATCGATACTCATGGTCACTATTGCTTCATATATTTTGGTATCAAAGGTTATAGAATCAACTCGACCCACAACAACTCCTGCAGATTTGACAGGGGCTCTTGGTTTTAAACCACCAATATTTTCAAAGTTTGCTGTTACAACATATGTGGTTTTTATATCATTTGAAGTTAAATTTCCCACTTTCATCGCAAGCCCCATTAGAGCTATAAGTCCTAAAGCTACAAAAATTCCAACCCATGCGTCTAATTTTATTCTATCCATAAAACTTTCTCCTGATTTTACACTGTTAGCATAAATGAAGTTAAAACAAAATCCAATCCAAGGACTGCAAGTGATGAGGTAACCACTGTTCGTGTGGTCGCTCTACTCACTCCCTCGGCTGTAGGAGGGGCATCATATCCTTCAAACAATGCAATAATGGTACAGGCAATACCAAAAACTAAGCTTTTTATGAATCCATTAACAATATCATAACTAAAATCAACATTTGCTTGCATTTGAGACCAGAATGCTCCTTCATCAACTCCAATAAGCGGAACAGCTACAACATAACCGCCAATGATACCTACCATAGAAAAAATAGAGGCCAGTAACGGCATTGTAATGATGCCCGCCCAAAAACGAGGTGCAACAATTCTGGCTACGGGACTTACCGCCATCATTTCCATTGCTGACAATTGTTCAGTTGCTTTCATCAAGCCAATTTCAGCAGTGATTGCCGTTCCCGCTCGACCTGCAAATAGTAATGCGGTAACAACAGGGCCAAGCTCACGAACCAATGCCAATGCAACAAGAACTCCTATAGCCTCTGAAGAACCATATTTTTGAAGTGTGTAATATCCTTGCAAACCAAGAACCATGCCCACAAAAAAAGCTGATACAATAATGATGATTAAAGACATAACTCCCGTATAGTAAATTTCACGAATGGTTAGGTTAAATCTCTTAAAGTTTTCCGATGTATAACTTATGATAGTAAAAAATAGTCGGGTTGCTGCGCCTAATCTGATTATTTTTAACCTTAACCCACGACCAATATTTTCAAAAAAAATTATCATTTAAAGTCCCAAATCACTAGTGTATTCATTTGCTTGGTAATGAAATGGAACCGGACCATCTTTCTCAGAGTGAATAAATTGTTTAACAAAAGGTAATTGAGATTTTTTTAGATCGCGGGGTGATCCCTCTGCAGCAACAATTCCATCTGCTATAAAATAAATATAGTCAGCAAAAGTAAAAGTTTCAGTTACATCATGAGTCACTATAATGGATGTAGCTTCAAGGGCATCATTCAAAGTTCGAATTAAATCACAGATTACACCCATTGAAATTGGATCCAGCCCAGCAAAGGGCTCATCGTACATTATAATGTCTGGATCAAGAGCTATGGCTCTAGCAAGTGCCACTCGTCGAGCCATTCCACCAGATAATTCTGTAGGCATTAAATCATGAGCGCCTCTAAGGCCAACCGCATTAAGTTTCATTAATACCAAATCTTTTATAACTGCCTCATTTAAATCCGTATGCTCCCTGATTGGAAAAGCAACATTTTCATATACACTCAAGTCGCTAAAAAGGGCTCCATGTTGGAATAGCATCCCCATTTTGCGGCGAAGCTCATAGATACCTTTTCTTCCTTGCTCATGGACGATTTTCCCGTCAACTTCAATCTGACCTGAGGTTGGTTTAATCTGCCCACCTATTAAACGGAGGATTGTTGTTTTACCGCAGCCACTGCCCCCCATAATCGCAACAACTTTACCTCGATGAAAATCCATATTAATTTTTCTATGAATTTGCCTTCCTGCATAACCGAAGGCGAGATCTTTGATTGAAACGATTAAGTTTTTCTTCATAATAGAAACATTTTACATGAATCTCATTATGAATTATCACTTTACAATTCCCCATATGAGTGAAGTCCTGACAGAAAAAGATTTACTCCTATGAAGGCGAATGTGGTGATCAAGAGTCCCATCAATGACCACCAAGCTAAAATATTACCCCTTAACCCCTTGACTAATCTCAAATGAAGCCAAGCTGCATAATTTAACCATACAATTAATGCCCATGTTTCTTTTGGATCCCAGGACCAATATCCGCCCCATGCCTCAGCAGCCCATATCGCCCCTAGTATTGTTGCAATTGTAAAAAAAATAAAACCGATAGCAATAGACTTATACATTAAATCTTCCATCACATATGGAGTTGGTAAAATTTTATTTAATCCAAAACTGCTCCTTAACAAATAAGCTAAAGCAATCATCGCTGAAATAGAAAACGCACCATACCCAATAAAATTTGATGGAACGTGAATCTTCATCCAATAAGATTGGAGTGCCGGGACTAAGGGTTGAATTGCATTAGCACTTTTAGTGAAGGTGTACCATAAGATAAATGCTACTGCCGCATTAATAATGATTAAAACAAAACTACCTAATTTCTTAGTTTCTAATTTTTCTTCATAATATAGATACATACAGCCGGTTATTAGGCAAAATAAAACGAATACTTCATACAGGTTGCTAATGGGAATATGCCCAACGTCTAAGCTAATTAAGTATGACTCGTACCAGCGAACCATTAGTCCAGAAAACCCTGCTGTGATCGCAATCCATGAAAAATTAGTGCCTAATTTCCCAAGAAACATACTATCTTTTATAGAAAAGTAAATATAAGTAAGCAAACTTAAGGGGAAAAAAAATGTCATCCACATTATTAAAGATTGACTCGATAGGAAGTATTTAAGTAAAAAATTATTCTGTTGGGTCGCCAGATCGCCTTGGAATAAAAAAATAGCACCCAGCGATAGAATAAAAACCGTCAAAAAAAGTTTTTTAAATGAAGGCCAAAAAAAGCCAAACCATATAAAACTCGGAATACTTAAAATAAGAATACCTGTCTCATACTGATCCATAAACTCAGAAAAATTAATTAAACTGTAGGCAGCTAAAATGACTAATGATGCTATATATAAAAAACTGAGTATCATGTTTTATCCTTAATATTTAATTGTTTTATTGTATTTTCACAAAAATGATCAAAATCTATATGCTCTCGATTTGAAGCAAAAGCAATGGCATAATTATTCTTTGTTTTTTCAATAATCCATACTCTCACCTCTTGGACATAAATCATACAAAAGATTCCGATTACTAAAAATAAAGCTCCTATATAAACCCATACCTTTCCAGGATCTTTTGTCAGTTGCAAACCACTTGCATAAATCTTTTCATACTCATTTAATATTAAAAAAGGACTGGGCCCATAAAAAAAACTATCGCTGTATGCATTAAGTGCATCCTGGATAAAGGCAACATCAATTAATTTATTTTTTATTAGATCCTGATTAATTGTTTCAGCTAAAAAATAAATTATCTTGATGTAAGACTCAGCAACAGACTCTTGATTTTCCAAAGGAATTGATTTTTCTATAACCGATGCAATCCCTGAATATCCAGATTGAAGAAAAGTTTGAAAAATATCATAAGTATTCTGCTGAAAGCTTTTTTTGGCTTCTTCACCATTATAAAAAGAAGATTTATTAATTAATTGATTTATATTTTTTTTAATCAGCACGTCTGACTTAAGATTTTTAACAAACTTTTGATAGCTACTTATCTCTAAATTATTATCCGCTGGTATTCTTAAGAATCTGAATTCACTTTGAAGATTCTCTCGCATACCGCTCATAAAATAAAATTTATCGTTTTCAGGAATTGGATTTTGATATGTTTGGTATTCTAGTGCCTGGCCTGAAGAATTTCTTAATTTATAAACAACACTTGGTCCAATATTTTTTGTTATTAACTCATCATTTTTTTGCACTTGGAATATATTAAATTCTCGAAAATCATCAAATTCGAACAGATAATTTTCATTGTCACTATTAAACTCATTTTGCTTATAAACTTGTGATGAAAGCATTATGGGTTCAAATTCGTTAAATAGTGGCATTAAAGTTAAACTCAGCCGAGACCCCCCATCCTGAAAATCAGATTGATAGATAGTAACTCCATCAATTGAAACTGGCTTATTCACTGAGATTGTTTTTAAAAATTCTTGTCCATTATGCTGAATACGAATATCACTTAGGAAAGATTTGGGTTGGCCCGTAGAGTAATGTTCAATGTAAAATTTATCAAGTTTTATTTCAAAAGGCAGATGTTGAACCAAATATCCATCTTTTACCCTAATTAGGGCCATGTCATTCTTTTCGTGCTCATTAAGCATCAATGTTGCTCGATAAGAAAAATTACTTTCATTTAATTGACTCTTAGAAGGCACCTCACTAAATTTTAAATTACGCGTTTCGACTTCTTTGACTCCAAGGGATTGTTGAAATTTAAATAACAAATTTCCATCCAAAAGACCTCCAACACTAATTACAACGATGGCTAAATGAGTAAAAATATATCCTAATTTTTGAAATGTACCTTTCTTTGCAATTATTAATGAAGGATTATCAGACTTTTTGATTTGAAATCCTTGTTTCATAAAAATTTTCGAGATTGTTTCTAAATTTTTTTGACTTTTAAATTCATAATAATTTTTAAATTTTTTCATGGAACTCGGAGTCAGTGAGCTTTGAAATTTATTTATATCCCTAAGAATCTTTGGTGCATTTCGACTCACGCATAAAGATGTTGAAATGATAAGAAAAAGTAAAATGACAAGAAACCAAAATGCTTGATAAATATTATAAAGATCAAGCAGTTCAAAAACTGGAAACCAAAATTGTCCAAGTTGGACAAGGTAATTATTGTAGGGTTCACTTTGCTTTATAACCGTACCGATTGTAGATGCAATAGCCACAGTACTTAGCATGGTAATTGCAAAACGCATAGTAGTTAAAAGCTGAAAGAAAGATCTAGACTTGGTCAAAATAATATTTTATATAATTTAGGACTTAGATTGACAAGTAAATCGATAAATTGTTCTGATCTTTATTGTAATCCTTGAATATAGTCAGTCACAGCATTCATTTCCTTGTCAGTTAATTTTTCAGCAATCATTCGCATCACTGACGCAGAGTCATTTGCTCGAGCCCCGGAAGCAAAATTTTGTAATTGTGTTTTTAGATATTCCATATGCTGAGCGTTTAGCCGTGGAAACTTACCAGGGATTCCATGCGCAGAGGGTCCATGACATCCTGCGCATGCAGGAACTTTTTTATCAGCAATACCAGCACGGAAAATTTTTTCCCCTAAACTACCCTTTCCATTTTCAATTGCTTTGGATAAATTGAGATTTTGTTGGGAAAAATAATTCGCTAGTGCTTTTAGCTCGCCCTCAGAAAGATTGCTGACAATGCCAGACATTACTGCATTATTTCGTAACCCCGTTTTATAATTCATTAATTGTTTATACAAATAAGATTCATGTTGAGAGGATAATTTTGGATTAGCGCTAATAATGCTATTTCCATCTTTTGCATGACATGCAACACAAATATTTTGGACTATCGTTTCAACTTTAATATTATCAGCATAACTTAATTGAATATTAAATAAAAATAATACTAATACAAGAAATCTAAAAATCATTATGTGTCCTGTTTTATAATGTAATTTTTGAATAAACATATTTTAAACTAAAAGCTTTCCTTAGAGTAGTTTGATATTATGTTTTTTATGTCAATTATCCACAATCTAGAATATTTCCATTCTGCTCACTTTATAGAAGATTTGCCAGAAGATGTAGGCTATGAAATTGCATTTGCAGGTCGTTCGAATGCAGGTAAATCAAGTGCTATTAATACTCTGGCTAATCACAACCGATTGGCTTATGTAAGTAAGCAGCCTGGACGAACACAACTCATCAATTTTTTTCAAATGCGTTATGGAATTAACAACAAAATTGTTGATTTACCTGGTTATGGTTATGCGAAAGTCAACGTAAACACAAAAAAACATTGGGATGTTGTTCTGCCCTATTATCTTCAAAAGAGAAAATCACTCATAGGTCTTATTATTGTGATGGATATTCGTCATGCTTTGACCAAATTGGATGAGCAAATGATTGAGTGGTTTTTACCAACTAAAAAATCCATACATATCCTTTTAACCAAATCTGACAAGCTTTCAAGAAATCAAGCACAAAAAGAAGTAAATAAATTTACCAAAAAAATTGAAGCCTGTAATTTTAATGGAAACATCTCATATCAAACTTTCTCGAGCTTGAAAAAGATTGGACTTGATGATGTTGAAGAAATATTTCTAAAGTGGCTTCCTTCTCATAGCTAATATATCCCATACTTTATGTCCAAGTCGTATTCCTCGACTTTCATATTTGGTTTCAGGCCTAAACTTTGGTCTTTCATTAAAATGATTATTTATTATTTGATAATTACTATCTTGTCTGATTAAGTCTATAATTTTCATTGCATATGGCTCCCAATCTGATGCAATATGCAGCATTCCACCAAACATTATTTTTTTTGAAAATAGCTCCAGTGAGTCCTTATTAATTAATCTTCTTTTGTTATGTCTTTTTTTATGCCAAGGATCAGGGAAAAAAATATTAATGCCCAATAAACAATGATTAATAAACATAGTTCTCAATACCTCAAGACCATCGTATTCAATAATTTTTATATTCTCAAGAGAGTCTAGAGTACATAATTTTATTAAATTTCCTATTCCAGGTTGATGCACATCAGTGACGATATAATTTTTTTCAGGATTATCTTTAGTAATTTGATGAGTAGCTCCTCCCATTCCAAATCCAATTTCAAAAACGATGGGTAGATTTTTTACAAATAAATTATCGAAGCTAATATGTTTATCTTGAAAATCCATTAAATAATTTCTTCCATGAAACTCAATAGCATTTTTCTGAGCATTTGTCAGCCGACCTTGTCTTTTTATATAACTTCTAATGGGTCTACTATTATTCAAAATCATAAAAGATGCGTTCTATCAAAATTACGAAATCCACTCAATTCCATTTTATTATTATTTCCTATAGCCATCACCTTTATTAGCTCTCCCATCTCGGAGGGACTAGTCAATAAATTGATTTCACTTAATTGTTGATAATGATCTTGTGATGATTGATGATTAATAAAATCTAATCCTAAATTATTCAAAAAATGAGATTGAGACGTATATCCCAAAATATTCATATCATATTGTTTTGTTAAAAATGCAAGATGTGTAAAGTTTACATGATAGGTGATGTCTTGATTTCCTACATTTAAAAGAACATCTGAAGTTAATCTATTGTTAACAAAACCTCTAAAAGTTCCATCAAATCTTTGCGGATGAAACAATTGACGTTCCTCCATTCCATAATCAATGATTAAGAAAACACTTTTTTGTGTTTTTGAAAAACTCTCAATTATCTCTCTATATAAACTGGAATACTCAAATATTATTTTTGAAGGAGGTAAAGATAACTGGTAATCAAATTTTAACAAACAAGGTCTAGTTCGCCATAAAAATTTATCTTTCTCAAACGCAACACACCTTTCATAAATATTGTAGTTTGAAGCTTCGTAAACATTGGTAGGAATTGCGTCAAATAATTCATTGGCGATAATGACTCCATTAAAGTTATTCGGAAAATCATCAATCCATTGCACCTTATCAAATTGATTTTTTGATAAACTATTTTTTAAGAATATTTTTTGTTGCTCCCTTAAGGTCGAACTTTTTTCTTGAATATAGTAGCTTTTAATATCTTGGTTTTGTTTAATTAACTCGATAATTAAATCTTTAGCAAGCTGGCCATTTCCGGAACCAATTTCGATAATGTTTCTATCAACCTCTAAAAAACAGTCAAGAATTTGTTTCACTAATAAATTACTAAACAAATTTCCAAGTAAGGGCGCCGTATAAAAGTCACCCTTCGAGCCAAATTGGTTTTTTTTAGAAGAATAATATCCATAATCTAGATCATAAAGACACATCTGCATAAATTCAGAAAAGGAAATTAACTGATCATTTGTTGAAGATATTTTATTTTTTATTTTTTCTTGTAATAGCATCTTTGAAAATCTTTTTTTAATAATAACAACTTTAGATTATTTGCTTGAATTATAATAAAGGAATGACTAAGAATATCACAAAAAAAACAGCTCTCATTACAGGAGGAGCAAAAAGAATTGGTGCGCATATTTCAGAGTTTCTTCACTCAAAAGGCATGAATGTTCTTATACATTATCGACACTCTGAAGAGGAAGCAAAAAAATTAAAACTCAAGCTCAATCGAAAAAGAGAAAATTCAGCAGAAATTTTTAAAGCAGATTTGATTGATTCAAGCTCATATGAATCTCTTATTGAGGCATGCATAAATAAATTTTCTAGACTTGATTGTTTAATAAACAATGCTTCCACTTATTTTCCAACTCCACTAGCCAAGATAAATACACATGATTGGGATGATCTTTTAGGAAGCAATCTTAAGGCGCCACTTTTTTTAACAAAATATGCTGCTCCCTATTTAAACAAAACATGTGGATCTATTGTGAATATTACTGATACACACATTAAAAGTCCAAAAAAAAATTATATAATTTATTCTATCGCTAAAGCTGGATTAGTTACCCTGACTCACTCTCTTGCTCAAGAACTATCTCCTTTGATTAGAGTTAACGCCGTTGCTCCGGGTCCGATTCTGTGGCCTGAAAACACTAAAGAATTCTCAAAAAAATATCAAGACAAAGTTATAAAAGAAACATTACTTAAAAAATCAGGTTCTCCTCAAGACATTGCAGAGGCTGTCTATTTTTTAATTTCTAGTGCAACATATACTACTGGCCATGTGCTGGAGGTTGATGGTGGAAGATCTTTTTCATTATGAGTCAAGATCGGTTTTACCTCACAATGTAAGTCGAAATTTCGTCAAGCTTCGAAATAAATTTATTTCTGCGACGGGGAAAGCGATATCAGATTTCAACATGATTGAGGATGGCGATATTGTAATGGTCTGTCTTAGTGGAGGCAAAGATTCTTACACTTTACTCTCATTACTATCTGCCCTTAAAAAAAGAGCTCCTATTCATTTTGATCTCATTGCTATGAATCTTGACCAAAAACAGCTAGGATTTCCCGATGAGGTTTTGCCTCATTATTTAGAAAAACATCATGTAAACTATCGCATCATCACAGAGGATACTTACTCTATTGTTAAAGAAAAGATACCTGAAGGTCAAACTACTTGCTCTTTATGTTCTAGATTAAGAAGAGGTATTATTTATCGTGTTGCACGTGAAATTGGAGCCAATAAAATAGCGCTTGGTCATCACAAAAATGACATTGTTGAAACTTTACTCATGAATATATTTTTTGGATCAAAATTAAAAGCTATGCCGCCTAACTTTTATCGGACGACCAGAC
The DNA here is from genome assembly GCA_027621535.1 of Pseudomonadota bacterium. GTDB lineage: Bacteria > Pseudomonadota > Gammaproteobacteria > Burkholderiales > Methylophilaceae > BACL14. The sequence continues at coordinate 17,097 of JAQCBB010000005.1, read as the reverse complement.
TAATATTGTAATTCGTCCATTATCTTATATAGAGGAAAAAGATATTGCTTCATATTCAAAAGTAATGAATTTTCCAATTATTCCTTGTAACTTATGTGGCACACAGGAAAATCTTCAAAGAAAAAAAATGAAGAAGATAATTCTTGAGTGGGAAAAAGAACAACCCGGAAGATTAAATAATATCTTTAATGCACTGATGAATATTGAACCCTCACACCTCGCAGACACCCAACTCTTTGATTTCAAAAATTTGAAAAAAATAAGAAAAGTATTTGATATTCTACAATCATAATTTTTCAATGAACTTGTCATTTTAATTAATTCTAATTATGATGCACTTTCATTTTTGAAAGAAGCGTATGAGTAAACTATTAATTGTTGAATCTCCATCAAAAGCAAAAACCATTAATAAATACCTAGGAAGTGACTTTAATGTTCTTGCTACATATGGGCATGTTAGAGATCTATTACCTAAGTCAGGAGCTATTGATACAGATTCTTTCAAAATGGAATATGCACTTATTGATCGAAACAAAAAATACTTAGATGCAATCATTAATGCAGCCAAAAAATCTGATGAGATATATTTGGCCACCGATCCTGATCGTGAAGGAGAAGCGATCTCATGGCATATTGTTGAAATTTTAAAATCAAAAAAAATAACTGCTGATCAAAAATTGATCAAAAGAGTAGTTTTCGAAGAGATTACAAAGGAAGCAATTCAAGAGGCCATTAAAAAACCTAGAGACGTTTGCATAGCACTAGTCAACGCTCAACAAGCAAGAAGAGCTCTCGATTACTTAGTAGGGTTTAATTTATCACCACTCCTATGGAAAAAAATAAGAAGAGGCTTGTCTGCTGGAAGAGTTCAAAGCCCCGCTTTAAGATTAATATGTGAGCGTGAAGCAGAAATTAAGAAGTTTAAACAACAAGAATATTGGAGCATTCATCTTGAAGCACTTAAACTAAATAGCCTTTTTGCATCAAAATTAATTCAACTCGATGATAAAAAAGTTGAACAGTTCACTATTATTACAGAAAATGATCAACAAAAAATTGTTGGCGATCTTCTCTTAAAATCTTCCGGTAAATGTAAAGTTACCCGAGTTGATAAGAAAAAAAGAGTGAGAAATCCTGCTCCTCCTTTTACAACATCAACACTTCAGCAGGAGGCTGCAAGAAAGCTTGGTTTTACAACAAGCCGAACCATGCGAATTGCTCAACAGTTATATGAGGGAATCGCATTGGGCGATGGTACTGCTGGTTTAATTACTTATATGAGAACTGACTCATTTAGCCTATCTAATGAAGCATTAAATCAAATTAGAAATTACATAAAATCTAATTATGATCCAGACTATTTGCCTACAAATTCAATTGGATACAGAACAAAGTCAAAAAATGCTCAAGAGGCTCATGAAGCAATTCGACCAACAGATATTAAAAAAACCCCTGAGAAAATTAAAGCTTATTTGTCTCCAGAGCAATTTAGATTATATGAAATTATTTGGAAAAGAAGTATCGCTTGTCAAATGACGTCAGCACAATTTGATGCGGTGAGTGTTGATTTGGAAATCGGTAAGGGGGAATCTATCTTTAGAGCGAACGGGCAAACCATGAAATTTCCAGGATTTATGGCACTTTATATTGAAGGAAATGATGATTCATCAAATGACACAGATTTTGATGATAAAAAAATTCCAGAACTTGACGTGGGTGAAGAGTTAACTATTAAGAAAATTTATGGTACACAACATTTTACTGAGCCTCCACCAAGGTTTAGTGAGGCTAGTCTTGTAAAAACTTTAGAAGAGTATGGTATCGGAAGACCATCAACATACGCCTCCATTATTTCAACTCTTCAAGACAGGGAGTATGTCATTCTTGATAAAAAAAGATTTACACCAACAGATGTCGGATTAGTTGTAAATAAATTCCTCACTGAACATTTTTTTAAATATGTTGATTATGAATTTACCGCAAATTTAGAATCTAATTTAGATGATATTGCTGCTGACTCAAAAGAATGGATACCTATCTTAAAATCTTTTTGGAGTGATTTTAATGCACAAATTAAAGATAAAGAAAATATTGATCGTGCATCGATCACGCAAGAAGACATAAATGAAGCATGCCCAAAATGTAGTCAGCCATTATTTTCCAGATTAGGTAAAAGAGGAAAATTTATTGGATGCAGTGGTTATCCCGAATGTGATTACACTCGAAATGTAAATGAAGAAAATGCATCAAATGATCCTCAAGTAATTTATCGTGATGGTGATTTTAATGAAGATATTCTTCTTTTAAGAGGGCCTTATGGACCTTACTTACAAGTTGGTTTACAAAAAGATGGCGAAAAAATAAAACCAAAGAGGATCAGCATTCCTAATAATATACCCATCTATTCAGTGAATGAGGATATTGCAAAAAAATTATTAAGTCTCCCAATTGACTTGGGTATTTATCCTGAATCTGGCAAAGCAATACTTGCAAATATTGGCCGATTTGGTCCCTATATCAGTCATGATGGAAAATTTAAATCTATTCCAAAAGCTGATGATATTTTCGATATCACACACGAAAGGGCTATTGAATTGGTAACGGAATTAATTGAAAAAAATAAACCATTAAGGGTTATTGGGGAAGATCTAGTTACTAAAGAAAGTATTGAGGTTTTAAAAGGACGCTGGGGGCCATATTTACAACGAGGAAAAATTAAAGCTCCATTAAGTCACAAATATGATTTTGAGACTATCAGTCTTGATGAGGCGGTTGCAATTGTTAATGCAAAAGTTGAAAGAGATAAGGGCTCAAAGAAAAAAAAGAAAAAATAATTTAACGTAGGGTAAGATTAGCTTGAATGTGAATATTTTCAAGCCATTGCTTTACCCTTTTTGCATCCGCAGTTCGAGTATATTTCCCATAAGATTCCAAAAAAACCATGATGATTGGCTTGTCTATGACTTTCGTTTGCATCAGCAAACATTTCCCTGCTTCACGAATATATCCAGTTTTAGAGACATCAATATCCCACAAGCCTTGTCTGACCAATAAATTTGTATTGTTATAATTTAATGTTTTATTTTTGTTTTTAATAAAAGCCTCATAATAGGATGAAGTGGTCAGCTCTCTGATTAAAGGGTATTGATTCGATGCTTGAGCCATCTTAACTAAATCAAAAGCGGTAGATATATTATTTTTATCAAGACCTGTTGGATCTGTAAACATAGTATCAAACATATCTAATTGTTTTGCTTTTACATTCATTGCTTTCACAAAAGCTAATTTTCCACCGGGGTAAGAATTTGCAATCGCAGAGGCGGCTCGATTGTCAGAAGCAATTAATGCAATTGTTAATAATTGTTTCCGAGTTAGCTCAGAACCCAACCATAGACGTGATGTAGTTCCTTTAATTCGATCAAAATCACCTTTTGTAATGGTAACTATTTCATTCAGATCTAAATTGGAATCAATAATCACCATTGCAGTCATGAGTTTTGTTAATGAAGCTATTGAGCTTTTCTCATTGCCCTTTTTTTCATAAATTACATCCCCTGTCTCTGCATCATAAATAATCGCTTTGGGAGATTTGATGGTCAACTGCTTATAATATTTTGAGTAGTCTAGAAATTCTTCAGCACTGAGACTGAATACTGATAATAGGAGAGAAATTAGAACTAATAATTTTCGATACATTTATTTCTCACGGTTTATTTATTCTGTTAATGATATACAATAAATTTTTTTTTGTCACACTTAATATAGAAATTATTATGAATTCAGCAGAATTAATGTTTACGAAAGACCATATATGGGTCAAATCAATCAGTGACGACTTATATCAGGTTGGCGTCACTGATTATGCACAAGATCTTTTAGGTGATATTGTTTTTATTGAATTAAAAGAAAATGAAATCATTAATTCTGGCGATGCGTTTGGTGTGATTGAATCTGTAAAAACTGCGTCTGATTTAATAAGCCCCTCCGATTTAAAAATTACCAAAATTAATCATGAGCTTATGGACAATCTTACCAGCGTAAATGACTCACCTTATGAGTCATGGATATGTGAAATAAAATCTTTAAGCCAGTTCGAAACTATCTCAAAAGCAGAGTACGAAAAATTAGTTGGTTAGTTCCTGATAATTAATTAAATTTACTTTAAATCCATAATCGCGATATTTTTTTAATCGGTTTCGAGCATTATCTTTTATTAATCGATCATTAGTGACAACTTCAATTAAGTTTACAAAACGGCTAAAAAATAAACAATCCATATTGGATACGTTAATTAATAGCTCATCAAAACAATAGTGAAACTTATTACTTATTAAGATATTTTCATGTGGCTTTTTCTCTTCAGGATATTCTCCAACATGATGAGGATAAAAACCTTCAAATTGCCATAACGAATCAGAGATATTTTTGTGGCCGGCATTGGCAAAAATTAATGTTTTTTGATTTTCGTAAAAATTACATAAAATTAGTCCTAATCCATTGGTAAAGTGATCAACATTGTATAAAAAATCTATTTTAGTCATTTGCCTTTGGTGCGATTTAATAAAAATTCTACAAGTAAGTTCACAGGCCTTCCGGTACTTCCTTTTGCCTTTCCACCTGAAATCCATGCTGTTCCCGCAATATCTAAATGTGCCCAATTATATTTTTTTGCAAACCTAGATAAAAAACATGCGGCTGTAATCGACCCCGCAGCTCGGCCACCAATATTAGCCATATCTGCAAAATTACTGTCTAATAGCGGTTGGTATTCATCCCATAAAGGCATATGCCATGCGCGATCATTTGCAACTTCGCCTGCTGAAATTAATTCTTGAGCAAGTTTATCGGTATTTGAAAAAACTGCACTGGCCTCATGACCGAGAGCAATTACACAGGCTCCGGTTAAAGTTGCAATATCAATAACGGAGTCTGGAGAATACCTTTCAGCATAAGTTAAAGCATCGCATAGAATTAAACGGCCCTCTGCGTCTGTGTTGAGAATTTCAATTGTTTGTCCGGACATGCTTGTAACCACATCGCCCGGCTTAACAGCCATGCCATCCGGTAAATTTTCACAACTAGGAATTAAAGCGATGACATTTAATGGAAGCTTTAATTGACCTATAGTTTTCATAACACCAAGCACAGATGCTGCTCCTCCCATATCCCACTTCATTTCATCCATGTTTAAACCGGGCTTTAAGGAAATGCCTCCTGCATCAAATGTAATTCCCTTGCCAACAAGGACTAATGGCTTTTGTGTTTTTTTTCCTTTCAAATGCTCAAGAACAATAAACTTTGGCTCCTCTCTACTCCCCTTAGCAACCGAAAGAAATGATCCCATTTTTAATTTTTCTATTTCTGCTTTACCCAGTACTTTGACTTTCATGGCATTGTCTTTTGCAAGTTTTTTTGCAACAGTGCCCAAATAGGTTGGCGTACAATAATTCGGAGGTAAATTACCAAGATCTTTAGTTAAATTAGCGCCCTCTGCGATAGCTTGTCCAATGACAAGTCCTGATTTTGCTTGAGGTAAATATTTTTTGTTTAAATGAATGATGAGTTTGACAATAGGCTGGGAAGATTTAGAACTTTTAACTGAATTAATTTTATAAAAATTATGCAGCGCAGAGCGAGCATAAAATTTAACTACAGTTTTTGCACCTAGCTCATTCAGGCTTGCAAATTTACACAAACAAATCTGAGCACTTTTAAAGTTCAATTTAGCAAGATGGCAGAAGATATTATTAAAAAATTTATGTAAACCTTTGACATCGAGCTGTTCAAGGTTGTTAAGTCGAGCTAAAAGAAATTGTTTGTTACCTAACACATCATTCGCAACAGCCGTACTAAAATCTTTTTCACCAAGATGATTTTTTTTCATTAAAGCTTTAATGATTCCCTCATCAGGCTTTGCCAATCCACTTGCATTAATAAGGTTATTTTTATTATCAATTGCTATTATGATAATATCCGAGGAATAATTAATCTTTTCTGTTGAGGCTATTTCAAATTTCATACGTAATCCTTAATAAATGTTATATCAAAACAAACTAAAAAATGAATTGTTTTATAATTCTTTGTCGACGATATTGATTTTATCAGGCATCGTAATTGCACAAAGAGGTGTTATTGTTTTTCGACTGGCTTCAAAAGGTATTATACCGAACGATTCGATTGTCACCATCCTGATTTTCAGTTTGCTTAAATATTTACCAATTCTTCTAACTTTAACTCTTTTTCTGACAATCTTATTAACTCTCAGTCGATGGTTTAGAGATAGTGAAATGATGATCTGGTTCAGTTCTGGATTAGGGCTAACCAGCTTTATCAGACCCATAATGTTTTTTTCATTACCTATAATAATCCTAATAGGATTTCTAAGTCTGTACTTAAGTCCGTGGGCAACTCAAAAATCTGAAGAATATAAAGCAGGATTAAAAAATCGTGATGAGCTGGCAACTATTTCACCTGGTTCATTTAGGGAATCTAAGAGCAAAGAAAGAGTATTTTATGTTGAAGGATTCGGTGATCTAGGGAGTAAAGTCAAAAATATTTTTGTTCAATCTGTTCAAAATGGAAAGTTAGGTATCATTGTTGCAAATGAAGGCAGTCGGGTCAAAACTAATAATGATGATGAGTATGTTGTTTTAAAAAATGGTAAACGATATGAGGTAAATCATGAGACAAATGAATTTACTGAAATACAATTTAAAGATTACGGTTTTCTAATTGAAAAAAAATTACCGCCGATCATAAATGTTAATCAGATTGAGGCTATTCCAACCCTCATCTTATTAGCTTCGAGGACAAATCGTGACTGGGCAGAGCTAGCTTGGAGAATATCTTTACCGATCTCCGCATTAATCTTAATATTTTTAGCCATCCCTTTAAGTTTTATTAATCCAAGAGCCAGTCGATCAACAAATATAATCATAGCGATCCTGATTTTTGCAATTTATAACAATCTAATGGGCGTTTCTCAAAGCTATATTCATCTTGGCAAGATCAATCCCTACCTAGGCGCTTCCCTGATACACATATTCATTACACTTATTGCAAGCTATTTGCTCTTTAGGCGAAACTTAAATCTTCCCCTGGTTCCTTCTCAAATTCAAAATTTTAAAAATAAATTAAAATCATGAAACTCGCACGATATCTAAATTTTGAATTTTTTATAAATATTAGCCTTGTTGCGATTAGCCTTCTCTTATTATTTGCTTTTTTTGATTTTCTTCAAGAAATAGGAAACCTAAACTCAGAGAGATATGATTTACCTAAAATCATCACATTTATCTTTCTCAGCATGCCTGGTCATTTGTATGAGATGATTCCATTAGCTTGCCTTATTGGCTCTATGTTCACCATTGGACAATTATCAGGTAATTCAGAAATTGTAGTTATGCGAACCAGTGGAATGTCTATTTTTAAAATTGCATCGTCACTTCTTTTTGTCTCTCTTGTATTCAGTTTTCTCACTTTTTTTGTCGGAAATTTAATTACTCCAATTAGCGAAAAAAATGCGCAACAAGTAAAAATTAATGCTACCGATGGAACAGTATCAACTGATTTTAGGTCAGGCTTTTGGATGAAAGATGGAAATAATTTTGTGAATATTGAAAATGTTTTTCCGGATGCCTCTTTAAAAGATATTCATATTTATGAATTTGATAATTCATTTACATTAAGATCGATTGTAGACGCTGGCAATGGTAAGTATAAAAATGGCGCTTGGGAGCTGGAAAATATTAAACAATCGTTCATCAAAAATGAAGGTTTTGATGTTATCGAAATTGCAACCGGAACATGGAAGTCTATGATCAAACCAGAAATGATGAATGTATTACTTATTTCGCCTGACCGAATGTCTATTTTTGATCTAAACGACTTTATAAAATATCTAGAAAAGAATAATCAAAAAACATCACGCTACGAAGTTTCATTTTGGGAAAAGATAATTCAACCACTAATGCCAATGATTATGATTCTCTTTTCTGTGCCTTTCGGTTTTTTTCAAGAACGCTCTGGAGGAAAATATCTCAAAATGTTTTTAGGAATAATTTTTGGAATCACTTATCAAATTATGAATTCATTATTTAGACATATTGGTGTATTAAATGATTGGGAACCAATTGCAACTGCAATTGCTCCTTCCCTTTTGATTTTGAGCATCGCTATTTTCTTAATGATGAAGTTTGAGCGTCAGTGATAAAAATATTTGTTTTAATGTCATGCAAGAATTTATTCTTGAAATAAAAGATTGCTAAAAAATTTATTGGAAAAAAAATCCAAAAAAAAGAAATTTTTACATAACGAATGGCTAGTGAAGTAAAGGATCTATCCCTAAGCACCAATTTTAATTTCCAAGCGCGCATAGAGATTGTTTGCCCCAATTTTCTCCAACTAAAAATAAAATAGCCACCCCATGTCAACCATATAATTAATTGCTGTAAGGTTATTTTTTTATCAAAATCAACATCATGGAGACAAAACAAATAGATGAAACTTACAATAAAAGCAATCGCAATAAGGGCAAGTAATTCATATATCAAAGAGATAAAAATTCTGATATAAAACATTATGGTTATATTAAAGTTATGGTGAGATAAAATAAGTAAGGAATGGCGCACATCATTAGGTGCCAAACTTTTAATGAAGTCTTTGATATAGTCCAACGAATCCAGGTTGCCGATAACATTGTAAATATTATTACGGTCCAAACTTCGGTTTTAGGTTCCCAAGGCGTCAATACGATTCCAAGAGCAGGTAAAAGTGTACCTTGAAAAACCATTGCTCCGGATATGTTACCAACAGCCATTGTATCTTTCCCTCTGCGAATCCAAAACACACTATTAATTTTTTCAGGAAGCTCGGTTGCAATAGGAATTATTAAAATTGATAGAATAATTACAGGAATTCCCAATTGAATTGAAATTTCATCTACATAACGAATAAAACCTTTTGCTCCTAAAAATAAAACTATAAGCCCAACAAGGACTTGAAGAAAAATTGAAATTAAATTATTTTTCATTCCAATTTTTGCAATCAATAAAGAACGATCGGCTTTTGTTTGATGCCCTTCTGTAACTAAATTTTTTGATGCTTTTACGGTCTCTAAGATATAGGCAAAGTAGATCAATACCATTATTAAACCAATAGCCATTCTAATAATAAAATTTTCATGAGGTATAAACAACGCGCCTGCGGCGAAAAAGTAAGCAAATAAAAAATAATTAAAATCCCTTAAAGTACCCTTTTTTTCGGGATTTATAGGCCCATATAAACCTCTTTTTTTTAAAACTGATAAAGCCATTATTGCAAATGCTAGAGTGCTCAACATTAATGGTGCTCCCAAAATTGCTCCCATTCCAACATCATGAACGTTATTTTGATTTTGTTGGTGAGTACCAAGAATGGCAATTAATGGAATTGAGGATTCAGGTAAAGCCGTACCTATGGCAGCAAATATGGATCCTGTCACTCCCTCTGATATCTTTAATTTTTCACCAAGGTGCTCTAAAGCATTAGTAAAAATTTCTGCTGCTACTAATATTAGTATAAGCATAAGAATGAGACTTAGATAAACCATGAAATTATTTTAGATATTTGAAGGGTTCAATTATAATTGAAATAAATGAATCAAAATAATTTTTTTGACACCGATGGATGGTTAAAGAACGTTAATCGTATTGAATCTATTAACTTTAATCAAAGACCCCCGTTAACAAAAAATTTTCTTGTTGTAATTCATTCAATTAGCCTGCCCCCGGGACAATATAATAATTGTTTCATTGAGGATTTTTTCCAAAATAAACTTGACCCAAGACTTCACCCATATTTTGAGACAATTAGTGATACCAAGGTCTCTGCACATTTTTTAGTGAAAAGAAATGGAAAATTGATACAATTTGTTTCGTGCCTTAACCGAGCATGGCATGCGGGTGAATCAAGCTGGAAAGGTGTACCGAATTGCAATGATTATTCAATTGGGATTGAAGTTGAAGGTTGCGAGATTGAACCATTTGAAAATGAGCAGTATAAGAAACTATTGAATTTACTTGATCAATTAAAAAAAGAATACAATATCACAGACATAGTTGGTCATTCAGACATTGCTCCTCAAAGAAAAATAGACCCCGGGCCATATTTTGATTGGAATAAAATAAAATGAAATGTAAAGTACTTTTTTTGATAGTTTTAACTCTAATTCTTTCATGCAGTAAGACGGAAGATGGTGCTGAACAAAAAAAATCCAGTAAAGACACTTATGTTACTGTTGCAAAATCACAAGTAAGGGAATTTACTTATCAAGAGTCAGCCATTGGCACCATTGAGGGTATTATTGATCCCACCGTTGCCTCTGAGGTTTCAGGCAAAATTACAAAAATTTATGTTCGCCCTGGTATGAGTATCAATAAAGGTCAACTTATGGCTGAGGTTGACCCATCAGACACATCCTATCAACTTTCTTTATCAGAGGCTGAGGTAAAAAAATTAAAAGCCCGTTTAAATAATCAAAAAATAAATTATGATCGAAATTTGAAATTAGTTGATGAAAATTTTATATCGCCTAACGCATTGGAATCACTTGCCGTTCAAATTGAAGAAACTCAAGAAGAGCTGAATTCAGCAATTGTGGGACTAGATATTGCTAAACTCAATAGTGATCGCACTAGGGTAATTGCACCAATATCAGGGAAAATCGAAAAACAAATTATTTCAATTGGGGATTACGTGAAAATTGGAGATCCTCTTTATCAGATCATTAATAACAAAAAACTTCGGGCACATATTCCATTCCCAGAAAAGTTTGCCAATAAGCTTATACCAGGAACCGAAATCAGCCTTGAAACGCCTACCTCAGCTAAGCCATACATAACTAAAATTCAAGAATTAAAACCTCAAATAATTGAGGATAGTCGTTCAATCGACGTCATTGCTGATATTGTTAATGAGTTATCTTGGCAATCTGGTGCAAGCGTAAAAGCCACTATAATTTTTGAAAAAAGAGAATCTATATCGGTACCTGAACAAAGCGTTATTCTTCGGCCATCAGGTTCAGTCATCTACGAGGCAATCAATGGAAAAGCTATTGCTAGAAATATCACCACGGGTATTTCTCAAAATGGCTGGATTGAAGTCATTGATGGAGTTGATGCCGGTAAAGATATCGTCATTGACGGCGCAGGTTACCTGACAAATGATGCAAGCATTAAAGTAAAAGAAAATGACGCTTCCTGAATTATCGATCAAAAGGCATGTATTTGCCTGGATGGTTTCATTAATATTTATTCTGTTTGGATACATAGGTTATCAGAAAATTGGGGTTGACCGTTTCCCAATGATAGAATTTCCGGTTTTATCTATCACAACAACCCTAGAAGGGGCAAATCCTGAAGTAATTGACACCTCGATCACCAATCTAATTGAAACTGCTGTGAATACGGTTACTGGAATCGAATCTATCAAATCACAATCCTCTCCTGGAGTATCAGTAGTTTCGATTACCTTTGAGTTAAATAAGGATATTGAAGTTGCATTCAATGAAGTTCAATCTAAGGTCAGTCAATTAAGCCGAAGGCTTCCAGATGACATTGTGCCTCCTGTTATTAGAAAAGTAGAAACTAATGCTAGCCCGATTATGTGGCTTGGGCTAACCGGAGACAGAACCATACAGCAATTAAATTTATACGCTAATAATATTTTAAAAAAGAAAATAGAAACGATTGATGGGGTCGGTGAAGTGACTCTAGGTGGTCGACGAGATCGGACGGTTAGAGTCAACCTTGATCTTGAAAAAATGGTGGCTTTAAATATAACAGCTGATGACTTAAAATCGGCATTCAAAAATGAACATATTCAGTTACCTGGAGGTTATCTTGTTCGAAACCAATCTGAGAAAATGTTCAAGCTCGATTTAGAGTTTCATAAAGTTCAAGACTTACAAAATTTAGTCATTGGTTTTCGTGATAAAACAAATATTAAACTTAAAGATATTTCCGACATTGAGGATGGATTAACGGATTACAGGCAGACTGCTCGATACAACTACAATCCCTCCATTGGCCTTGGAATTGTTAAAGTTGCTAATTCGAATACTGTGGAAATCATAGAAAAAGTCAAAAAGAAAATTGATGATGAGATTCGACCCAATTTACCTCCTGGATTAAATTTAGGTATCTCAACAGATGATTCGATTTTTATTAAGGAAATGATCAAATCACTTTTTGATCATATTCTTCAAGGAACGCTGCTGGCAGCTCTTGTTGTATTCATTTTTCTTCAGTCAATGCGATCAACTTTAATTATTTCAATCGCTATTCCAATTTCTCTCTTTGGCTCAATCGCCGTCATGTACTTCTTTGGCTATACCTTTAACAGTATGACTTTACTTGCATTAATTCTTCTTATTGGCGTAGTCGTTGACGATGCCATTGTTGTATTAGAAAATATATTCAGGCATCAAAATATTGAAAAAAATAATACTGATGCTGCGATCAAAGGTAGTAATGAAGTGGTGTTTGCAGTTATTGCATCATCTCTAGCGCTAGTCAGCATATTCGCACCCGTCATATACATGGATGGAATTATTGGTAAATTTTTTGAATCTTTTGCTGTGGTTGTAACTGTCGGTATTCTTGTATCATTAATTGTGTCATTAACCCTGACGCCCATGCTTTGTTCCAGATACCTAAAAGCCAATGATTTAAATTTAGATCAATATCTTCCAGAAAAGTACAGAGATTCAAAACATAAATCATATTTTGAATTTCTAACCAAGGGTTTTAATAATTTGGAAAAAAAATATTTAAAAATATTAAAATGGATTCTAAAACATCGTATTAAAGTTTTATTTATTACACTTTTAATTGTTCTTAGCTCAGGATTCTTTTTTAAACAGGCTAAAAAGGAATTTGTTCCAGAAACTGACGAAAGTAGATTTACAGTAACTTTTAAAACTCCACTGGGTTCTAATATGGACTATACCGTTGAAAAATTAATTGAAATTGAATCAGTTATTGAGAAATATAATTCATACATCGAAAGTGTCTTTTCATCTGTTGGGCTTGGCAGTCGAGGTCAAGTTAACCGTGGATATATCAGTATCCGTCTTAAAGAAAAGAGCTCTCGAGATAAAAGTCAAATCGAAGTCATGGATTTATTAAAAAAAGACTTAGCAACCCTTTCTGGAGTCAAAGCATTTCCTGCTGGGGTATCTATTACTCGCGGACAGCGTTCTGAAAAATTACAATTTTCATTGATTGGCCCGGGTATTAAAAATGTATCCATATTTGCTGATAAATTAAATGCAAAATTATCAGAAATAGAGGGTATTGGAAATATTGATCTGGACCTACAACTTAATCTTCCTCAAATGATCCTTGAGATTGATCGTGATAAAGCAGCTTCTTTTGGAATCACAGCCACACAAATTGCAGAAAGTGTTTCCATTTTAAGCAATGGTTTTGATGTTGCTAAATACAATGATGAACCTGGAGATGGTCAAAGGTATGATATACGCTTAAAAGTTAAAGAGGGCTCTTTTAATGATATTCAGGACCTAAATAAAATTTATATTCGCTCTAAAACAGGTGAATTAGTTAGGATTGATAATTTTACTCATTTTAAAGAATCACTGGGTCCAGCGATAATCAATCGTGAAGAATTACAATATGCAGCTAATTTTTATACCAATCCAGAAATTTCCCTCGGTGATGCAATCAATCAAATAAATGAAATTAAAAATCAAATCATTCCTGGAGAATACAATATTAAATATTCCGGTCAAGCAAAAGAGTTTGGAGATACTTTATCTAACGTTATCTTTATTTTTTCTTTAGCCACAGTCTTGTTATACATAGTTTTATCAAGCCTATTTAATTCTTTCTTTCAACCCCTAATTGTTATGCTGGCTCAACCTTTAGCTATTATTGGTGGGATTTTTCTTTTATGGCTTACAGGAAATAGTTTAAATATTTATTCCATGATTGGACTTGTTTTACTGGTTGGCCTGGTTGCAAAGAATTCAATATTGCTCATGGATTTAACAAACCAATTAATTGCTCAAGGAAGTAAAATTGATGATGCACTTATAAAAGCATGCCCAGTGAGACTCAGGCCAGTGCTAATGACTTCACTCACATTGATTTTAGCCTTATTACCAGCGGCTTTTGGAGTTGGTGCAGGTTCAGAAGAGAATAGGCCTTTATCAGTTGCAATTATTGGCGGAATGATATCCTCAACATTACTGACTTTGGTGGTTATCCCTGCGGCGTATTCATTATCATATGACCTAATAAAAAAAATTAAGCCTTAAAAAATTTATTCATTACCAAAGCACCCACTAAGTCACCCTCAACATTGACAGTTGTTCTAAAGGTATCGATGAGACGATCAATGGGAATAAAAAGAGCTATATATTCAACTGGGAGGTTTAATGCGCCCAAAACTAAAGCCAGAGTAACCATCCCTGCGCTTGGAATTGCTGGTGCACCGATAGATGCTGCCATTGCTAAAAATACTAGTAATATTTGTTCTGGTAATCCAAGAGTTATCCCAACAATATTTGCTACAAACGGAGTCCCTTCCTGAGCTTGAGAAAAATCTCTCGCAAAACTTAAGATTGGTTATGAGTAATAATAAAATTAAGATTTTCTTCATAAATCTCCCTTTTTTGCTTCACAAGTGGTCTTTTTTATAACTCCGATAAATTAGGATTTATTACTTAATCATCAACAACCGACGTTATAGCTTATATCAAACGTCAGGAATAATTTCTTTTGAACTTCTATCTATTAAGGTGTATATTATTTATTACTTTTCTAAACTTTAATTTAAATAGTTATAAAAAGGCTGCTTGATAACTTTTAAAGATGATTGCAATTATGACTTTCTCTAGGTACCTTGGCATTATTTGTTTTCTTTTTTCTTTTCAGATTCAAGCGGCTGATGCTATTGCTGGAAAAGTAAGATACAACCAAACCTGCATAAATTGTCATGGTCCAGCAGGAAAAGGAGCTTCCAGTTATCCAAAAATATCAGGTAAGGAGGTTGCATACACAATAGAAAAGCTGGGAATATATAGGTCTGGCATTGAAATTGGGCCAAATTCAGCTTTAATGATTATGGGAGCAAAAGCGTTAACCGATGAAGAAATTGCAAACATAGCTGAGTACTTAAAAGATGCAAAATATGATGTTAATAGTTTGTAGGTCTCTGATGCGTATCGATTTCGATTCAAAGTGAAAGATTTTTTTTATTAGATTTAATTGCAATTAAGTGCAATGCAGTAAATTTCGATATTTTTTTATACGTTTTTTTAATAGGAGTATTTAATTATGAAAGTATTTACTAGTTTTAATTTGTTATTAAGCTTCATAGCGTTGCTCATGTTGCTTGCAACAACATCAAGCCATGCTGAAAAAGGAATGAATGTTCCTGCGATTGGGTCAATGGTAGTTATGTCTGGCCTAGAAAACCCATGGGACGTGGCATTCACCCCAGACGGCTCCATGTTTTACACTGAGAAGTGTAAAGGTCTTTCAATAAAAACATCTTCTGGATCAACCAACGCGTTGTACGGCATGAAGGGTTCAAAAGGTTATAAAAATGCTGGGGATGATCTTTTTTGTGAGGGTCAGGCTGGTATGTTGGGTGTTGAACTAGACCCTAATTTTGAAAAAAATCGTACTCTTTATCTCTATTCCAGCTCCACCAAATATCATGGCTCTGGGTGTAAAACGAATTTTGAAAGATGTGACGGTAACATTGTTATGAAATTCACAGTTAGTAAAGATTTAAAAAGTGTTTCTGGACGTAACGATATAGTGAGAGATATTCAGTATAAACCATTCAAGTCAAATCAACCCTTCGGCGGGCCTGGTGCACACAATGGTGGAAGAATGCGATTTGGACCTGATGGTTATCTTTACGTAGGCACTGGTGACCGTCATAGAGGAGTTTGCCCACAAGATAATTCATTGCTTTGTGGTGTAGTTTTGAGAATTGATGGAAATGGCAAGGGTCATCCAGAAAATATAATCAAAGCGGATAATCGTATTTATACTTATGGTCATAGAAATGTTCAAGGTTTAGATTTCCGTCCCAGTGACGGTCAAGTCTTTACTGCTGAGCATGGACCTTGGCACAATGATGAAATCACTAAATTAGTCATCGGTGGTAATGGTGGTTGGGATCCTTCAGAAAAAGTGGCAGGAAGAGGCGCATGTCCTGATGAGTATTGTGGTTATGAGCCGAATCAAATGGAAGGTATGACTCCAGCTGTTCGCGCGGCATACACCCCCATGAGTGATACCCGTTTTAGTGATTTAATGCCTCCAGCTTGGAATAATAATGGCTATTCTCAGGGAACTGGTTCCGCTGCCTTCCTAAAAGGTAGTAACTGGGGCATTTATGAAGGACGTTTCGCTACTGGAATCATGGGAATTGGTTTTGGTGGAACACCAGGCGGAATGCGCATTGACATGGTTGATATCGCTGAAGACGGATTATCTGTCAAGAGTGTGATCCATATGCCTACTGGAGTGTCAAAGAGATTTCGTGGACTAAGAATGGGTCCGGAAAATGCTCTTTTTGCTACTACTGATGAAGGTGAAATCTATAAAATTTCAGCCCAGTAGCTTTAAAATGCTTGCTTAACCCATAGCTAGGCAAAAATATGAGTATATTATTTAATCCCCCATTAATCTTAGTGGGGGATTTTTTAAACACTAAATTGATTTACATTATTAACTGAGTTTTTTTGGTTCGGTGATTAATTATTTACAAGCAATTGACCACTTTAATTTATTGCTTTGATAAAATTTATAACTTTATGTAATATCAATACATGCTTTCTTACCATCCGGTCTTTGTCCGCACCAACAAACGCCTTAAGCATTTATTATACAAACTCCTCTGCCACAACAACGTTTATCTTCCATCATTAGTCATCCTATAAATTTATATTTGATTGGCTTTATCAACTAAAACACAACTACCTTCATTTCTGATATACGTATCAAAAACATTAGGTCCCCCATCTTGATAAAGAACCCTAAAAGTTATTTTATTTACTTCTAGCAACACAGAGGGCTT